>CAYPSF010000056.1:0-24264 GCA_964413165.1 uncultured Bifidobacteriaceae bacterium
CCGTCGGCAACCTCACCTGGGGCGGCACGGGCAAGACGCCGGTCGTGGAAAAATTTGCCCGCGAATTGCGTGACGCCGGTCGCAACGTGGCGATTCTTTCCCGTGGCTATCGTTCCAAGCCCCAACCCTTTCACCAATGGCTGTTCAATAAGATTTTTTTCCGGGAGGACCAGACCCCGCCGCGCGTGGTGTCGGATGGCAAATCGTTGCTGCTCGATTCCGAGATGGCCGGCGACGAGCCTTACATGCTCGCGTCTAACTTGAAGGACGTCGTCGTGCTCGTGGACAAGGACCGGGTGAAGAGCGGGCGTTACGCCATTGAAAAATTCGGCTGCGACACGCTGCTGCTCGACGACGCGTTCCAATACTGGAAATTGCGCGGACGTCGACACGATGTCGTGCTGATTGACCGCCAGCAGCCGTTTGGCAACGGGCACCTGATTCCGCGCGGCTCCCTGCGCGAGCCGCCGGCGCACCTCGCCCGCGCGCAGACCATTTTCATCACCAAGAGCGACGGCCGGACGGCGGAACTCCGCGAGCGCATCGGCCGATTGAATCCGGACGCCGCCATCATCGAGTGCGTCCATCACCCGCTGTACCTGGAAGACGTGTTCACCGGCGAACGGCGCGACCTCGACATTTTACGCGGGCACAAGGTGGCCTCGCTCAGCGGCATCGCCCAGCCGGAAAGTTTCGAGCAAAGCCTGGTGAAACTTGGCGCCGAACTGGTTTATTCCAAACGCTTTGCCGACCATCACCGCTTCACCCAGCAGGAAATCCTCAACGTCATCAACCGAGGCAAGAAACGCCAGGCCACCGTCATCATCACCACGCAAAAAGACGCCGTGCGTTTCCCCAAACTCGACCGGCGCGACCTGCCGATCTATTTCATGCGCGTCGAAATCCAGATCCTCAGCGGCGCGAACGACTTTCAGGACTGCGTCCGAAAAATCTGTTTCCGCTGAAAATGGACACGCTGATTTACTGGCCCGTCCGGGCGCTCGTCACGGTGATCCAGGCGTTGCCGCTCACCCTGGTCGCACGCCTCGGCCGGGCGGCTGGCGGGCTGGCCTTCCGGCTCGATGCCCGGCACCGGCGCGTGGCGTTGAACAATTTGACGATGTGTTTTGGCGGTGAAAAATCGGCGGCGGAAATCCGGGCCGTTGCCCGGGAAAATTTCCGGCGCATCGGGGAAAACTTCGCCAGCGCCGTCAAAACAGCGGTCATGAGTCCGGCCCGAATGCGCCCGCACTTCGATTTCATCGGCGCGGAAAAAATCCTGAAATTCCAGGCGAACAGCGGCCCGCAAAGCCGCATCGTGGCTATCGGGCATTTCGGCAACTTTGAACTGTACGCCCGGTTCGGGCAGTTTGTGCCCGGGTTCAAGAATGCCACCACCTACCGCGGCCTGCGCCAGCCTGCCCTCAACCGCCTGCTGCAGTCGTTGCGCGAAACCGCGGACTGCCGGTTCTTCGAACGGCGCACCGAGGGGCGAGCCATGCGGGCCTGCATGACGGATACGGGCCTGCTCCTCGGCCTGCTCGCGGACCAGAGCGACGGCCAGTTGCGCCTCCCCTTCCTCGGACACGAATGTTCCACCTCGAATGCGCCGGCGATTTTCGCGCTCCGCTATCACTGTCCCTTGTACACGGCGATTTGCTATCGCGTCGGGCTGGCTCACTGGCAGATCGAGGTCGGCGCCGATATCCCGACGCGCGAAAACGGCCAGCCGCGGTCCGTTGCCGCCATCATGGGCGACGTAAACCGGGCTTTCGAAGCCGCCGTCCGCCGCGACCCGGCCAACTGGTTCTGGGTCCACAAACGCTGGAAGCCGGGGCCGGCCGCACAAAAAGCGAAGATGGTGGATGGAGGATAGCAGATGGAAAAACTGCCATGAACAGCCATCCTCCATCTTCCATCCCCGATCCTCGCCGGATCCTGGTGCGGGGCACCAATTGGCTGGGCGATTCGGTGATGACCACGCCCGCGCTGCTGCGCCTGCGCGAAAAATTCCCCGCCGCGCACATCGCCCTGCTCACCCCGGAAAAATTAAAAGAGTTGTGGACGCATCACCCGGCCATCAATGAAATCCTTTCCTTCGCAGCGGACGACACCGTGTTTTTCGCCGGGAAAATATTGCGCCTGGAAAAATTTGACCTGGCCTTCGTCCTGCCCAATTCGCCGCGCTCGGCCCTGGAAACATGGCTGGCCCGCATTCCCCAACGCATCGGTTACGCCCGTCCCTGGCGGAATTTCTTCCTGACCCGGGCCGTCCCCCCGCGGCCGGAAGCCGTGCCGATGCAAAAACGGTCCGTGGACGAGATTAAAAAACTCATCGCCCGGCCCCCGGATCCCGGACGCCGGCCCCCGCCCTCCGCCCACCAGATTCACGAGTACCTGCAGCTGGTTGCCACGTTGGGCGCAAACCCGGACCCGGTGTCACCGCAACTATTCGTCACGCCGGACGAGGTTGAAACCGCCCGGAAAAAATTTGGGTTGCTGAAAGTTCCCGGACCGATTTTCGGCCTGAATCCCAATGCCGAATACGGCCCGGCCAAACGCTGGCCCGTGGAAAAATTCATCGCCGCCGCCCGGGAAATTCAACATCGGACGAACTGCACCTGGCTGGTTTTCGGCAGCCCCGCTGATACAGCCGTGGCCAGCCGGATCGAATCCGCCATCTCCAGTCCACCCGCCGCCATCTGGAACCTGGCGGGAAAAACCTCCCTCCGCGAACTGATGGCGCTGCTGAAACTCTGCCGCGTGCTGCTCACTAACGACTCCGGCCCCATGCACGTGGCCGCCGCGCTAGGCACCCCCGTCGTCGTCCCCTTCGGCAGCACGTCGCCGGAACTGACCGGTCCGGGCCTGCCCGGCGATCCGCGGCACCGGGTGCTGCAGTCCGATGCGCAGTGTTCGCCGTGTTTTTTGCGCGAATGCCCCATCGATTTCCGCTGCCTGAACGGCGTCAGCGTCGAACGCGTGGTCGAGGCGGTGCTGCAGGTCGCTTGATAAGCCTCCCGCTCCTGTTTCCAGCTTCGGCCGGGCGCACCACTCCGTGCGCGCCCTGCCCTTTGAAGTTTGATGTTAAAATTCCTCTTGACGTCCGCCGCCAACTGTCATAGTGTTCTATGACAGTAGAAGAAGGCCATGATGATTCAGATCGATTTCAAGTCCGGCAAGCCGGTTTACCTGCAACTGGTGGACCAGATCCGTTACGCAGCGGCCGCGGGCACGCTGCGGGCGGGTGAACCGCTGCCGTCCATCCGTCCCCTGGCCGAGGAACTGCGGGTCAACCGCAACACCATCGCCAAGGCCTACGCGGAACTGGAAAACCAGGGCGTCATCGAAACCGTCCCCGGCAAAGGCTGTTTCCTGAAGGAAAACAACTCGCCGTTCAACAAACAGGTCCGCCAGAAACTGCTGGCGGCGGAAGTTGACGAGGCCGTGGTCATGGCGCATCACCTGCAAGTGGACCGCGAAAAGTTCCTGGCGCTGGTCAAGGAACGGCTCGACTACTTCGAACACAAGGCTGACGGGAGGAAAACTGACTGATCCCGCCGAGTTATGAACATCGAACGCCCAACATCCAACATCGAACATCCAACGTTTCATGCATCGGCCCGTGTGGTTCATTGGATGTTGGGCATTCGATGTTGGATGTTGGATGTTTCCCCCTTTCCTCCCGCGAGCAAACACCTCAACCCGAAAATCGCATGAACGTTGCCCCTCCCGTCATCGAAATCAAAAACCTGGCCCGCCGCTACGGCAAGCTCGATGCCGTCAACGGCCTGAGCCTGACCGTCCGCCCCGGCAAATGCTACGGCTTTTTCGGCCGCAACGGCGCCGGCAAGACCACCACCATCAAATGCCTGTTGAACCTGCTCCGGCCCAACTCCGGCACCGCACGGGTATTTGGCCTGGACCCGCAGCGCAATGAAGTGGCGGTGAAAGCGCGGCTGGCCTACGTGCCGGACATGGTCGCGTTTTACCCCTGGATGACCGTGCGCGGCACGCTGGAATATCTCGCCTCGTTCCGTCAACACTGGAATTGCGATATCGAAGCCGACCTGCTGAAACGCTTTCAACTCGACGCGAACCAGAAGGCCAGCCAGCTCTCGAAAGGCCAGAAAACCCAGCTCGCACTCATCGGCGCGATTTGTCCGGAACCGGAACTGCTCGTGCTGGACGAACCGACCTCGGGGCTGGATCCCATCGTGCGCCGCGAATTCATCGAGACCGTCATCGGCGCCTACCAATCGGGCGATCCGGGAAGCCGGACCGTGTTCGTTTCCACGCATCTCATCGCAGAATTCGAGGGCCTGATCGACGAGTTCACCATCATCGAACAGGGCCGCGAACTGTTGACGATGGAAGCGGACGCCGCGCGCAACCGATTCCGGAAAATCCGGGCGCGCTTTGCGCAAACGCCTCCCGAACTCGACCTCGTCGGCGCCTTGCAGGCGCGCCAGTCGGGCCGGGAACTGGAAATCCTGGCCAACGGCAACAGCGAGCAATTGCTGGCGAAACTCCGGGCGCATCAACCGGAGGACCTGCGGTGTGAATCGTTGTCCCTGGAGGAAATTTTCGTTGCCTCGGACACCCTGAAAAGAGCCAACGGATGAACGCGCTCGTCAAAAAAGAAATCCGGCTGTTGCTGCCCGGTTGGCTGGCCGGGCTCTTGCTGGCGCTTTCCGTATGGTTGATCCCGGAAATGCCCGAACATTCCAGTCTTACGCTCCGTTTGGGTGCCAATCTGGCCGTATTGTTTTTTTTACTTGGGCCGGTGACGGTGATGTTAACGGCGCTTAAATCATTTGGTGGCGAATTTAACTCCGGCACCTTTTCCCTGCTGCTGGCCCAGCCCGTCTCACGCACCCGCCTCTGGTGGACAAAAACCCTGCTGTTGGCGGGAGCGATCCTGAGCCTCTGGCTGGCCTGGTGCATTTGCTACGGCCTGCGTGAACCGATGAAAGAAGCGGGATGGGCCTCGTGGCAGGATGTGTGCCTGGGTACCGGCCTGTTTGCGTTGGCCATGTATTCGGGCGGGCTTTGGACGACACTTTTATTCCGGCAGATGCCGGCGGCATTCTGGTTCACCTTGCTGGTGCCCGCGGCGTTATTCATGACCATCGGAAATCTTCTCGACGATTATCCCGACCCGACCGTCGTCCGGGTCATGACCATCGTCTTCGGGGTTTATGGACTGGCCGGTTTTTTGCTGGCGCGCCGGCTGTTCCTGCGGGCACAGGATGTGCAATGGGCGGGTGGTGCGATCACCATGCCAACCATGCGCAGCCTCAAGTGGTGGGGTGAGCGTTCTCGCGAGTCAAAGAACCAGCTTGACCTCGGCTCGTTGACGACCCTGCCTCGCCGGAAAGGCCACCCGCGAACGGCTTTGTTCATCAAGGAACTGCAGTTGCATCAATCGCAATTCCTGATGGCCGGCGTGCTGGCCCTGCTCCACCTCGGCGTCATCGTAACGCGAACCTTCGGACACTATCCGCTCAATTCAACGCCCCGATTCCTGCTCGATACTTTTTGGCTGCTGTGGCTGGTGATGCCCATGCTGGTGGGTTGCGCCGCCGTGGCCGAGGAACGGAAAATGGGAACGCTGGAAAGCCAGCTCTGTCTGCCGGCCAAACGACGCACGCAATTCGTCGTGAAACTGTTCGTTGCCCTGTCCCTCGCCGTTCTGCTGGGAACGCTGATGCCGGTGTTGCTGGAAGGAAAAAGAATCCTGCCCGACCTCGATCTGAACGCGAGCCGGATCCTGGCCGATGTCAACCATTCCGGCTCTTACGGCACCACGATAGCCGGAATCGCCAGGCTGACGGTGTTGTACATACTGGCTTCGTTATCCCCGCTCCTGCCGTTTTGCTGCCTGGCCGTGATTTCCGCCAGCGTCGCGGCGCTGGCATTTTATGCCTCGACGCTCGCGCGCAACACGCTGCAGACGCTCGGCCCGGCGGTGCTGGGAACCCTGCTGACGTGGTTCCTGCTTTTCGCGGCGGTCCGGCCCGAAAGTTTCGTCAATCATCCGCTATGGCACGGCTGGTTGGTTTATCTCATCGGTGTGCCGGTGATGGTGTTGGTGCTGGCCACTTTGGCCCTCTGGAATTTCAAGCGCGTGCTCGTCGGCTGGGATGTATGGCGAAGGAACCTGCTCACCCTGGCCATCTCCCTGGCCCTGGTGGTGACGGCCACGACCGCGCTTTATCATCGCGCGTGGGAACTGCTGACTCCGTTGGAACCGCCGCCGGGCGCCGCGCGGCTGGAGAACTCCATCCGCCTGCGCATCAATAATATCGGTGACCTCGCGGTGTTCCTGCCGGACGGCCGGGTCTGGTTGAATCGTTACTGGTCGGACCAGTTAAATGGGGACCGGGCGCCCACGAGTGAATTTTATCAAAACGCATTTTTCGGCGGCGGCCGGTTTCTCGACGGGACGAATTGGACCGCCGTGGCGGACTGCTACCGGGACATCGTCGGCCTGCAACGCGACGGCAGCCTGTGGGTCTCGGAAACACCGGCCCGCCAGCTGGTGCATTGGGGGCTGGGCGAAAACCCGGCACCCGCTTCAACCAAACTCGTCAGGTTCGGCAAGGACTCGGACTGGAAAGATGTCGTGGTGAACTTCCCCGGTCCGTTTCTGCTGAAAACCGACGGTACGTTATGGCGATGGGGAATTTGGGGAACCAATCGCATCCGCCGCATCCAAAACTGGGCCTGGCCGGGACTGCGCGCCTCCGAACCGCAACGCCTGGGAACCAATTCCGACTGGTCCGAAATCTTTTCGGCCGGCAGCCGGACTTTCCTCCGCCAAACTGGCGGGCAAATGTGGGCCTACCCGCCGTATTCGGACCAGAACACGAAACTGGCGCTGGATAGCAATGTGGTCCTGGACCGCGTTCAATATACGGACCAGCGTAACACGGTGATTGTGCGACCATCCGATTGTTATCCGTTCCGTGTGGGCATCCGTGAAGACGGAACTTTTCGCATCGTGGCGTCGGAACATTGGAACAATCATTCACGTGCGATGCACTGGGAGGCGATCGATTTGCCGATCGGCAATGAAACGAACTGGGTGGGGGTGGCCAGTTCCGGAGGAAGAATAGTCACACTCAAACGCGATGGTTCGCTATGGCTGTGGACGTTTAAACGGGAACGGTGGACCAGCTGGGAGGACAAAAGCGCCTTGCTTGATTTTAAAAATACGACGCCCGTCCGCCTCGGCGTCAATTCGGACTGGCTGACCGTCGGGGAAATGATGGGCGGCATTGTCTCCCTGGCGGCGGATGGCAAGCTCTGGTTGTGGCGGTTTGATCCGCAATATTTCTCTAGCGGCCCGGCGTATCCTCTGCTGGCCGTGTCCCGCCGTCCGGAATTGATCGGCAACCTTTTTGGCCCTTCAAATTGAGGGTTTGAACCTTCCGGCCCGCCGGTACAAAGTCTTTGTGTCTTGGTGGCTTCGTGGTAATTTTACCACTGTGGAAACGGTCACCCAACTTGCCAATGATCTCGTCGCGTCGTACGCGCGCGCCGGCGGCATCAACCATCTGGACGGCAAAAACCTGCCGTCCAAACGCGCCATCGCAGGGATCACGCTCGATCTGCTGCGGCTGCTGTTCCCCGGTTTCTTCGACGAGAAGCTCATCCATTCATCGGAAATCAAGGTGGTCACGGCGGAGCTGCTTGATTCAGTGCTGGGCGCGCTGGAGGATGAAATCCGCAAGAGCCTCGAATACAACCCCCCTTCCCACCTGCCGAAACAGAACATCACCACGGCGGCGCATACCCTGACGGTGGAATTTCTCGG
Organism: uncultured Bifidobacteriaceae bacterium; assembly: GCA_964413165.1. GTDB lineage: Bacteria > Verrucomicrobiota > Verrucomicrobiia > Limisphaerales > UBA11358 > UBA11358. The sequence continues at coordinate 7,823 of CAYPSF010000056.1, forward strand.
CAGCCTGCCGCGCGTCCGCGGCATCCTGCAAACGGACATGGAAGCCGCCTTTGACGGCGACCCGGCGGCCAAAAGCAAGGAGGAGGTGCTCGTCTCCTATCCTTTCGTCGAGGCCATCGCTGTGCAACGGCTGGCGCATGAATTGTATTTGAAGGACGTCGCGCTCATCCCGCGCATTATGACCGAATGGGCGCATATCCGCACGGGCATGGACCTGCATCCGGGCGCGCAGATCGGGACGCACTTTTTCGTGGACCATTGCACCGGCACGGTCGTCGGCGAAACAGCCATCATCGGCGACCACGTGAAGATGTACCATGGCGTGACGCTGGGCGCGAAATCCACGGCCGGCGGACAGCAATTGCGCGGCAAGAAACGGCATCCGACCATCGAAGACCGCGTCACGATTTATCCCGGCGCGACCATCCTCGGCGGCGAGACGGTCATCGGCGCCGGCAGCACGATCGGCGGCAACGTGTTCATCATGAACAGCGTGGCGCCGAACTCGCTGGTCATCTACGACGGCCTCGACATGCGCGTGCTCAGCAAACGGGACCGCGCCACCACGGTGGATTTTCAAATTTGACGGCGGTTCCGTTCGCAAGACGTTGAAAGCACTCATTGAAACCAGAAAAATCCGGCCGGAACGGGTGTTCCTTGTCGGCGTCGAGCTCAAATCCCGCGACCGTTCGGCCATCCGCGATTCACTCGCCGAACTCGGCGAACTGGCCGCCACCGCCGGCGGCGAAGTCATCGACACCGGCCTGCAAAAAACGGAATCGCTGAATCCCGCCACGTTCATCGGCAAGGGCAAGGCGGCGGAATTCGCGGAATTCTGCCGGCGGCAAAACGTGGACACGGTGATTTTTGATGACGACCTTTCGCCGGCGCAAAGCCGTAACCTGGAAAAAATCTTCAACTGCAAAATCCTTGACCGCACGGCGCTGATTCTCGACATCTTCGCCCAGCGCGCCCGCACGCGCGAAGGCAAGCTGCAGATCGAGCTGGCGCAGCTCCAGCATCTGCTGCCGCGCCTCACCAAATTCTGGGGCCACTTGTCCCGGCAGGCGGGCGGCATCGGCATGCGCGGCGGCGAAGGCGAATCCCAGCTCGAAGTCGACCGCCGGAAAGTTTCCGAACGGATTGACAAAATTTCCCGCGACCTCGACACCGTCCGCCGCCAGCGCGCGACCCAGCGCGCCGGCCGCCAGCGCAGCCAGTGGCCGCTCGCGTCCATCGTCGGCTACACCAACGCCGGCAAATCCACCCTGCTCAACGCGCTCACCGGGGCGGACGTGCTGGCCAAGGACATTTTGTTCGCCACGCTCGACCCGACCACGCGGCGGTTGAAATTGCCGACCAAACAGAATGTGTTGCTGACGGATACGGTCGGTTTCATCCGCAAACTGCCGCACGGGCTGGTCGAGGCATTCAAGGCCACGCTCGAGGAAGTGGTGCAGGCGGATTTGCTGCTGCACGTGGTGGACATCAGCCACCCGCAAGCCGAGGAACAAATCCAGGCGGTCAACGCCGTGCTGGCAGAAATCGGCGCCGGCGAGAAGCCGACTTTGATGGTGTTCAACAAAATCGACCGGCTCAACCCCGACGGGAACGGGGCGGGCGGCGCCGGCGCCTTGAACCGGCTGCAGGAACGGCATCCCCATGCCGTCGCCATTTCGGCCGTGACCGGCGAAGGCATCGCCGCGTTGCTCGCGGAGATCGGAACCCAATTGCGGCCCAAGCGCGAATTCCTGGAGCTGCGCGTGCCGCACGAACAGGCGGCGGTGATTGCGCGGCTGCACCAGGTGGGCCAGGTCATTTCACGCAGCTACCGCGGCCCGGCGGCGCGGTTCAAGGTCCGCATCCCCCCGCATCATCACGACGAATTCGCGCCCTACATCATTCCCAAGGCAGAATGAAGAAGTAACAACGCAAAAACAGTTCAGGAGGTCCGCTTTTCGTTTCTTCATTCTTCATTCCGACTTCGGCATTAACCCAAATCCCCGGCTTGCCCTGACGCGGCAGGCGGCGTTATGATGCCATAAGAAATTGGATATGTCACAAACCGGGCGCCAATCACTCAACACCAGCAATGTCCTCTGTGTCATCATGGGCGGCGGCCAGGGCACCCGGTTGTTCCCGCTCACGAAGGAGCGTTCCAAACCCGCCGTGCCGCTGGCCGGCAAGTACCGGCTCGTGGACATCCCGATTTCCAATTGCATCAATTCCGGTTTCCGGCGGATCTACATTCTGACGCAGTTCAATTCCACCTCGCTGCACAGCCACATTTCCCGGACGTACAAGTTCGACCAGTTCACCAGCGGCTTCGTGGAAATCCTCGCGGCGCAACAGACGTTGACCAATGCTTCGTGGTATGAAGGCACCGCCGACGCCGTGCGGAAAAACCTGATCCACTTCCTCAATCACGATTTCGATCACCTGATCATCCTGAGCGGCGACCAGTTGTACCGGATGGACTTCCGCCCCGTGGTCGCCCAGCACGCCGAGACCAACGCGGACATCACCATCGCGACCATCCCGGTGGAACGGCGCGAGGCGCAATCGCTGGGCATCATGCAAATCGCCGAAGACCGGCGCATCACCCGGTTCGAGGAAAAACCGAAGGAGGCCGCGGTGCTGGATTCCCTGCGGCTGGACCCGAAATGGTATGGGAAACTGGATATTACCGGCCCGGCGGCGCGGGACGAATTATACCTGGCGTCCATGGGCATTTATGTGTTCAACCGCTCGCTCATCCGCGAGTTGCTGGACCAGCCCTTGCCCGACTTCGGCAAACACATCATCCCGCACGCGATCAGCACGCACCGCGTTTACTCCTATGTTTTTCAAGGCTATTGGGAGGACATCGGCACCATCCGTTCGTTCTTTGAAGCCAATCTCGACCTCGTTTCGGAACTGCCGCGGTTCAATTTCTTCGACATGAACTCGCCGATTTTCAGCCGGCCGCGTTTCCTCCCCGGCTCGAAAATCAATGGCGCGCAGATCGACCACGCGCTCGTCGCCGACGGCTGCATCATCAACCACGCGCGCATCGCCAACAGCATCATCGGCCTGCGCACCGTCGTCGGCGCCGGCACGGAATTGAACCGGGTCATCGGCCTGGGCAGCGATTATTACGAATCGGACGAATCGGTGACCAAGCACGAGCGTGAAGGCAAGCCGCGCATCGGCATCGGCACGAACTGCAAGATCGAAAACACCATCATCGACAAGAACGCGCGCATCGGGAACAACGTCGTCATCTCCCCTGCCGGCAAACCCGAAAAGTTCGACCACGAACTGTGTTACATCCGCGATGGCATCGTCATCATCCCCAAAAGCGCCACCATCCCGCATGGGACCGTGATTTGAGGCTGGCGGTCATTTACTTTCCTTCCCGTCACTGCTAAAACTCCCGGGTGCTCAGCGACGCGGCCATCTGGAAAAACCTCAATTCGCCCCACCGGCTTTTTTTGATCGCCGGCCCTTGCGTGATTGAGAACGAAAAACTCTGCCTGCAGGTCGCCGCGGCCCTCAAGAAAACCTGCGCCCGGCTCGGCATCTTTTACGTCTTCAAGGCCAGTTTCGACAAGGCCAACCGCACCTCGGCCAAATCCTTTCGCGGGCCGGGTCTCGACGAAGGCCTGCGGGTGCTGGCCAAAGTGCGGGCGGAACTGGAAGTGCCCGTGCTCACGGACATCCACAACGAATCGCACGCCGCCGTGGTGGGCGAAGTCGTGGATATCCTGCAAATCCCCGCGTTCCTCTGCCGCCAGACCGACTTGATTGAAGACGCCGCCGCCACCGGCCAGATCATCAATTTGAAAAAAGGCCAGTTCCTTTCGCCGACGGAAATGGGCCAGGTCGCCGAAAAAGCCCGGCGCGCCGGCGCAAAAAAAATCCTGCTCACCGAGCGGGGCACGACCTTTGGCTACAACAATCTCGTCGCCGATATGCGTTCGATCCCGATGATGCAGCGGTTCGGTTTTCCGGTGGTTTTTGACGCGACCCATTCCGTACAACTGCCGGGCGGCGGCGGCGACCGGTCCTCCGGCCAGCGTGAATTTGCCCCGGTGCTGTCCCGCGCCGCCCTGGCCGCCGGCGCCAACGGCCTGTTCATCGAGACGCATCCGCGCCCGGAACGCGCGCTCAGCGACGGGCCGAACATGATTCCGCTGGCCGAAATGCCCGCGTTGTTGAAAAGCCTGCAAAGGATCTTCTGCGCTGTGGAGAAATGACAAACATTCAACATTCAACGCCGAACATCCAATGGAAGTGCCGGGAGAAAATCATTGGGCGTTGAATGTTCCCACTTTTTAATCTTCATGCCCGCAAAAATTTCCCGACATTTAAATGCACGCCTCAAGCGCATTCGGCTGTTTCTGTGCGACGTAGACGGCGTGTTGACCGACGGTTCGGTATTCATCGGCGGCGCGGCCGAGTTCAAACAATTCCACATCCAGGACGGCCTGGGGCTCGTGCTGTGGCGGCGCGCCGGCCTGAAGATCGGCTGGGTCTCGGCCCGGCCATCGAAGGCGACGGCCATGCGCGCGCGCGAACTCAAAATCGATTTTCTCATCCAACAAAAAGATCGCACCAGCAAGGTCGCCGCGGTCGAAAAAATCCTGGCCCGGGCCGGGGTGGGCTGGGACGAGGTTTGTTTTGTGGGCGACGACATCGTGGACCTGGGCCCGATGCACCGCGCGGGCCTGGCGGTGGCCGTTGCCAACGCGGTGCGCGAAGCGAAGGCCGCGGCGCACCTGGTCACGCGCGCCGCGGGCGGCCACGGCGCAATCCGCGAGGTGGTGGAACTGATTTTGAAAGCCCAGGGAAAATGGAAATTTTTCGTGGACCATTACGCGGCATGAAAACCGAAAACCGAACGTGGCAGCCGGGCTGGCTGGCCGCCGGCGCGGTCCTGTCCCTGGCTGTGGTCCTGGGCGTTCGCGCCCAACAAACCGGCCATGCGACGGATTTCACCACCACCGAATATTACGAGCCGCCGCACCAGCAGCGGGTCAAATACATCTTGTCCGGCGCCGAGGCGCTGCCGCAGCCCGGCGGACTGCTCATCATCAAACAATTCAAGCTCCAAACGTTCGATCTCGAGGGGAGAGTCGAACGGGTCGTGACCGCGCCGGAATGCATTTATGACACGCTGGGCGGCACGGCACGGTCAGGCGGTCCCCTGCAGTTGCGGAACGGCGACGGAACCTTTCGGGTGGAGGGCGAAGGTTTTTTGTGGCGGCAAACCAATTACTTCCTCACCATCTCCAATAACGTGCGCACCCGGATTGAAGCCGGGGCCAAAACGAGCATCAAACCATGAAACGCTTCGGCCTCATTGTGATGACCCTGCTGGGCGGCCTGACCGTTCACGCGCAAACGAACACGACCGGTACCCTGCCCATGTCGCGCGGCCCGACGCTGGTCAGCTCAGACAGCGCGGATTTTGACCTGGCCGGGCGGGAGGCGACCTATCATGGGCACGTGCAGGTGGACGATCCGCAGATGAAACTGAGGTGTGAAAGACTGGTCGCGGATGTGCCGAGGGCGGGCGAGCACGTCAACCATATCGTGGCGGAAACGAACGTCCTGATTGATTTCCAGGACAACCAGGGCCATACCAATCAGGCGACCGGAGACAAGGCGGTTTACATTTACTCGGAACAGGGCGGGGTGACCAACGAGACCATCACCCTCACCGGCCAGACGCAACCGCAGGTGGAAAACGCCCAGGGCACCCTCACCGGCGATGTGATTGTCTGGGACCGCCTGAACAATCACCTCAGCGCGTCGAACCAGAAAATGATCTTCCGCCAGAATCTCAGCGGCATTCCGGCGGCCACCAATCCGCCGCCCGCGCCGGCGGACAAAACCAATTCCCCACCGGCACCGGTCCCGGCCCCTGACACCAGCAAGCCGTAAATGGAAACACCCGCGCCAGCTTCGAACGAGTTGCTGCTCACCACGGAGCACCTGGTGAAGGCGTACCATGGCCGCCGCGTGGTCGACGCTGTGTCCATCTCTGTGGGCGCGGGCGAAATCGTCGGCCTGCTCGGTCCGAACGGGGCGGGCAAGACGACCACCTTCAACATGGTGGTCGGGCTGGTGAAACCGGACCGGGGCGCAGTGAAATTTCAAGGCCGCGGCATTGCCAACCTGGCCATGCACCGGCGCGCGCGGCTGGGCATCGGCTACCTGACCCAGGAACCGTCCGTGTTCCGCAAGCTGACGGTCGAGCAAAACATCCTGGCCATCCTGGAGACCTGCATCCTGTCGCGGGACGAACGCCAGGTGCGATTGAAGTATCTGCTGGAGGAGCTGGATTTGACGCCGCTGGCCAAAAACAAGGCCTACACGCTCAGCGGCGGCGAAAAACGGCGGCTGGAAATCACCCGGGCGCTGGTCACCAGCCCGCGGTTGATGCTGCTGGACGAACCGTTCAGCGGCATTGACCCGATTGCGGTTTATGAGGTGCAAAAAATTGTGCGGCGGTTGAAGGAACGCGGGCTGGGGATTTTGATCACCGACCACAACGTGCGGGAAACCTTGAAATTAATCGACCGCGGCTACATCATTCACAAGGGCCAGGTGCTCGTGGAAGGCGCGTCGGAATTTCTGGCGAATGACCCGAAGGCGCGCGAAATCTACCTGGGACCGGAATTTAACCTGTAACATGCAACGCCAAACCGTCACCGTTCAACAATTCTACCGGGACCACGCCAGCGCGCTGCAAATGCGGCTGCTGGCGGGCGAGCACGGACTGAAGCGCATCATCCGCGAACCGACCGTCAACCGCCCCGGCCTGGCGTTGAGCGGGTTTACCCGTTATTTCGCCTATAAGCGCGTGCAGGTTTTCGGCAACGCAGAGGTGTATTACCTGCGGTCGATCAAAGCCTCGGAACGCGCCAAACGTTACCGGCATTTCTTCGCCTTCAAGGTCCCCTGCATCGTTTTCAGCCGCGGTTTCCGCCCGGACAAGGAATTTCTGGCCGCCGCCGAAAAGGCGGGCGTGCCGGTCTTTCAATGCCCGATGGTCACCATGAAATTCATCAATGCCGCGACGCTCGAGCTCGAAACGATGTTCGCGGCGCGCGGCTCCGAGATGGGCAGCATGGTGGACATCCTCGGCGTGGGCGTGCTGATCCGCGGCGAAAGCGGCATCGGCAAGAGTGAGGCCGTCCTGGCCCTCATCGAGCGGGGCTACAGCCTGGTTTCCGACGACGTGACCAAGGTCACCCTGGTGGACGGCCGCGACGTGGTGGGCACCTGCGCGGAATTGACACGCGATCACATGGAAATCCGCGGCATCGGCATCATCAACGTTGCCGCAATGTTCGGCATCAAAAGCATCCGCAACAAAAAGCGCATGGACCTCATCGTCACGCTCAAGATATGGGACGAGGTCGCGGACGTGGACCGGATTGGCATGGAACAGGAATTCGAGCAGATTCTGGGCGTGGACATCCCGCACATCCTCATTCCGGTCCGGCCCGGGCGCGACCTGGCGCGGCTCATTGAGGTCGCCGCGTTTCAGACCAAGTTGAAAATGTCCGGCCACAACGCCGCGCAAGAATTGAACGATCGTCTGATCGCCCACATGAACCAGGGCCTGTCGCCGGCAAAATAAGTTCCCGTGGCCCTTTATTTTTCCATTGTTTAGTGTAAAATGAACAAACCGATGAGCGCGAAAAAACTGACGGATGGCGAGTTTCTCACCAAGGAGCTCACAATTGCCAATAAATTGGGCATTCACGCCCGGCCCGCCGCCCTGTTCGTCAAGACCGCCAACCGGTTTGCCTGCGATATTTTCGTGGAAAAAGACGGGGAAAAGATCAATGGCAAAAGCATCATGGGATTGATGATGCTGGCCGCCGGCCCCGGCAGCAAACTGACCCTGCACGTTCGCGGCGCGGACGCCCATGCCGCCATCGCGGAAATCGAAGCCCTCATCCAACGGAAGTTCGACGAGGACTAATGCCTTGATCGCCAGACCAAGGGGGTAAAGCCACCTTAAATGGCAGGACAATTATGCCGAGTATGGGCGATTACATAGTTTTGATTAAATTGCTGCTCTGGGAAGCCGCCAAGTATGTTTCACTGCTAATCATCTCCGTTTTGGCCATTCGTCTTTGGCGAAGATTTCCAAAAATTTCCGGCCCGAACCGTCGAAAGACTCTTCTGCTGGCCTGTTTCTTCAGCCTGATTGCGTGCAGCATCGGTTATTGTTCAGTTCTCCAGAGTCTGGGCCTGCTCTATTCATACTACGGAACACGGGCTTTCGAGTCCGGCAATTTCGGGTCGGCGTCTTCCCTTTTCCAGACGTCTTCAGGCTGCTGGCAGACTGCGGACGCTTTGGGAAAACAGGGGGTGTGCTTGCTCTTATCCGGCCGACCCGAAGCAGGCATTCAATTGCTTGATGAGGCGAAAGCCATGCGCCGGAGTCAGAGTTCGTTTGAGCAATATTACGAAGGCGCGCATTATTTTTTCCACGACCAACCCGACCAGGCCATGCCCCTGTTGGAAGAGGCATCCGCGAGCCCGGCTTATCTTTACGGCGCCACCAAACTGCTCGCCATTATTCAACTGGAAAGAAATCAAGCGGCGGAAGCCGCGCGGTTGATGAGCCCTTTCCCGCAAGCCAAACCGGAAGGATGCGATCAGGCATACATCGTGGCTTCGCTTGATCTGCGGGAGGGAAAAAAGACGGCGGCCAAAGCGCTCCTGGACCAGTTCCCATCCGAAAAGCTCCCGACCTTTTGGCGGATTCGCTTTGAAAAATTGCGGGCTGAAATTCAAAATTGAATCGCATGGTTCGAAAATGTTTTTCTTTCATCCTGCATTCGCGACTGGAAGACGTCATGGCGGTGACTGTTTCCGGTTCGTTTCTGATTCTTTTTTTCACCACCCGGTTGTTCTATGGGTTTGGTTTCGGACCGCTGGATTTTGTCTTCATCATGCTGCCCATCGGCGTTTTGGGCGTGAAAAGCTTTCTGGGGCTGCTTCTGGCGTCAGAAACCGAAGCGGGAGAAAATTCCGATCCGATGAAATTTCTTGCCGACTATTTTCGGCCGTTGCTGAAAATTGTCCGCGACTGGTTTCCATTTTTGCTCTTGAGCGCGTGCTATTATTCCCTGGGCTGCAACCTGCTGTTGCGAGTCAATGCCCACACGGCCGATGCCGCCCTGGCTAAGATGGACGCCTTTATCCTCGGCAACCAGGCCTCCCTCATGCTGGAATCGTGGATAAATCCCTGGCTTACCGACTTCCTGAATATCGTCTATTTTTCCCATTTGATTTTTTTCCCCGGGGTTGCCTTGTATTTCTATCTGGTTAACGATAGAAACGCGTTCCGGCGGCTGATGATGGGTTATCTCACCATTATGTTGCTTGGGGTCACCAGCTATCTCCTTGTTCCTGCCGTCGGACCGGAAAACTTTCTTGCCAGCCAGTACACCCGCGATTTGAACGGTCACGCCATCAGCCAGGGCGTGGATTATATCATCCATACCGGGCGCGTGGCCTACGATTGTTTCCCTTCGCTCCACGTCGGCATCCCGCTGATTTTGAGTTTTTACCTGCGCGACTATCGCAAAAAATTATTCATTCCGGCCCTGGTTTACGTCGCAGTCATGGGCTTCGCCACTATCTATCTCCGCTATCATTACGTTGTGGATGTTGTCGGCGCTTTCGCTTTCGCACCCGCGGCATATTTTCTGAATGATTTTCTGCTCGCTCATTGGCCGGGCGAGCAGATTTCGGATTTGTCATCTGAAATCAAAAACAAACTCCCCCGGCAAGACCGGCAAATTTGAAACTGGTGGCCAACCGAAGTTTGACGAGGAATCATCCAGGTGGCCTGCCCTGTGTTTCATCAAACGGTCGCGACGAAGCCTGTTCTTGCCGCAATCCGCAGCCCGGATCACAGGCCTCCTTTCAACTTTGGGCTTTCAACTTCAGGTTTTGGACTTTAATTTCGACCCATGTCCGCGCCCCAATTTGACGCCCCCTATGTCGCGCACCTCGCGCGGTTGCAGCTCACCCCCGACGAGGAAAGAAAACTCGGCGCCCAGCTCGGCGGGATCCTCGGCTACATCGAAAAACTGAAGGAACTGGATGTCACCGGCGTCGAACCGACCGCCCATGCCGTGCCGCTGGTCAATGTCTCGCGCCCGGACGAAGTCCGCCCGTCGCTCTCGCACGCCGCCGCCTTGCGCAACGCTCCGGCGCAGGCCAACGGACTTTTTATGGTCCCCAAGATCGTTGAATGACGCCGCCCGGAAAAATTGCCGGCTCCACCCGGCCGGGTGATTTCAAAACCGCGGCCGAATCATGTTTAACATAGCCAACTATACGGAGAACACGAAACTGGTTCTGTTCGAGTCGAGCAAGTATTTTGTCCTCCTGGTCATTTGCATCCTGGCCATCCGCCTGTGGCGGCGGTGGCTGAAAATCCCCGCCTCGCGAAATGCCGGCAGTTTTTCCGGCACCCTGGCGGTTACCGGCCTGGCCCTGGTTGTCGGCACCCTTTCCATGTGCCAGAGCCTTGGCTCGCTTTATTCCTACTATGGAATGCAGGCGTTTCAGAACGGGCGGTTGCCGCAGGCGCTAGCCTTGTTCCAGACCGCTGATCAAAACTGGCGCACGGCCGACACGCTGGGACAAAAGGGGGTCTGTCTCCTGATGTTGGGCGATACCGACCGCGGGCTGGCTCTGATTTCGCAGGCCCGGGCCCGGCGCAAAGACAAAGGCACACCCTTCGAGGATTTTTACGAAGGGATTTATTACTTCGTGAAGGGGGATGTCAACCGGGCGGTGCCGTTGTTGGAGGTGGCCTCGACGGACGACACTTATCGTTGGGACGTCATCAAGACTTTCGCGGTGATCAACCTGGATGCCAATCATATCGGGGACGCCGCCGGGCTGATGCAACCCTTCCAGCAGGTCGAGGTCACAGAATTCGACCACGCTTACATCCTGGCCTCGCTCAAGCTGGCGGAGGGCAAAAAGGCCGAGGCCCGGGCATTGTTGGACAAATATTCCGAGGCACCCCTCACACCCGCCTGGCAAGGCCGTTTTGAAAAACTGCGGGCAAAACTCCAGGAATAGACCCCCTTCCCTATGTTTCAAAAAATCAGATCGTTTATCCTGCACTGCCGGTTGGAAGATGTCATGGCAGCCGGATTTTCAGCGACGCTCCTCGCCTTCTTCCTGACCAAACGGGTGTTCCACGCTTTCGAGATGAACGGCCATGATGTCGTTTTTCTCCTGCTGCCGGCGGGCGTACTGGGGTTGAAATGTCTCTTTGAGCTTCTGTTTGCCACCGACACCGAGGCCGGCGGGAATGTGGGCATGGGAAAATATCTGGCCTCCTTTTTCCAGCCGCTGCTCCGGATTTTTCGCGACTGGTTTCCCTTCATCCTGTTGAGTTCCTGTTACTATGCGCTGTACACGAACCTGCTGTTGCGCGTCAATCCGCACACGGCCGACGCCGCCCTGTCCAGGATTGACGCCGCCCTGCTGGGCGACCAGGCGTCCTTCCTGCTGGAACCGTGGATCAATCCCTGGGTCACCGACTTTTTTAGCCTGGTCTATTTTTCCTATGTTTTTTCGCTGCCCATCGTCGCCCTGTATTTTTACCTGGGAAAACAACAACCGGTTTTCCGGCGGGTGATGATGGGTTACCTCACCCTGATGTTGCTGGGCATCACCAGTTATATATTGGTCCCGGCCATTGGTCCCGGAACGTATTTTGAAGCCCGGTTCACCCATGATTTACACGGCCATGCCATCAGCCGGGGCGTGGATTATATCATCTGGAACGGACGGGTGGCGCACGATTGTTTTCCTTCACTCCACGTCGGCATCCCGTTCTTACTGTCATTGTATCTGCGAGACTATCGTAAAAAAGCGTTCATTCCCGTTCTGGCTTATGTCGTCCTCATGGGTTGCGCCACCGTCTATCTGCGCTATCACTACTTCATCGATGTCATCGCCGCTTTCATTTATGCTCCCATCGCCTACTGGCTGAATGATTTCCTGCTGTCGCGCTGGCCGGGCGAGCGCATCGTGTTTGCCGCCACCCGCGCCGCCGAACAAAAAATCCGCCCCCCCCAGCCGGAAGCGCACTAGCGCCGGAACATTGCATTTCTTCCCGGCCCGGACCCAAATCGGTTTAACTTTGAACTTTGAACTTCAGGCTCGGGACTTTAATTTCGACCCATGTCCGTGTCTCAATTTGACGCTCCCGCTGTCGCGCACCTCACGCGGTTGCCGTTCACCCCCCGGCAAGGAAAAATCTGGCGGATCCGCGCGGCTGGATGATTTCAAAACCGCGGCCGAATCATGTTTAACATAGCCAACTATACGGAGGACACGAAGCTGGTGCTGCTCGAGTCGAGCAAGTATTTTGTCCTGCTGGTGTTCTGCGTGCTGGCCATCCGCCTGTGGCGGCGGTGGGCAAAAATTCCGGCGGCCCACAATGCCGGCGGCCTGCTCACCGCGGGTGTGGCCACGGCCCTGGCGGTGGTCATCGGCTGCGTTTCCATGCGCCAGAGCCTCGGCTCGCTCTATTCCTACTATGGGACGCAGGCTTTTCAGAACGGGCGGTTGCCGCAAGCGCTGGCCTTGTTCCAAACGGCCGATCAAGACTGGCGCACGGCCGACACCCTGGGACAAAGGGGCGTCTGTCTCCTGATGTCGGGCGATACCGACCGCGGGCTGGCCCTGATCGCCCAGGCCCGCACCCGGCGCAAAGACCAGGGCTCGCCCTTCGAGAATTTTTACGCGGGGCTGTACTACTTTACGAAGGGCGACACACGCACGGCGGTGCCCTTGCTGCAGGCTTCATCCGTGGATTACACCTACCGCTGGCCCGTCACCAAACTTTTCGCGATCATCGCGCTGGACGAAAACCGCGCGGCGGACGCAGCGGATCAACTCAAATCCTTCCGGGACGCGGAAGTCACGGAATTCGACCAGGCCTACATCCTGGCCTCGCTGAAGCTGGCGGACGGCAACAAAGCGGAGGCCCGGGCGCTGCTCGAAAAATTTCCGGAGGCGGATCTTTCGCCCATGTGGCAAACCCGTTTTGAAAAATTGCGACGGCAATTGCAGGATTGAACTGTATGTATCGGAAAACCATCTCATTCATCCTGCATTGCCGGCTGGAAGATGTCATGGCGGCCGGGTTTTCAGCGACGCTGCTGGTTTTTTTCCTGACCCAGCGGGTGTTCCACACCTTCAATCTCAACGGCCATGATTTCATCTTCATCCTGCTGCCGGCGGGAATACTGGGCTTGAAGTGCCTGTTTGAACTGCTTTTTGCGAAGGATTCCGGGGACGCAGCCAATGTCGGCACCGGCCAATATCTGGCTGCCTTCTTCCGGCCCCTGGCCCGGCTTTTCCGCGACTGGTTTCCCTTCCTCCTGTTGAGTGCCTGTTACTATGCGCTCTACACGAACCTGATGCTGCGCGTCAACCCGCGCCTGGCGGATGCGGCCTTGTCCCGGATGGATGCCGCCCTGCTGGGCGACCAACCGTCCCTCCTGTTGGAGCGATGGATCAATCCGTGGGTGACCGACTTTTTCAGTTTGATCTATTTTTCGTACGTTTTCTCCCTGCCGGCGGTCGCCCTCTGCTTGTACGTGGCCCGTGAAAGGGCGGTCTTCCGCCGGGTGATGATGGGCTATCTCACCCTGATGTTGCTGGGCATCACCAGTTATCTGTTTGTGCCGGCGACCGGGCCGGAAAAGTTTTTCGCCGACCATTACACCCGCGATCTGAACGGTCACGCCCTCAGCCGGGGCGTGGATTACATCATCAATACCGGGCGCGTGGCCTACGATTGCTTCCCTTCGCTCCACGTCGGCATCCCGCTGCTTTTGAGCTTTTATCTTTATCGTTACTACCGCCGGCTGTTCGTTCCGGCCCTCATTTATGTCGTCCTCATGTGCGGCGCCACCCTTTACCTGCGCTACCATTATCTCGTGGATGTCCTCGCCTCTTTTCTTTACGCTCCTGCCGCCTATTGGCTGAACGATTTCCTGCTGTCGCGCTGGCCCGGCGAACGCATCACCTCGTTCGCACCGGCAAATACAAAATAAAACTCACGGATGACCAACCAGCTCACCATCTCGGAACTCACCGCGAAACTCGCCCGACGCGAGGTCTCCGCGCGCGAAACCATGCAGTCATGTCTCGACCAGATTGCGCGCGTGGACGGAACGATCCATGCCTTCATCAGCCACGATGCCGCCGATGCATTGGCGCAGGCTGATGCCGCCGACCAGGCCCTGGCCTCCGGCACGACGCATCAGCAAAAACCCCTGCTCGGCGTACCGGTTGCGGTCAAGGACGTGCTCGCCGTCAAAGACCAGCCGTTGAACTGTGGCTCGAAAATCCTCGGAAAATTTATCGCGCCCTACGACGCCACGGTCGTCGAAAAGCTGAAGGCCGCCGGGGCGATTGTTTTTGGCCGGCTGAACATGGACGAATTTGCGATGGGCAGTTCGACGGAAAATTCCGCCTTTGGGGTCACGCGCAATCCCTGGGACATCACTCGCATTCCCGGCGGCTCTTCCGGCGGCTCGGCGGCGGCGGTGGTGGCCGGCGAGGCCATCGCCACACTCGGCTCGGACACCGGCGGCTCGATCCGCCAGCCGGCGGCCTTGTGCGGTTGTGTCGGCTTGAAACCGACTTATGGCCGCGTGTCGCGTTACGGCCTCGTCGCCTTCGCCTCATCGCTCGACCAGATTGGCCCGTTCACCCGGGACGTTCGCGATGCGGCCACGATGTTGGAGGCCATCAGCGGACACGATCCGCGCGATTCCACGAGCGTGCCGCGCCCGGTACCGGATTACACCGCCGGGTTGACCGGCGACATCCGGGGTTTAAAACTCGGACTGCCGAAGGAATACCTGATCGGCGGACTGGACCCGGAAGTGAAGGCCGCCGTGGATGCGGCCGTGAAACAATTTCAAAAACTCGGCGTGGAGATCCTGGAAATTTCCCTGCCGCACACCGACTACGGCGTGTCCGTTTACTACATCATTGCCACGGCAGAAGCGTCGGCCAACCTCGCGCGATTCGACGGCATCCGTTACGGGGCGCGGGTGGACGGCGCGGACCCGGTGGAGTTGTACTGCCGGACGCGCGGGGCGGGTTTTGGCGCGGAGGTCAAACGGCGCATCATCCTGGGCACCTATGTTTTGAGCAGCGGCTACCACGACGCGTATTATTTGCGGGCCCAAAAGGTCCGCACGCTTATCCGCCAAGACTTTTTGCAGGCTTTTGAAAAGGTGGACGCCATCATCACGCCCACCACGCCGACTGCCGCGTTCAAAATCGGCGAAAAGTCCGATGATCCGCTGCAAATGTATCTGAGCGATATTTTCACAATTTCGTGCAATCTGGCGGGCATCTGCGGCATCAGCCTGCCGTGCGGCTTTACCCGGCAGCCGAAACTGCCCATCGGCCTGCAATTGCTGGGCCAGCCGTTTGGAGAAGAAACCCTCCTGAAACTCGCCCATAATTATGAGCAGAACAGCTTGTGGCACAAGGAGAAGCCGGCTATAGTAAATCCATAAGCCCCAATGGAATCATTCGATACGAAGGGAATACATCGATATGAAATTCACGCCGCGGACCAATAAGATACTTTTTTTCATGGGGTTGTCCCTCCCGTTGATTGCCTTGATCTTGATGAGCTGGCTGGTGCATCGGTCCACCGGGCAGTTCCAGGATTCGTTCTACAAGGTGGCAAAAACCTACAAGGTCCTGAACCTGGTCCAGCAAACCCAACTGCATCTCCTGGACGCGGAAACCGAGCGACGCGGCTACCTGTTGACCACGAGCGAGGATTATCTCAGCTCCTATGGCCGGGCCATGTCGTCCGTCCGCAATGACATCGATCAACTGCTGGAACTTTCACGCAACAACGTGGGACAACAAACCAGCATCACGGCCTTGCAGGACCTCATCGGCAAACGGCTGGGGATTGAGCCGGACAAGATAGTCAATGGCCAGACCAATCAGGCCAATCTGCACGACACCCTGGCCATCGCGCTGACCGAGCAGGGCCGCAACACGATGGAGGATATCGGCCGGTTGCTGTTCCGGATGGGGCAGGACGAGGAATACGCGCTGGGTTTGAGCCAGCAACGTGCCGAAGCCAACGCCATGTCCAGCCAGGTCACGTCGGTGATCCTCATCGGCGCCGTGGCCATGGTCCTGATGTTCATCATCATCATCCTGCTCCGGCTCGAAAAACTGCAGCAGGTCGTCACCATCTGCGCCTGGACCGGCCAGGTCAAATACGAGGGCCAGTGGATCCGCCTGGATGAATACCTGCAACGCCGGTTCGGGCTTTCCGTCTCGCACGGGCTTTCCCGGGAAGCGGCGGACAAGATGGCCGCCGAAATCAAGGAATTCAACCGGCC
>CAYPSF010000057.1:0-24256 GCA_964413165.1 uncultured Bifidobacteriaceae bacterium
TTTTCGGGCGTTTCTTGTGATTTTGAAGGCCACAGTTTTAATTAAACCGCTCTAAGGAAACAGGCCACAACTGGAAATGAGAACGGTTTCGGGCATCACCGAAGCGCCATTTTCAACTCAATCCACTCACATGTTCGCAATGATGTTATCGCCGAACTGCGAACATTTGATCTCGGTTGCGGCGTCCATCTGACGCGCAAAATCATAGGTGACGCGTTTGGTGCCAATCGCTCCGTTCAACCCTTTCAAAATCAAATCCGCCGCCTCCGTCCAGCCCAAGTAGCGTAACATCATTTCGCCGCTCAACACGACCGAACCCGGATTGACGACGTCCTTGTTCGCGTATTTCGGCGCGGTGCCGTGCGTCGCCTCGAAAATGGCGTGGCCGGAGATGTAATTAATGTTGCCGCCCGGCGCAATGCCGATACCACCCACCTGGGCAGCAAGAGCGTCGCTCAGGTAATCGCCGTTCAGGTTCAGCGTGGCAATCACGTCGAAATCCGTCGGACGCGTGAGCACCTGCTGAAGGGTGATATCGGCAATGGAATCCTTGATGACAAGGCCGGCGCCGGGTTTGCCTTCGGGAATTTTGCACCAGGGGCCGCCGTCGATCTCTTCGGCGCCGAAAAACTTCTTCGCCACCTCGTAACCCCAATCACGAAAGGCGCCTTCGGTGAATTTCATGATGTTGCCCTTGTGAACGAGCGTGACGCTCTTGCGCTTGAACTTGATGGCATAGCCGATGGCGCTATGAATGAGGCGGACGCTGCCGCTGTAACTCACGGGTTTGATGCCGATGCCGACCTTCACGTCACTCGGAAAATCCTTGGCCCCGACGGATTTCCAGAATTCCTCGGCGGCGGGCCGGGTGCCAAACCGGATTTTTTTAAAATCCTTCGGAAATTCCTTGGCAATAAAGTCCAGGGCCTTTTGCGCTTCCGGCGTGCCGCTGGCGAATTCGATGCCGGCATAAATATCCTCGGTATTTTCCCGGAAGATGACCATGTCCACCTTTTCCGGGTGCTTCACGGGAGACGGGACGCCGGTAAACCATTGCACGGGACGGAGGCAGACGTAGAGATCAAGCATCTGGCGCAGCGCGACGTTGAGCGAGCGGATGCCGCCGCCAACGGGCGTGGTGAGCGGGCCCTTGATGCCGACGAGATATTCCTTGAACGCCTCGACGGTGTCGTCCGGCAGCCAGTTGTCGAATTTGTTCTTGGCGGCCTCGCCGGCAAACACTTCAAACCAGGAGATTTTGCGTTTGCCGCCATAGGCCTTTTGTACCGCCGCGTCGAACACGCGCACACTGGCAGCCCAGATGTCCGGACCGGTGCCGTCGCCACGGATGAACGGGAGGATGGGATTTTCCGGAACGGCAAGCTTGCCGTTCTGGATCAAAATTTTTCCGCCCGCAGGCGGGGTCACGTCCTTGTAAGCCATAATGCGATTTTGAATTTACTGTTTCTAACCTTCGTGCGGAAAGGAAACCGCCGAATGCGCAAGAAATCAAGGAAAGAGTGGTATTCCTCCGGCAGCATCCTTGCCCCACTCCCGGGAGGGGGCGATGCCAATCATGCCACTTCAACCAGTCTCGGCGTCATGGTGGCCGCAGCGTCGGCAAACTGGGCTTTCACCCGGGACACGGTGTTTTCGACGGACAGGCCGTATTTTTTGCGGAGTTCGTCCTGCGTGGAAGCGTGTTCGATGAACTGGTCGGGCCAGCCGATGCGCACCACGGGCGTGGTCACGCTTTTTTCACTGAACAATTCGAGCACGGCCGAGCCATAACCTCCCATCAACGCATGATCCTCCAGCGTGATAATCAGATCCGCCGCTTTGCCGAAAAATTCATGCGACCCGGCGTCGATCGGTTTGGTAAAGCGCGGGTTGATGACGGCGCAATCAAAACCTTCTTCACCGAGTTGGGCGGCCGCCCGGCGCGCCAGCGCGTTCATCGGGCCCAGGCCGAACAGCGCGACCTTGCGTTTGCCATTGCTGGAAAAGTTCTGGATGACCTCGGCTTTGCCGATTTCGAGCAGTTTGGGCTGGTCCTTGATGGGCACACCCTCCGCCAGACCGCGCGGGTAGCGGATGAAGGTCGGGTGGTTTTGATGCGTGGCAGTGAACATCATGTCCACCAGCTCGTCCTCATCCTTGGGTGCCATGGCGATGACATTCGGCAGGCAACGCAGGTAAGCAATGTCGAACAGGCCGTGATGCGTCGGGCCGTCGTTGGCCGAAAGTCCGGCCCGGTCCATGCAGAAAATCACCGGCAAATCCTGCAAACAGACGTCGTGGTGAATACAATCGTAGGCGCGTTGCAGGAAGGTGGAATAAATCGCGCAAACGGGGTGGAAACCCATGGTGGCCATGCCGGCGGCGAAAATGACGGCATGTTCCTCGGCAATGCCCACATCGTAGTAACGGTCGGGCATGGCTTTTTCGAGATGTTTCAAGCCGGTGCCGCTGGGCATCGCGGCGGTGATGCCGACAATGGTGTTATCCTTCTGGCAAAGTTTGACCATGGTCTGCCCCATCACATCCTGATAATTCGGCGGCGTGCCTGCCTGGACGGGCATGGAGTCGCCGGTCTGCACGTCATAGGGCCCGGTGCCGTGGAATTTTTCCGGCGACTTGAGCGCCGCCGCGAAGCCCTTTCCCTTTTGGGTGAGGATGTGGATGACGATCGGGTGGTCGCAGGTCTTGGCAAATTCCAGCGTGCTGATGAGCAGCGGCAAATCGTGGCCGTCAATCGGGCCAAGGTAGCGCACCCCCATTTCCTCGAATAAAACCGGGCTGCCATAGCCGCCGCGTCCGTCCATGTCTGTCAGGCTGCCGGTCTGCCGCAATCCGACATCGGTCATGGCCCCCTTGAAACCTTCCTCGGCCTTCCGGGCGAGTTTCAGCGCGACGTCGCCCTTGGGAAACCGGCGCAGAAAATTCTGAAAATCCCGCGCGAGCTTGTTGTACCGGGGATTGGTGATGAGCTTGTTGAGGTAATTGGAAATCGCCCCCACGTTTTTGGCGATGCTCCATTCGTTGTCGTTGAGAATGCTGATAAACCGTTTGGTCGTGTGTGCGATGTTATTGAGCGCCTCGAAAGAAATGCCATTGGTCAGCGCGGCGTCGCCAAAAATGCAGACGACGTTTTCATCCGTGCCTTTTTTATCGCGGGCGGCCGCCATGCCGAGCGCGGCGGAAAGCGCCGTGCCCGCGTGGCCCGCGCCGTAGCAGTCATGCGGGCTTTCGTCGCGCAGGGCGAAGCCATTCAGGCCGTTCGTCTGCCGGATGGTGCGAAAGCGGCTCTTGCGGTCCGTGAGGATTTTATGGACGTAAATCTGGTGGCTGACATCCCAGACAAATTTGTCCTGGGGCGTGTTGAAGACGCGATGGAGTGCGATGGTCAATTCGACCACGCCGAGGTTCGGGCCAAGATGCCCGCCGCTTTTGGCCAGCCCGGCAATCAACTCCTCGCGGATTTCCCCGGCCAGTTCCTGAAGCTGCGGCAACGTGAGTTTTTTCACGTGCCCCGGTCCGTCCACCATGTCGAGATATCGGCTCATAGATTATGATTATTCCTCGGACACATCGAGCGGTTTCAATTTCATTTCGCCCGCCGCGTTTTTTTCCAGCTGTTGGATCTTCAATTCCGCCTCGGCCAGTTTTTCCTGGCAGAGCTTCACCAGCCGGGTGCCCTCCTCATATCGGGCCAGCAACGTTTCCAACGGCAGGTCGTCGGATTCCATGGCCGCGACGACGCCCTCGAGTTTTTTCAAGGCATCTTCAAACGGCAGGCCTTTGCCGGGGTTTTGCCCCGCGGCTTTCGATGGATTCGGCACGGGCAAAGATTAAGGCGAAAACTCACGCGAGTCCAGTTTGCAATCAGCGCCAATGCCGGCTTGCATTTGTCGCCGGATATTATTAATACTTCATAAGTTTTTGTGCAATTTGATTCAAAATTCGAATGTCGCGTCGGGATGGTGCTTCTCCTCGGCGCGATGTTTTTTTCCACCCCGGTACCAGCGCAAAGCAACATCAATGTCCGGGTCATGGCGGCGAACCTGAACGGCAATGCTCAAAGCTATCAGCCATTTGCCGTCCGCATTTTCCAGGGACTCAAGCCGGACATTGTCGCCATACAGGAATTCAATTACAGCAACAACACCGCATCCGACTTCCGGTCGATGGTGGACACCGCCTTCGGACCGGATTATGTGTACTACCGCGAGCCCTACACCGGGAACGGTGACATCCCGAACGGCATCATCAGCCATTATCCGATCCTGGCCGCGGGCTCGTGGCCGGACACGGTGATGAGCAGTCCCAATCGGGGTTTTGCCTGGGCGCAAATTGATCTGCCGGGCACCAACGATATTTATGTTGTCAGCGTGCATTTGTTGACCAGCTCGGCTGGCAATCGGGGGGCCGAGGCCGCAAACCTGAAAGCCCTGCTGCAGGCCAATTTCCCGTCGAACGCCTGGATCGTCGTTGCCGGAGATTTCAACGCTGACAGCCGCACTGAAACCGCCATTACTACGTTCAACGATTACTTGAGCGACCTTCCGGTTCCCGTTGACGAATTCGGCAATTCCGATACGAGCGCGAACCGCAACAGTCCCCATGATTATGTGTTGCCGAGTCGTTCGCTTACCAATCTGGAAACCGCCACCATTTTTCCGACCCATATATATCCCAGCGGTCTCGTTTTTGATTCGCGCGTTTATTCCGATTTGAGCGACTTCATCCCCGTGCAAACCGCCGATTCCGGGCTGGCCCAGCACATGGCGATAGTGAAGGACTTTAACATCGCTGCGGTCGGCGCAAGTTCCAACACCGCGCCCTTCATCATCACCCCGCCCCGGAGCCAGACCGTCGCCACCGGCAGCAATGCCGTCTTCACCGTCACCGCCGGAGGCACCGCCCCGCTGGGTTATCAATGGCGGTTCGACGGCACTGATCTGTCGGATGCGAACGCCAGTGTTTTCGTGGTCAATAATGTCCAATTCACGAACGCCGGGAATTATTCGGTGGTCGTCACCAATCTCATTGGCGGCGTGACCAGTTCCGTTGCCGTGCTCACGGTCAGCAATTTTCCGCCCGTTATCCTCGCGCCGCCGCAAAGCCAGACCGTGAACGCCGGCGGCAACGCAACGTTCACCGTGAACGCCGGTGGTTCGCAGCCGCTGGATTATCAATGGCTTTTCAACGGCACAAATCACATCGGGGCCAACGCGAATCTCTTCACGCTCAACAATGTTCAAGCCACCAATACGGGAAATTATTCCGTCCTCGTCGCCAATGCCGGCGGCAGCATCACGAGCGTCGTAGCGGTTTTGACGGTGAACACCGGCGCGCCGGGCACGGTTACAACGCTGGCCGCATGGGATGTGAATCCGCTGAGCGGCTTCGGCCCGTCTCCGATACTGCCTACCGCCAATGAGCCCAACCTCACCGTCACGGGCTTGGCCCGCGGGAGCGGGGTCACGACCAACCCGACTGCCGCGGGACGGGCCTGGGGTGGCAATGGCTTTGATTCTTCCAGTTCAACCGCAGCGGTTTCCGCAGGCGATTTCATGACTTTTTCTATCTCGGCCAATGCCGGTTATACGATCTCGTTCACGGCCATCAGCCGGTTCGACTACCGCCGTTCCGGCACGGGCCCGCCCGGCGGGGTGCTGCAATATCAGGTTGGCTCAGGCACGTTTGCTGACCTGGCGACCTTGGCCTACAGTTCGACCGCCAGCAGCGGCGCCTCGTTCAGCCCGATAGATCTTTCCGGCATTGCCACATTGCAGAATGTTGCCGCGAGCAACGTCGTCACATTCCGCATCGTCAATTATGGCGCATCCGGTTCGGGCGGCACCTGGTACATCTACGACGTGGCCAACAGCACCGCGCCTGACTTTGCGGTTCAAGGCATCGTCAAATCCGCCTCCGGCTCTGCCGTTCCGCCCGCGGTATCCGCCGTGTTGAGCGCGCCTGATTTCAATGATGGCCGGTTTCAAATGCTGGTTACCGGTAGCACGGGTTCAAACTACGTGATACAAATCTCCACCAACCTCGGAGCCACCGGCTGGATCCCCCTCTTCACCAACATTGCACCCTTCAGCTTCACCGACCTGGACCTGACCGCACCGCAAAAGTTCTATCGGGCCACAGTCCAGCCCTGACCCGGTTCTTTCTCCGCCGGCTGAAAATTTCACCCACTCTGACGCGCGTCCGCAAATTTGTTGCCGGTACGAGGACGCGACCATAAAGTCACAGGTTGAACCCGACGGTTTATTGTTTCAGCGAAGGACAGTTTTTTGCAGCGCGCCGAGGACAAACTGGCGGCGTCCGTTGGAAAGCATCGAGCCGAATTTAATTTGTTTGCCTTCGCGTGTTTCGATGACGAGATGGAAGGTATCCTGTCCCTTACTGCTGGTCGTTTGCAGGATTCGCGCGTCCTTCACTTGCGAGGCGTCGAAGCGCTGCCGCCAACTGAGCGCGCCGATGCCGGTAAAAACGATACTCTGTGCGCCGTTCACCCGCGCTTCCGTGCGCCCGAACAGGCAGTTCAGGCAACTGCCCGCGAGGAACAAGCCAATGGTGATGAAGGGCGTGAGAAACACCCAGAGGAAAAGGACCATTCCGACGCCCATGTCGCCGCCGTTCATCTTGGGTGTGGGAAACCAATCGGGTTGGGGAAGGTGAAGAATGTGCAGTGTGCCGGAGATGGCGCAGAGCACGAAGATGGACACGATGCCATTCCAGAAGAGGGCGAAAAACAGCAGCCCGAAAGCTGCGCCGAGGCTGCGGTTGGTTGCACCGATAACGGTGCCACCGCCGTCGCTGATGAACCACGCGCCTTTAGGCGGATGGTTCAAGTCAATGTCAGCGCTGACGTCGCCGCCAAAAGTCAACTCGGAGAGACGGTAGGAGATATTACAGTCGCGGCAGTAGGCGACGTCATTGGCGACGTTGATCTCGTCAGGCGGAATCGTCCGGCGGCATTTGGAACAGACCGGCGTAGGCACGGGAAACGTTTTTATCGCTTTGCCCTGGCAGATTAAAGCTAAATTTTACCTGTCCTGCTGACATTGCTGGCAAGTTCGCCTTGAGCGAGGCGCGTCCTCAATTGTTGTCCGATTTTCGCTTCGGCGGCGGCGTGCAAGACCTTTCCCGTTGCCGCGTCCATGGTTATGGAATAGCCGCGCGCCAGCACCTGCTCCGGGCCCAACAAACGCAGGCGCGATTCGGCGGCGGTGAAGCGGCTCTTCCAATTCCGCAAATGAGCCTGGGCCAGCTCATGCAAACGCCGGCGGTTCAACATCAACGACTCGCGCCGCTGTTTCAACAGCAGGGCCGGCCGAACGCGCAACAATCGCTCCGCCAGGTTTTGCCAGGCCACCTGCCGCTCCCTGGCTCCCTGTTTTGCGCAACGCGATAAACCGGCCTGCAAATCGTCCAGCTGTTGCCCAAGCTCGTTCAGACGCCGGCGCGGGTGCGCCCGGGCCATGCGCTGCGTCAAATCCGCCACCAGCTGCCGGCTGGAGAAAACGCCCTCGGTGATAATCTCCGCCGCGGCACTTGGCGTGGCCGCACGCACGTCCGCGACGAAATCGCTGATGGTGAAATCAATCTCGTGCCCGACTGCGGACACGACCGGAATGGCCGATTCAAAAATTGCCCGGGCCACGATTTCCTCGTTGAACGCCCATAAATCCTCAAGACTGCCACCGCCCCGGGTGACGAGAATCAGGTCGAGATTCGTTGAATCGTTAAATCGTTGAATCGTCGGATCGCGTTCCGGTTCAACGGTTAAACGGTTTAACGAATTAACGCCGGCTGCGAACTCGCTGAGCAACCTGATTGCCGCGGCGATTTCCGCCGCCGCCCCCTGCCCTTGCACACGGCAGGGGACGAGGATGATTTCCAGGCCGGGGTTGCGTCGTTGCACGACATGCAGCACATCGCGGATCGCCGCACCGGTCGGTGATGTGACCAGGCCGATGCTTTGCGGATATTTCGGCAGCGGCCGTTTTCGCTCCGGCGCAAATAAGCCTTCCGCCGCCAGCTTCTGCTTGAGTTTTTCGAAGGCGATCTGGAGTGCTCCGACGCCCTGCAACTCCACCGCCCGCACGATGAGTTGATACTGCCCGCGCATCTCATAAACCGTCACATCGCCCTGCAACAGGACCTTCTGGCCGTCCTGCAGCAGCTCGCGATGGGAGACGCTCTCGCCACGGAACAGCACGCAGCTCAACTGGGCCCCGGCGTCTTTGAGCGTGAAATACATGTGACCGGACGATTGGGCGCGCAGGTTGGTGACCTCGCCCGTCACCCAGACCGAGCCGACCGATTTTTCAAGCAATCGTTTGACCTGGGTGGTCAGTTCCGAGACGGACAAGACCTGTCGTATCTGTTCCGTGGGGAATAATTCGCCGAAGTCCCATTGTGTTTTGGATGGTTTGCTCATGGAATCAGGCAATTTCGATTCCCACCGGGCAATGGTCGCTGTCCACCACCCCGGGCCGGATGAAAGCCTTCTTCAGCCGCGGGCGCAAAGATTTGGAGATAAGGAAGTAGTCGATGCGCCAGCCGACGTTCCGGGAACGCGCACCGGACATCGGGCTCCACCAGGTGTAATGTCCCCCGCCCTTTTCGAACTCGCGGAAGGTATCGATGAACCCCGCCTGCACCAGGGCGCTGAAACCGGCACGTTCCTCCGGCGTAAATCCGTGGTTGTGGACGTTGGCCTTGGGATTGGCGAGGTCCATCTCGGTATGCGCCACATTGAGATCGCCGCAGAAGATTACCGGCTTTTTCCTCTCCAGTTTTTTCAAGTAACGCAAAAAATCGGCATCCCAACGCTGGCGGTAACCAAGCCGGCTGAGGTCGCGTTTGGAATTGGGGACATAAACGTTCACGAGAAAAAAATCTTCGCATTCAGCGGTGAGCACACGGCCTTCCCGGTCATGTTCGACGATGCCGATGTGAGGTTTGACGCTTAACGGGCGCGTCCGGATAAAGATGGCGGTTCCCGAATAGCCTTTCTTTTCGGCGCTATTCCAATAGGTGGTGTAGTGAGCCGGCCAAAGCTGTTCGACATCATCCGCGCTGCATTTAATCTCCTGGAGACACAGCACATCAGGCTTCTCGGCGTCGAGAAATTCCAGAAAATTTTTTCGCAGCACGGCCCGCAGGCCGTTGACATTCCAGGAAACCAGCTTCACGGTAAAAGAATAGACGACAGACGGGCACGGATAAACACAGATTTGATGCTGAAAGCACACCTGGTTGTCAGTAGACGCCGGCGCAATGCCGGCGCCCCAGGCTGACTATTTTGGCTGGAACACGATGGCGCTCATGGGCGGCAGATAAAATTCGGCGGAATGTTGCTGGCTGTGACAAGGGATGTTTTCGGCCGTGACCCCGCCGAGATTTCCCTGGTTGCCGCCGGCGTAGATGCCGGCGTCGCTGTTAAGCACTTCACGCCATGCGCCGGCGCGCGGCAGACCGACGCGATATCTTTCCCGTGGCACCGGGGTAAGATTCAGGATGACGGCCAACTGGTTCGCGCCGTCGGCGGTCTGGCGGACAAAGGACAGCACGCTGTTCTCGCGGTCGGCGCAGTCAATCCAGAAAAACCCGCCCTGGTCGTAGTCGCCCTGCCAGAGCGCGGGCGTGGCGATGTAAAACCTGTTCAAATCCTCGACGAACCGTTGCAAGCCGCGATGAAACGGTCCGGCATCGAGCAACCACCAGTCCAACTGGCCGTTTTCATTCCATTCGCTGCTCTGGCCGATTTCATCACCCATGAACATCAATTTCTTGCCAGGAAACAGCCATTGATAAGCCAGCAATGTGCGCAGATTGGCAAATTTCTGCCAGTCGTCACCGGGCATCCGGCCCAAAAGCGAGTGTTTGCCATGGACAACCTCGTCGTGCGACAGGGGGAGGATGAAATTTTCGCTGTGATGATAAAGCGTCGCGAAAGTGAGATCGTTCTGGTGGTATTTCCGGTAGACGGAATCGCGCCCGAAATAACCGAGCGTGTCATGCATCCAGCCCATGTTCCATTTGAACGAAAAGCCCAGGCCGCCGAGGTACGGCGGTCGGGTGACCTGCGGCCAGGCGGTGGATTCCTCGGCAATGGTGACGATGCCGGGAAATTCCGTATGTGCGGTGTAATTGAACTTTCTGAGAAATTCGATGGCTTCGAGATTTTCCCGGCCACCGTACTGGTTGGGAATCCATTCGCCTTCCTTGCGCGAATAGTCGAGATAAAGCATCGAGGCCACCGCGTCCACGCGCAGGCCGTCAATATGAAAGCGGTCGAGCCAGAAAAGCGCATTGGCGACCAGAAAATTATTCACCTCATTCCGGCCGAAGTTGAAAATGAGCGTGCCCCAATCCTGGTGCGCGCCTTTGCGCGGATCTTCGTGTTCGTAGAGGGCAGTGCCGTCGAACTTTGCCAGTGCCCAGTCATCGCGCGGGAAATGTGCGGGCACCCAGTCCACGATGACACCAACGCCCGCCTCGTGCAGTGCATTGACGAGGAACTGGAAATCCTCCGGTGTGCCATAACGGCTGGTAGGCGCGTAAAAACCGGTGACCTGATAACCCCAGGACGGGTAGAAGGCGTGTTCGGCCACCGGCAGGAATTCGACGTGCGTAAAACCCATGCGTTTGACATAGAGCACGAGCGGCTCGGCCAGCTCGCGGTAGCTCCAGGACTCGTTCGCCGATTTTTTCCGCCAGGAACCGGGGTGGACCTCGTAGATGCTCAAGGGCGAACGCAACGGGTCGCGTTGGCCCCGTTGTTTGAGCCAGGCCGCATCGTTCCATTTGAATTTGCGCGTATCCCAGACGATGGCGGCATTTTTGGGCGCCACCTCAAAGAAGAAGCCAAACGGGTCGGTGTTCAACTTGATGTTCCCGCGCGCATCGCGAATCTCAAATTTGTAGTGCGCGCCGACACCCACGCCCGGAATGAAAATTTCCCAGACGCCGGAGGCCCCGAGCAACCGAAGGGGATGAAACCGTCCATCCCACTGGTTGAAATCGCCGACGACGCTGACCCGCTGCGCATTCGGGGCCCAGACGGCGAAGCTGGTGCCGGGCAAACCATCAATCGTCCGCAATTGGGCGCCGAGTTTTTCATAAATGCGGCGTTCATCGCCCTTGCCAAACAAATACAAATCCGATTCGCCAAGCGTGGGCAGAAAGGAAAAAGCGTCCCGGGTACGGCGGGTCTGACCGCGGTGGTTGGTAACGACCAGGTCATAGGCGTAGACGTGGTCGGCCGCCTGGGTGACACCTTCAAAAAGTCCGTTTTCGTGGAGGCGCTGGAGCGTGAACCGGGGTTTATCCTTTTCGTGGACCGGCTGGACTTCGACCTTGGCGGCATCCGGCAAAAATGCACGGACGACCAGGCCCGAACCATCGCCGAGCGGATGCATGCCGAGCAAGGTGTGCGGCGACTGATGTTTCAGTTCCACCAGGCTGCGCAATTCATCGGGTGTGAGCAACATGCGGCACAAAGGTAACCCAACCGGGAATAAAAGGAAATGTCCTTCGTCAAGATCACAGCCGGTTGCCGCAGGACGGCGGCCACAGACCTCCGTTACAGCATGGTCAGGATCCGGTCAAGCTGTTGCGCGTGCAGGTCCAGGGAGCCGTCGGTCCAGACGACAAAATCGGACCGGTTGATTTTTTGCTCCACCGGCCATTGCGCGGCCAGGCGCTGCCCGATCTGGTCCGGCGCCCAACCACGAGCGAGCAATCGTTCGCGTTGGGCCGGGAGGGAACAGGCCACACAGATGATTTTGCTGAAATGGGATTCGGCCCGGGTTTCAAACAGCAGCGGAATCACGACCATGGCGAGCGGGTGATTTTCTCTGCGCCAGACCTCGATTTGGGCCAGCCAACGCTCACGGATGCGCGGGTGGAGAATGGCTTCGAGCTTTTGACGGGCGGCGGCATCGGCAAAAACGATTCGCGCCAGTTCATCCCGGCGAAGCCGTCCGTCTCCGGCGACGAGTTGGTTGCCGAACCCGGCCTGGATTTCCTCCAGCGCGGGCTGGCCGGGTTGAACGAGCAGACGAGCGAGTTCGTCGGTGTCCACCACCGGAACACGACGGGCTCGGATGAATTCGGCCGCGGTGGATTTGCCCATGCCCATGCCACCGGTCAGACCGCAAACTTTCATCAGTGGGAACGGTATTGAATCCACACCTTCCGCCTGGCCGGTCCAAGCCGGGAGGCAAGCCGAGCTCTCATCATAGGATGGTGATGGTATAATTCCACTGCACCGCCCGGGTGGCGTTGTCGGTACGCTGCAGGACGAAGCTGAAAGTTCCGGACTGGGTAGGCGTGCCGGAAATCGTTCCACCCGTCGACAAGGTGAGGCCGGGTGGCAATATTCCCTGGGCAATCGACCAGCTAAAGGGCGACGAAAAGGAACCGCCCGAGGTCGTGAAAGTCACCGGCGGATAAGCCACACCGCTGGTGCCATTGGGCAAAGTCACCGGCGAAATGCGGACCAAAAGCTGGTTGGCCAGATCCAAAGCCGTGGACGGGTCGGGATAAATGGCATTGATGGTTGTAGCATCAAATGACCCATAAACGAACAAGGGCGCTTGGGTCAAATCCGTGTGGATGAGGTTATTGGGGTCATCGTCGGCACCCTGCACAAAAGAGGGACCAACCTTGTTGAAAGTGATGGTGGTCGAAGGCTCGATGGTTCCCGGCCCGGCTTGACCTGGCGCGACATTGTTCTGGTTAAAGTTGACGCCACGACTGAAAGTAAAATGTCGCGGCTGAACCGCGGGCCCCGGGTCCAAATCCGCAACGGTAAAAAGGAAATCCGGCTGGTTCACCACGCGCAGGAACGTCTGTTTCAACACCTGATTGTTGGTGGAGTCAATCGCGGTCATATTATAGGTGTTGGTGATAGGATGGAAGGTCTGGCTGAGGAGCGAATCATAATCCGCCCGGATAAATTGGATTCTTTCCACCCCTTCATACAGCCCCGTGACATTGGGTGTGGCCCCGACGATCGAGCCCGAGCAAATGATCGGTTCGGCGACATAGACGTGGTTGGTGAAAAGAATCACGAGGCTTTGGGTGATGGACAGGCCCGTCGAGGTGCTGGCCCCCACAACGAAGTTGGTGACCCCGGTCACATTGGTTGCCAATGTGCTCAAGATGATGTTGGGACCGCACGGATTCGTTGAGATGTAATAATCTCCGGACGGAACATTGGTCAGGGTGAAATACTGCCGGTTGGTTACCGTTTCCAGCGTACCGGCCGGAGCACCGAGTTTAAACCTTCTCTCCACAGTCAGCACCATGACGCTGGTGTTGGAATGGAAGTTATTGGTATCAACGATGA
Source organism: uncultured Bifidobacteriaceae bacterium (assembly GCA_964413165.1). Taxonomy (GTDB): domain Bacteria; phylum Verrucomicrobiota; class Verrucomicrobiia; order Limisphaerales; family UBA11358; genus UBA11358. Next base: position 13,382 of record CAYPSF010000057.1, read on the forward strand.
TGACATTACCAAAGATGTTCACGTAATTGGTCACGATGGTGGGAGTGGGGGCATTCGTCGTGAGAACGAGTTCGAAGGTGCCGGCCGGCGCACCGATGACGGCATTGGTGACGACGCCAAAGTTAGGCACTAAAATATTGGAAAAAGAAAACGAGGAACTGGTGATCACCAATCCTGGAAACAAATTGGATAGGGTAACCGGGTCGGTGGATTGCGCGAGCAACGCCAGGGTCGTATAGTCGGAAGTGGTGAGCAGGAAGGGCGCGCCAATGTTTGTTCCGCCACCGCCGCTGGAACTGATCAGGAGGCTTCCGGGGGCTGTCGCTTCGAAGTTGACGTTGTTCGAACTCCATTGATATCTCAGGCCGCCGACGTCATCCCACGTCAACCCCGTGAAAATACCACCAAGACCTGCAAGCCCATCCGCCACCGCAAAATTGGGGGGAGTACTCGTTGTTTCATCGGCGTCGGATTCGGGAGGAGGAGTGTTTTTGCATAATTCGTTAATAACATAACCGTATGCCACGTTGTTTACGGTGTTTGTGGGCGCCCAGGTAATCGGATCAAAATTTCTCTGGATGATTATGTAATCGAGGCCGGCCGGGCATTGATTGGTGAATCCCTGTTCCCGAAAACGATCCTTCAGACACCAGGTAAAACGAATAGGCTGGGCCATCCCCAGTTGCTCCATCATGGCGGTCATCGTGAGGCTCTTCAGATCCAGCAAATTCAGGGCCGAGGCCGCCGGGTTGACGTCCGAGGTATTAAACGGAAACAAGCCGGTCGCGCTGTAATCGGTATAATTGTAATTATCAACGTTGGTCAGGGCATTAAAAACGGCATAAGCCGCATCGATCGCCGCGATGCCGTTGGTCCCGAAATACTTAAAAAAGGATCCGTCCGTGGTGTAATACATCACCGGAATGTTGCGGCGATAACCTTCGAAAAGGTTCTTGGGGGCGCCTATGTCTCCTTCAATGGCATAGCCAATGGTACTCACCTGGTAGGTGTCGGGAGGATTGGCAGTGGGTCCCAACAATGAAAACGCGGATGCGGATTGCAGGCCGAAGAGCAGCCCGAACACCCATAACAAATTTTTAAATGACTGGAACATACTAAGCTTTATCGTGCTGAATTTCATTGGCGCAGAAGCAGGACACGGAAATAAGCCGCTCCACCGTTCCCGGCATAAGTCGAATCCACGTAGCCCGTTGCGAACCGGGGCGACCCCAGATTGCTCCAGGAGGTGAAATCCGTCGTTACCTGCACCTGATACGTCAGTCCCGGCTGGGTGTTCCAACTCAAGTACATCCCGGGCAACGTTTGGCCAAGGGCCACATTGGCCGGTTGCACCGAGACGACATTAATGATTTGCACGCGCAACGCGCTGGTCGGATCCGTCGGACCCGTGCCGGCCAGGAATTCCTGATAATTGTTCATGCCGTCACCGTCACTGTCAGCAGTTAGCGAAGGCCAGGCGGAGATGTTGTTTCCAAAATATTGCGCCATCCATTCAAACGGAACGGCCATGGGCGGGGTTCCCCAATACGCGCCGCTCCAGGTTGTTCCGCTGGCCGACGGCGAAAGCACCGGACGCCGTCCATCCGTCGTCACGTAATCCAATTGGAACGTATGGGTCGTACCGACCGTCAGGCCATTTGCGGCCGTCATCGTCCAGACATTGCCGGTCGTCGCGGCCATGGGCGTCGTCGCACCGTCCACATAAATTTCGTAATTGGAAATGGAAATACCGTCCATCAATGGCCAGGAGATCTGCAGCTGTGGCTGATACAATCCGTTGCTGACCACGAAAGGCGCATACACAAACGGCGCGCTCATTTGCGGCAGAAGCGCCGCCACGTTCATATACCGTTGCGCAAACAAATCAGTGTCATTCGGGCTGCCGGTGTAGTCGGTCCAGATGGCCAAAAACTGGTTGATACCGTCCGCTGCCACAACAGGCTGCATTTGCGGGCCGGTAGTGGTGCTATTGACGCGAAACTCGCCGCCCACCAGCGAGCCGCCCTGATGCAGAAACCGCCCATACACTCCTTCACGCGAACCGTCCTCGATCGCGCTGGTCCACACCACCAGAAAATCCGTGGCGATGGCGCTGATACGTGGCGTGGATTGGTTGCCGGGAAGATAGGAATTGACGCGCACCGGCGTGCCACCCGCACCGGCGCTGGAAAAGGAGCGGGCAAAAATGTCCAGGCCATTGCCAATATTAGACAGGTCGAGGGACTGCCAGACAACCGTGAAACCGCCGTCGGACGAGGCGGCCACGCCCGGGGTGCCACAGGGGTTGGAATCCATGTTGACCAGAAATTCATTACCCTGCGCCACCCCGCTGCTGTTATACAGCCGCGCATAAATGTCCGCGCTGGGATTTACGACTTGGTCCGGGAACAAGTGGTTGGTGCTCACGCCGGCTATCGTCCGCTGTTCGTCGGATTCCCAAACCACAACAAACCCGCCATTGTTCAAGGTGGCGACGGCTGGCGTGCGCTGGTTGTGAGGAACGAATTGATTAATCAAAAAGCCGGTGCCGACCTTTTGTCCGGCCGGCGAAAGGATCTGGCCATAAACATCCAGCAGACCGCCGGACCCGGCCGGATTGAAACTGGTCCATACCACGACGACATTGCTATTGGCGAGCGCGGCCACGGCCGGGTCGCTTTGAAAACCCGTGGAGATGATATTCGTGGTTATGGTAACATTCGTTGTAACCACGCTGCTGGAGTTGGTTTGGTAGCCGATGATGATGGTATGAGAATGATTCCAATTGGTTGTGATGATCACAACGCGGTTGGTGAGGTAACTGGAATTGGACAGTACGTTTGTGTTTAACGACGAATGAACCAGCAGGTCGCCGCTCAGCCAGGTATTGGTGGACGTAAGAAACCGCGCGCTAATCTGTTCCGCTCCCGGTTTGCCGCCCTGCCAGACAAAGACGGCGCCACCACCGTTCAGCATGGCCACCCGGGGATGCGTTTGATCATTGGCACCCTGGGAATTCACCGGGAACGTGCCCAATGTGCCGGACAAGGTGCCGTCCAAGCGCCGGGCGCTGATACCCCAACCGCTGGCATCCGTCGCATTGTCCTGCCAGACGACGAAACCGCCACCCGCTCCCAGGGCCGCGTCCGGGAAAACCTGGTCTCCCGGCAAGGAACCCACGACCGCGTATTCCGTCCCGTTGGTTTTGTAAGAATTGGTCTGGCCAAAAATCGAGACGGGAATTCCAAGGCACATGGCCCAGCAAAGGCACAGGGCGGCTTTGCGGCTGAAAAACCCCGGTTGAATGGCCGTACTCATAATGTAACTCTATATATAGCAAATCAGCCCCGTTTGGCTGTCAGTTGGGATACGACTTCTTGTGTAGTGTTTGACACTACAAAAAGCGGCCCGCGCTTGAACAGCAGCGGCATAAATAGCTGTCCAAATGCTAAACGCACCTGCGCATTTTGTCCAAAAAAAATTGTTTCCGCATCCGGTTGCCACGGTGGCAGTAAAAGCAGCGCGGCCCGTCGGACCACGGACAAACTTTTAATCCAGTTTCGCAAATTCATATTTTAAATCAAAACCGTTTGCCGTTCGCGAGCCAATCCTTCCAGCGCCGCGAGCATTCCTTTGAATCCCCAGCGTTGATACAATTCGCGCAACCGGCCCGTGTCCACCGGTTTCTCCGCCAGTGCGTCAGGCGAAAATTCGCACGGCAAATCGTCCCGCAATCGCACCAATTCACGGTTGCGCCGCACCGCGTCCGCTGCGCCGCGCAGGGCCGTGCGCAATCGTTCCGATTTCACCTCATCGAGCCGGCCATACAATGTGGCAACCGAACCGAACTGGCCCAGCAAATCCGCGGCGGTTTTCGGCCCCACCCCGGGCACGCCCGGAATGTTGTCCACCGTATCTCCCATCAAACTCAGCCAATCCACGATTTGCGACGGCCCGACCCCGGTTTTGGCGCGGACTTGTCCGTCCGTCCAGATCGTCTCACTTTTATCGTTCGGGTTGGACAAACCAACCCGGGCCGACACGAGCTGCATAAAATCCTTGTCGGAACTGGCAATGACCACGGTCATGCCCACATCCACCGCCCGCCGCGCCAGGCAGGCAATATAATCGTCCGCCTCCACCCCCGGCCCGCAATAGGAGGCCACGCCCGCTGCTTTCAAATAATCGACCAGGTCGTCGAGTTGCGGCTTCAAATCCTCGGGCATGTCTGGACGCTGCGCCTTATACTCCGGCCAACGGATGACCCGTTCGGCACTCAGACCACCGTCCCATACCACCATCAAATGCGATGGTTCAATTGCCGCGCGCAATTTCGCCAGCATTTTGATGAAGCCGTAAATGGCATTCGTCGGCCGGCCCGCGGGCGAACGCAAATTGCGAATCGCGTGAAACGCGCGATAGGCGTAAGCGTGACCATCAATAATCAACAAACGATCCACAAATTTGCCGGGTCTGAACGTCTCAATTCCAGCAACTTGGAGGGTTCGCGTTTTTCACATCTGCTCGGAACTGGAAATTCCACTCCTCCATGTTGCCTGGCAGCCTATTGATTCCGGACGCCCCCCGGGTAGTTGAACGTACCCGCACCGGCCGGCGCGACCCCCGCCGCCCCGGGTTTCACCATCACTCCCGGTTCCTGGGGGGGTATGGTGCTTTGCGCAAATGGCAGTTCATCGTCCGAATGCACACGGTTGCCGGCAGGATCCACGATGGTGGCGGTGACAAAGATCATGAGATTCTTTTTTATCGAGGTCTTGGACGAGCTTTGAAACAGCTTTCCTGCCAGCGGCAAATCGCCCAGCACCGGCACCTTGTCCTTTGAATTTACAATCTGTGAGGAAATCAGCCCGCCGAGAACAACGGTCTGGTTGTCCCAAACGTTGACGGTGGTAATGACCTGGCGCACGGTAAATCGGGGCAGGATGGTGGGGACCTGCACGACACCCACAGTGTTGACCCCGGGAATGCTCGGGGCCGGGTCATAACCGGTGAATTCGGTCAGCGACGGGATCAGGGTGAGGTTGAGCGTGTAGCCATCGGACAAAACGACCGGCATCACATCCAGGACGGGACCGACCTCCACCTGCTGTTGATTGGGCGTGATGGCCGCGGTGCCAACGTTATTCTGCACAACTTGCGCCGGCGATGGGGTGGCAACGGCGAGGAGCACGGCAGTTAAACACAGGGTTAAAACCCTGGCTGACGTCTTGAAATTTTGACAGGCCTTCATAAAATAAATCGAGTAAAAGATCATTGCGTCGTGCCGGTGGTGACGCCGCCGCCGACATTTTGCTGGAAGCTGAAACTTGTAATGATGGTCAGGATGTCCGTCGCACGCATCTGGGTTTGGCGACCGCTGGTTGTGGTTACTTCCGGTTCGGCGAGACTTTCGAAACCGGTGCGTTGTTCCAGGGCGTGAATCACCAGGCGGAAATTGGGATCGGTCAAAATGCCTGTGATCGTACCCAAGGCAGGCACGGCCGCTCCCCCGGGAGTGGTCCCGGTGCGCAGGCCACCGGTAAGCAATTGATCCCCGGTAGATCCAGGAATAAGATTGGCCGGCGTCTGACCGGGGAAGGCGCCGCTTCCCGGCGAATTCGGCACATTGAGCGACGGCGCAGTCCCTGCCTGCCCCACCACCCGGTTACCCCCCATATTGAACTGGCCCAAATACCAGTCAAAGCCCAATGCCGCGGCGTCATCTTGTTCCACTTCAATGAAGCGGGCTTTGATGTGGATTTGCGGCGGCGTCATGTTCAACACCTGAATGGCCTTCTCGATGGTGTCCAAATCCTGAGGGGTCGCGTGAACGAACAACACACCCAGCCGATCGTTAAAGAAAACACTCTTGGGCGGGTCCAAAGTCAGACCCAAAGTCGTAAAGAATTGCTTGGCAGCCAGACTGATATTTGCCGTCAGATTGGTTGTGGTCACAAACGCCAATCCACCATTGCCAGTAGCACCGCCGGCGCCACCGCCACCGCCGCCGCCGCCGCCCTGACCGCCACCCGAGGAACGAGCGCTGCCAGCTCCCGGGAACGCATTTACTATGGCTACCGCCGCGCCAGTCTGGGTCTGGCCGCTGCCACCGCCGCCACCGCCGCCACCACCGCCGCCGCTGCCGCTGCTTTGGGTGTTGGCTGAACCAAAACTTGCCGCACTCACGCTCTCCAGCCCTTGATAGAAGGTGTTCGGGTCAACCTTGAACGTGCGTGTCTCCAACTGCGCCTGCTCCGGTCCCTTGCTGGAGAAGACGATGCCATAATCTTCGAGGGAATATTTGATGGGGTGGTCCGCCACCAGGATAATGGCTTCGAGCACATCCGCCAACCGCACATCGTTGAGTGTCAATTTGATATTGATGGAACTGGCGTCGACCGACTCGCCGGCGGCGGCGGGAGCCGCCACGGGCAATCCGGTGGTCGGGTCAATGGTCTGTGCCCCGCCGGCAGGGGCGGCCGGCGCGGACGCGGCCGGGGCGTTGGGATTAAACAGAAAATTAATTCCCTTCTTGTCCGGATCGCGCAGTTTGGTCTGATCGCTCAAGTTGCGCAGCACCTCGCTTAATGGCAAACCTTCCGGCCAGGAAACCGTGTCGAGCCGGATGCGGTCGAGCTTGCTGTAGATGGCCTCGCGACCGGCGCCGGTGTGAACCAGATTGGTCATGGCATAGGGATTGGGCACCGGGAGCAACAACCCGCGGTTCACCGGCCGTTCGTAGGCTTTCTCCACCTGCACCATGCGTTCCTTGGTGTCAATCGTGTGTATTTTTGACTCACGATCGTAACGGGCCTGCTTGACCAGATTCAGATAGTAGAAGGCGCCCTCACTGTCCGGATCGAGTCTGACCGCCTCCTTCAATTTGACTTCGGCCTCATCCAGTTTGCCCATCTCGTAAAACAACTTGCCATCCCGTACCAATGTGCCCGCGTCCGTTTTGTCATTATTGATGTAAGGGACTTGATCCAACGTCTGTTGGTCGGGCATTTGGCCGCGCATGGAAGTCAGCAAGGCGTCGTTGTTTTTCTTGAAAGCCAAGGCGGCGGAATTCTGGGGATCCACCTTCAACACGCGATTGACCTGCGTGGCGGCTCCGCGCAAATCGCCCTGATTTTGGTCTTGCCGGGCGAGGGTGAGCCGGGTGGAAGCAACCCCGGCAACCGTCAACGCCACCTCGTTGGTGATGCTGATGGGGCCGATTTTTGCAACCAACTGATCGGCTTCATCGTAAAACTTGGCGGCGTCGGAGATTTCGCCGCGCATCTGGGCGTTCCTGGCCTCCAAAAGTTTTTGGCGCAACAGGATGGTGTTGGCTTGACGCAGCACGGCTTCATTAACCGCCACGTCAGTGGAACCGGTTTGCGCGGGCAGCGTAGTGGCCACCAGCAAAAAAGCGAAACCGAGCGAGAGAGATACTGCTTTAATCATGGTTCGTTTCAGGTTCGTCTCAAATCAAATAAAAACCAACACCATCGGACACCGATGCTATCATGACCAAGAACTTAGAATTAGAACTTCAAGGACTGTAAGTCAATGTCGTTTTTTTCTGGTTTGATCGGGCCCACAGTATCACCGTGTCCTGGTCGATGGCAACGATATTGTAATCATCACCGTTAAATCTTAAAACCGAACCGACGCGCTGTCCCTGCCACTTTTTGTTCTCGGGATCGTATTTTAAATCCACGGCGTAACCGTCCACGCGGCGAAACGGTTTATCCTTGGACAGCGTCACGCGCTCGCCGCTGTCGGCCAGTTGCAGGGTCAATTGCATTTGCGCCGGATTGTCCATCGAACCCTTCACTTCCCGGATGGTGAACGCGTCGATTTTTTCGTTGATCGACGCATAATGCTGGCGCTTGCCCCGCTGGCCGGCTGCCGGCGCCGCCTGGCGTTCCACGCTGATGACATAGCGGGCCGCGACCTCATTGGTAGCCAATGAATTGGTCTCGATCGAATCGAGCGTGATGATCAGGTAAAGCGGCACGGTTTTGGTCACCACCACGGCCTCGGGGCCAATGGTGCCGGACTTGACCGGGATCAGGGTCCCATCCGGCTTTCTTTGCCATTGGAGCGGATTAAAGAGTTTGTTCGTCGTCGAAAAATCCAGTTTATAAGGCGATTGCAGGCGGCCCATCGCGTTCGACTGGCGCGTCAAATCCAGGCCCGGCAGCGGCTGGACTTTGGGGTGCAGCACCACCACGGTCATTTCCCTCACCTTTTGCTGGTCGTTGGCGATCATAAACGGCAGGAACACGAGCGCCCCCACCAAACCCAGCAGCACCACGGTGAGCAGGATTTTTTCGTAATGTTTTTTGACAAAATCCATGCGTTTACTTTTTAGCCGACAATTTCACGATCTCAACCACCAGCGTGACGCGCAGCAGTTGTTCATTCAACACCGTTTGTAATCCGCCCCGGCCCGGGATCACCGCCGGCGCCGGCCCGGGCGGCGGAGGCGGAGGCGGCGCTGTGGCATCCGGCGAGGCCGTAGTCATGGCGCCAGCGGGTTGAACATTGATACTCTTGACGATGAATCCGTGGGGCGACGAGGCAAAGCCGGCCAGCACTTCACCCACCTCGGGAGTGAACGAACGGAAGGTGATCTGGTAAGGGGTTAGCACACCCAGATTATTGGTCACACCATGGCCCTCGAAATAATCCGACCCCGGACCGCTCGCGTCATCCTCGGAAACGCGGACGCGCTGGATTCCATCCAGGTCATTGACGCGCGCCGCAAAAAGAACTTCCGCGATGGTTTTCACCTCGCCCAATTGTTCCGCCAACGCTCCCAGGCTGCCGTACTGGAACGTCACCCGCGTGCGCTGCGCTTCAAAGGAGAATCCATATTTGGGCGGTAGCGTCACACTGGCCGTGTCCGCTTCGTGCTGCATCTGGTCGATGGTCCGGCGGAGCGCCGCGGCGAAGGCCTCGCTGGAAACGGCATTGGAACCTGCGTTGGGAATCGGTGCGATCGACTGGAAAGAATCGCTCGCCTGCCGGATCCACTCCCGCATCCGGAGTTCCTGGTCCTTGGCGGCCTTGATATTGTCAGTCTTCTCGTCCCCCGGCGATGGTTTCTTGCCGGTCAAATCCCGCAACGTGCCGTAAATCTGGTTCAAATGCTCAAAAGCCGCCGTGTTATGGCTCCAGCCTTTGTAGTTGTAATAGCCGGCCGCCCCGAGCAGCCCGATGGCCAGGATGCCGCCAATCGCAAATAGCAAATTTCGTTTGATCCAGGCCATGGTTACAAGTTGGGTGGGTTTTGCAGCGTCACGGTCACGCCGAAGGTGAAAGTGCCATTGACGTCATCCGTGGTGATGTTTCCCAAAAGCATCGTTCCCGCAGGAACGAAAAGGGGACTGGCTTTCAATTCCGATTCAACGGCATAGGCGATTTCCGTGGTTGCCGAAGGATCAACGCTGGACAAATTCACCGCCCGGCAGATCAGGGTGATGGTATTGGGGGCTTGCGCTTCGCCTTCCGCCGGCGGGGGCGGCGGGACGCCGCCGGGCGCGGCAGCCGGAGCGCCACCAATCGTCAATTGTTCCACCCAGACTCCCGCTTCGACCCCGGGTCGGATCGCGGACATTTTTTTCTTGATGTGATCTTCGGAACGGATGAGCACGCGCCGTAATTCAGCCAGCACGTCACCCCAGTAATAACGCTGCTCCATCCAGGCCGTGATTTGAGCCGCTTCCTTTTGGGTGGCCAGCATTTTTTTATAGGCCCGGTCAAACAGGTCGGCCTTGCGCTGCAATTCCTGGACTTTCGGTTCCAAACCCGCGATTTCACGTTCCTTCGATTCCGCCAGTTGTTGGAAGAGGAATCCGACGGCAAACGCCACGGCCGCCAGGCTGAACACGGTGGCCGTGAAATACGGTTTCTTCTCATTGAACGTCCGCCAGCGCAACGTGCTGGTGGGCATCAAATTCATTTCCACCGGGCAGTTCGCCAGGTTCCGCAACCCCAGGCCGACCACCTCACCCAACCCATGGGCCACCCGCGCCAATTCCTCCAGATTCACCGCTGGATCAATCTGCACGTTGCGGAAGGGATTGAAATACTCGACCGGCACGTTCAGTTTCTCCGCAAAAAATTGCGCCGTGTACGGCATGATGGACGCGCCGCCCGACAAAAACAGGCGTTGCGGCGCCGACCCGCCCTGCTGGCCGCGATAAAACTGCATGGTCTGATTGACCTGGATATGCAGTTTGGTCATGAACTGCCGCGCGATCTTGGAGATGGCCGCCTGGTTGGGATTTTCCGGCTCCTCGTACGCGCCGCCCAGGCTGACGAAGCCCTCGGCGATCTTGATCTGCTCGGCGATTTCAAATTTCAATTTCGCCTCGCTGGCAAAATCCTGGGTGATGGTATTGGCGCCCAGACCGATGCCGCGGGAAAAAACCTTGCCGTTTTCAAAGAAGAGCAGGTTGCTGGTCTTCGCGCCGATGTCCAGCAACATGGTGCAATCCTGCAAATCACCGTAGTTGTAGCGAAAGGCATTGCACAACGCCGCCGGCGACACGTCGCACAATTGCAGCCGCAGTTTCGCCTCCTCGGCCATCCGGAACAGGCCCTCCACCACCTCGGACTTGATCGCCACCAGCAGGACTTCGAGTTCGCCACCGGTGCTGGATCCCAGGATTTGATAATCCCAGACCACCTCCGCGAGCGGGAACGGCACATTCTGCTGGGCTTCGTACTGGATGATCTGCGTCACCTTGCCCGCGTCCACCGGCGGCAACTTGACGAACTTGGAAAACACCTGGAAGCCGGGCGCGCAGACATTGACGTTACGCGCCTTGGTGCCCATTTCCGCGAGGGTCTCGCGCAAGGCCTTGAGCACGGTGGCTT
>CAYPSF010000058.1:0-24219 GCA_964413165.1 uncultured Bifidobacteriaceae bacterium
GCGCGGACCTCGTGGCGCCCAGCGACATGATGGACGGCCGCGTCCGCGCCATCCGGACGGAACTGGATCGCACCGGTTTTGCCGACACGCCCATCATGTCCTACGCCGCCAAATTTGCATCCGCATTTTACGGTCCATTCCGCGAAGCCGCCGAGTCCGCGCCGAAATTCGGCGACCGGCGCAGCTACCAGATGGACGCCGCCAACGCCAACGAGGCGTTGCGGGAAACCGCGCTCGACATCCAGGAAGGCGCGGACATTGTCATGGTCAAACCCGCGCTGGCCTACCTCGACCTGATTTACCGGGTCAAAACCGAGTTCGGTTATCCGACCGCCGCCTACGCGGTCAGCGGCGAACATGCGATGATCAAGGCCGCGGCGGCCAACGGCTGGATCGATGAGCGCGCCGTAACGCTGGAAAGCCTGCTGGCGATGCGCCGCGCCGGCGCGGACATTCTCATCACCTATGCGGCTGCGGACGCAGCCCGATGGCTGAAAACGGGTTGAATTCGGGCGCTTTTGCGTTTGACCATGATTGGCCGGGCCAGTTAAGCTTTCTGTTCTCAAAGTTATGTTTAGATTTTTTCGAAGACACCGCTGGATTTTGATAACCGCCATGGCCCTCACGGCCATTTCATTCGTTTTCTGGGGCGTCAACACCTCGCGCCTGGGGAATGGCAACGGCGCGGGCGGCAGCGACAATTACGGCATGATTTACGGCCACAAAATCACGCCCCAGGCCTTTTACGACGCCAAAAACGAGTTTGACCTGCTCTATTGGTTTCGTTCCGGCGGCGAATGGCCGGAGCGCAATCCGAATTTCTCGGAGATCGAACTGGAACGTGAAATTTATATCCGCCTGATGCTGATGCAAAAAGCGAATGACCTCGGCATCCACATCGGTGACAACGAGGCGGCCACTGCGGCCAGCGAAATGCTTCGCTCGATCGGACGCAATGGCCAGCCCTTGCCGCTGGAAGAATTCTTAAAACAAGTTCTGCAACCCAAAGGACTGACCGTCCAGGATTTCCAGAATTTTGCCCGGCAATACCTGATCATGGAGCAATTGCAGCAGGCCATCGGCCTGACCGGGGAATTCATCACTCCCCAGCAGGCCGTCGCCGCCTACCAGCGCGATCGCCAGGAACTCTCCGCCCAAGCGGTTTTCTTTTCCGCATCGAATTATCTGTCGCAAGTTACCGTCACCCCGGCCCTGCTCACGCAATTTTACACGAATCATCTCGCGGATTACCGTCTGCCTGACCGGGTACAGGTCAGTTACGTCGCCTTTGAAATGAGCAATTATCTCGCCGCCGCCGAACAAAAGATCGGCCGGACCAACCTCGACGGCCAGGTGGACGCGCTCTACCGCCGGTACGGGGTGCAAGGCGTGCAGGGCGCCAAAACGCCGGAAGAGGCCAAAACCAGAATCCGCACCACCCTGATCCGCCAGCAGGCGATCACCGACGTGCGTCAGGCGGCAAATGATTTTGCCAACGAGGTCTCCGGCAAGGAACCGGCGCGACCGGAAAACCTCGCCGCCGCCGCCAAGGAAAAGGGATTAGCCGTTCACGTCACCGCGCCGTTTGCGGCTAAATTCGGGCCGGAAGAATTCACCGCGCCGCCGGCCTTCATCAAGGCCGCTTTTGGCCTGACGCCGGACGAGCCCTTCGCCGGGCCGGTCCCCGGGCCGGAGGCCATGTATGTACTCGCGTTCGGCAAGCAGTTGCCCACCGAAATTCCGGCCCTGGACCAAATCCGCGATCGCGTCACCCAGGATTATCAATGGGTCCAGGCGGTTTACCTGACCTGGCATGCCGGGAGCGATTTTGCCCGCACCTTGACCGGGACGAACGCAGTGGGCCGCGGCTTCGCATCTCAGTGCACTGCCGCCGGCTTTCAGCCGCAGATATTGCCGCCGTTTTCATTGAGGGGCACGCAGGAATTGCCGGGTTTTAACGACCGCTCCGAACTGGATCAGCTCAAGCAGGCTGCGTTCACCCTGCCGATCGGGAAAGCGAGCGGGTTTGTGACCAACAATGCCGGCGGTTTCATCGTTTACGTCCAGTCGCGCCTGCCGGTGGATCAGACAAAAATGAATTCCGACCTGCGGGAATACACCGCCACCCTCCGCCGCGACCGCCTGAACGAGGCGTTCAACCAATGGGTCAGCCTGGAAGCGAACCGCCAATTGCGCAACACGCCGGTCTTCTGGCGCCAGCAATCCGCACCCGGGACGCAAACCAAAACATAACCGCCACCCGGACCCGATTCCGATCCGGACCCGGCGCAACTTTACAAACAGGGACCCGTGAGCGCGGCCATCAAACTTTCCTCCCCCGCCACGCGTGAGTTTTGGGAAATTCCGGTCCTCTTTGAAGATGAGCACCTGCTGGCGCTCGACAAACCGGCCGGCCTGCTCACTTCACCCGACCGCGATGACCTGCAACGGCCGAACCTGATCAAGCTCCTTCACACCGCCATTGCCGACGCCAAACCGTGGGCGCGGGAGCGCGGGCTGGCTTATTTGATGCACGCCCACCGGCCCGACCTCGAGACCAGCGGGGTGATCCTGCTCGCCAAAAACAAGCCCGCCCTCATCGCGCTGGCCAATCTTTTTGGCTCGGAAAAACCGGCCAGAAAATACGTCGCCCTCGCGCAGGGCGCGTCCAACGAAGACCGTTTTGAAATCGACGCCAAATTGGCGCCGCATCCAGCCAAACCCGGGTCGATGTGCGTGGACCCGATAAACGGCAAGAAATCGAAGACCCGGTTCGAAGTGCTGGAAAAATTCGCCGGCTGGACGCTCCTGCAATGCGAACCGCTCACCGCCCGCACGCACCAGATTCGCGTGCACCTGCGCCAGGCCGGCCTCGCGCTGGCGGGTGATGAATTGTATGGCGGCAAACCCCTGTGGCTATCCCGCCTGAAACCGGGATACCGGCTCAAACCCGGGCACGTGGAACGCCCGCTGCTGGCGCACGCCACCCTGCACGCGGAAACTTTGAGCCTCCCGCATCCCGTCACCGGCGCCACCGTGACCATCACCGCCCCATGGCCCAAAGATTTGAAAGTCGCCTTGAAATATCTGCGGCAGTTTGGAAAGTAGGACAGGCATCCTGCCTGTCTCAAATTACATTCTTTTTCGCGCGCGTTGTTCCGTCGATTCAGAGACAGGCGGGACGCCTGTCCTACGCCACGGCCCAATCCAAAATCGCCTTCTGCACGTGCAACCGGTTCTCCGCCTGCGTGAAGATCGTGTCGGCGTTGGCTTCGAACGTTGCCTCGTCGATTTCCTTGCCGCGATACGCCGGCAGGCAGTGCATTACCAATGCGTCCCGCCGGGCCAGCTTCACCAGCTTCTGGTTGATCTGATAACCACCGAGCAGCTTCAGGCGCCGGGCGGCCTCGGCTTCCTTGCCCATCGAGACCCAAACGTCGGTGTAAAGCAAATCCGCGCCCCGGGCCGCCGCCGGCAAATCCTCGGTGCAGACAATTTTCCCGCCAGCCCGTTTCAGCCAGGCGGCATCAGGCTGGAATTTTTTGGGCGCGGCAATGCGCAGTTCAAACCCCAGCTTTGCCGCGGCAAAAATCCATGAGTTCGCCACGTTGCACGCGCCGTCGCCGATGAATGCGACCACCTTGCCCTCAATCGAACCCCGCATTTCCTCGAATGTGAAAATGTCCGCGAGAATCTGGCACGGATGTTCGTCGTCGGTCAACGCGTTGATGGTCGGGACGCCGGAAAAAGCGGCGAACTCCTCGACGTCGCTTTGGGCAAAGGTGCGGATGACCGCCCCATGAATCATGCGGCCGAGCACGCGGGCGGTGTCCTTGATCGGCTCGCCGCGACCCAGCTGAATGTCATTCGGGTTCAGAAACATTGCCCGCCCGCCCAGTTCGTGGATGCCGACTTCGAAGGAAACCCGCGTCCGGGTGGACGATTTGGAAAAGATCAACGTCCAGGTCTGGCCGGCCAGCGGCTGAGTTGGGTGGTGACCCCGTTCGCGCTTGAACCCGGTGGCCGCGCTCAGAATTTTTTCAAATTCCGCCCGGGGCAATTTTTCCAATGACAATAGATGTTTCATCGTTCAGGTTTTGGGGAATTCGCCCAAAGAAAACTAATTAACCCAAGTCCGGCGCGACGTCACTTCTTTTTACGCGTCGCATCCGCCGCCAGCCAGAGATACCACGCCGCCGTGGTTCGGTGCGGACGCCAACGTTCGCCGAATGCAAGCAGTTCCGCCACCGCCGGCAGGTCGCGTTTTTTATACGCGTGCCGAAAGCCGCTGCGCACGCCGAAATCGTCCGCCGGCAAAACATCCGGCCGCCCCAGTTGAAAAATCAAAAGCATCTCCGCCGTCCAGCGCCCCACCCCGCGAACCTCGGTCAGTCGCCCGACGATTTCGTCATCGGATAATTTCATCATCTGCCACGACGCCGGCACCACCCCGGCCAGGGTTCTCGCCGCGATATCGCGGATCGACGCGATCTTCGCGAAGGAAAACCCGCAGGCGCGCAGCTGGGCATCCGTCACCGACACCAGGTCTTCCGCCCGCGGAAACCGGCGTCCCGGAAACAGTTTTTTGAAACGGGCGAGGATGCTGTTTGCCGCCGTGCCGTGGAGCTGCTGGTGGGCCACTGCCTGGACCAGCGACTGGAACGGTGACCGACGTGTTTCCGGCACCAGGTCGCACGGCCCGTGCTCACCAATGAGTCGCCGCATCACGGGATCACAAGTGGACAGATGCTTGTGAGCTGCGGGTGTCATCGTTTCAAAAAATGCCCTCTGTCATCCGACGGGATGAGGTGAGGAACCTCTTCACGCGAGCGATTTGATGACTTCCTCGATCCGGCTGATGCCTTCGCCGGCTTCCTGCGGCTTGAGGTTCAACGGCGGCAGCAGGCGCACAATTTGTGTGCCGGCCGGGATCGTGAGCACCCCGGCGACATGCAGGCGGTTCACCAGCTGCACCGCTGCCGTTTTGTCGCTCCCGGCAAAGGCCGGAATTTTCTCCTTCTCAACCAGTTCGAGGCCAAGCATGAAACCCAGACCCCGCGCGCGTTTGACCACGTGCGGATAGGTGGTTGCCATCCGTTCCAGTTCCTGTTTGAGCGATTCACCGAGTTTGCGGGCATGTTCGTCCAGCCGCTCGCGTTCGATGACTTCCAGTATCTTGAGCGCCACGGCACAGGCGAGCGGGGTGCCGCCGAACGTCGAGGCGTGCGTCCCCGGCCCCAGCAAATCGGCATACGGCGCCCGCACCCAGAACGCGCCGATGGGAAAACCGCCGCCGAGCGACTTGGCCATCGAAAGGCCGTCCGGCAGGAATTTTTCCCCGCCGGGAACATTTTCCAGGATCCGCTGAAAACTTTGGAACCGGCCAGTGCGGTAATGGCCGCATTGCACGCCGTCCACGAGCAACAGCAGCTTTTTCTCGTCGCACAACGCGCGCAGGCCGAGCAGGTATTCCGGCGTGGCCGGCGTGACGCCGCCTTCGCCCTGCACGCCTTCAATTAGGATGGCGACGGTCGCCGGCGAAATCGCCCGGCGCGCCGCCTCCAGGTCATTGAACGGAATGTGCCGGAAACCCGGCATCATCGGTTCAAAACCTTTTTTGACCTTGTCCTGTCCAGTGGCCGCGATGCCGGCCAGCGTCCGGCCGTGAAAGGAATTCATCGCGGTCAGGATTTCAAATCGGCCCTCGTCGTGGCCGAATTTCCGCGCCAGTTTGAACAGGCCTTCATTGGCCTCCGCGCCGCTGTTGGCAAAAAAGCATTTGCCGGCACCGATCCGTTTGACGAGCTCGGCGGCGAGCCGGCCCTGCGGTTCGGTGAAATAAAGGTTCGAGACATGGATCAGCTTGCGCGATTGCTCGATGAGCGCTTCGGTGATGGCCGGGTGCGCATGGCCGAGACAGCACACGGCGATACCCGCGCCCAGGTCGAGATAGCGTTTGCCAGCGACGTCGAACAGGTAGCTGCCCGCGCCGTGGCTGAACACGAGGTCGAACCGGCCGTAGCTGGGCACGACATTCTTGCTGAACAGCTCGCGCACCGACTCAAACTCGTTCCGCACAATCGGCGGCGGTGAAGGGACGATTTCTTTCATCATTTATCCTGGGCGATGGTCGATTTCAGGTCCTGCCCGAATCCAGCATTCGCACGTAAATCGTAAATCGAAAATCAGAAATTACAAAACGATTTCCGTGCCGACGCCTTCGTCGGTGAAAATTTCCAGCAGCACGGCGTGGGGCACGCGGCCGTCCACGAAGGAAACCTTTTCCACGCCGGACTGGATGGCGGCCACGGCGCTGTCCACCTTCGGAATCATGCCCCGGTCGATCACGCCCTTTTCCTTGAGCTGGCCGATTTCATTGGTCCTGATGTGCGGAACAACCGATTCCGGGTCCTGCGGATTGCCCAGCAAACCCGGGACATCGCTCATAAAAACGAGCCGTTTGGCCTTCAGCGCGATGGCAATTTGCGCCGCAGCAACGTCGGCGTTGCAGTTGTAGATCTTGCCGTCCTCGCCCAGGGCGATCGGACTGACCACCGGGGTCACCCCGCGACTGATGCACTGGCGCAACGGGTCGGTATTCACCGCGATCACCTCGCCCACAAACCCGATGTCAATTTTTGCGCCGGGCCGCGCCGGATCGTCGAGCAATAATTTGCGGCACTTGAAGATGTCCGCGCCGGAAAATCCCCGCGCCTGGCCGCCCAGCGCCTCGATGGTTTTGACGATTTCCGGGTTGATTTCGCGCGACAGCACGCCGTCCACGATTTTCACCGCCGCCTCGTCGGTGACGCGCTGGCCCTGGATGAAATCCGCCTTCAACCCGGCCTTTTCCATGGCGCGGGTGATGGCCTTGCCGCCGCCGTGAACGACGACCGGGTTGATTTCGACCGCCTCGAGAAAAACGACGTCGCGGGCGACGCTGTTGCGGACGTCGACGTCGGGCGAGTCCATGAAGCTGCCGCCGTATTTGACGACGAACGTTGCACCGCTGAATTTCTGGATGTACGGCAGCGCTTCGAGCAATGTTTCGGCTTTAGCAATGAGGTCTTGCACGGCCTGTTCATAACAGGAACGGGGGCGCCAATGGAAGCGCGTTTGTCATCACATTTTTGCTTTCGCTGGCGCGGAACTTTGCCTAGATTGCCATCGTCATGCCCGAAATTGCAAAATTTGTGAACACGGCCGCCGGGACCATCACGCCGGTCATCGCCGAGAAGGTCCTGCGCCAGTTGCCACAATGGAAGCTCGAATTCACCCAGATCAACGCGCCCAGATTCCCGCATCTGGTGGACCAGCTGGAGTTTCTGGCCAATGCCGTTGAAGACGCGGTCGAAGGCGCTTACAAGGAGTTGCCGTACGCCGCGACCGCCCAGGCGGTGTTCGCGCTTCTCTACGCGCATAAAAAAATGGGGATCATCCCCGACAGCATCCTGGAACTGGGCCGGGCGGATGATTCGAGCGTCGTGCGTGCCGTTCTTATCCAAAACGAAAAGGCGTTCTCCGCTTACGCCTCCGCGCAGGGCACCGACTGGCAAAAAATTACCAGCCAGCCGTAAGGTTCGCCTCCTCCCCGCCGGTTATTCCCCGGAGGCTCAACGCTACATCAAATTCGGACACTACCAGCGCGGAGAATCACTTGCCAGCCGCCCGGTTACGGGTTAACAAGACATCATGCAAGTTCCCCTGGTGATGACGATCATCGGACCGGACCGGACCGGCCTCGTTGAATCGGTCGCGCGCGTCGTGGCCGATCATGGCGGCAACTGGCTCGAAAGCCGCATGTGTCGCCTGGGCGGCGAGTTCGCCGGCATTCTGCGTACCGAACTGCCCGTCGAGAAACGGCAGGCCCTGATCAGTGCCCTGCAAACGCTGCAGGGCCACGGCCTGACCGTGGTCGTCCGCCCCGGCGAAACCACCGCCGCCACCGCCCCGGGCCGGCAAGCCAGGCTCGAAATCGTCGGACACGACCGGCCGGGCATCGTCCGCGAAATCACCCGGGCGCTGGCGGACGCGGGCGTGAACGTCGAGGAATTTTCCAGCGAATGTGTCAGCGCACCCATGTCCGGCGAAACCCTGTTCAAGGCCGCCGCCCGGCTGCAGTTGCCGCCGGGCTGCAACGAGGGCGCCTTGAAAGCCGGACTGGAAAAAATTGCCGGCGACTTGCTGGTGGACATTTCGTTTGCGGAACTCGGCAACCAGCCTTGACTTCGGCGGCCATGGAAATGGTTGAACCCTTTATGCCGGATATCAGCACCGCTGGCAGACGAAAGCCAGCCGGGTAAACACGTGCGCAACCTCGCCCAACCCCGGGTCCTGAAGCTGGCCGGCATCGCCGCCCTGGCCACAACGCTGGCCTGTTACCCGCGCCTGTCGCTCTGGATGACCCGAACCGATCCGATCTGGTACCAGGAGGCCATGCTTTTCTTTTGCACCATGGTGCTGTGGAGTTTTGTGTTTGCGTGGCACTCTCAGTATACCCATCGGCCGGTCTTTACCTTCAAGCTGGAAGCCAAGCCGTTTCTGGCGGTGACCCTGGCGGGCATTGCCGCGGCAACGATGTTTCATCTGTGCGTTGACCCGTCGCTCCGGCTCAAAACCCCGGAAGATTATCCCGCCAGCCCGTGGCAATGGGTCGCTATGCTGTTGTTTAACCTGACGTTCACCCAGTTGTTTTTCGTCTTCGCCCCCTTCGCCTGGCTCATCCGTTTGTTTCAAAACCGGTGGCTGGCGACCGGGCTGACCGTTTTGTTTGGAGCCATCGTGCTGACCGTCAAAACCCGGTCGGCCACAGTCACCCCGATACCGCTGCCGTGGCTGGCAGCGCTCCTGGCCGCCCGGATCGGCGCGGGTTTTCTGTCCGTTTCCTTTTACCTGCGCGGCGGGGTGATCTTGAGCTGGTGGTGGACTTTTCTTGTCCAGGCGAGGCTTTTGCTGCCCCTGCTGGGTAATCCCTGACCGCCATCAACCCGCCGCAAAATTTCATGTTCAACCGGGCCGTTTTGATTAAACCTTCGCGCGATGTTTGAACTGCTCAAAACGGATGCTCATACCCGGGCGCGTCTCGGCCGACTGACCACCGCCCACGGGGTCGTGGACACGCCGGTGTTCATGCCCGTCGGTACCCAGGCCAGCGTCAAGGCGCTCGACCCGCGCGAACTGATCGAGATGGGCACCCAGATCCTCCTCGGCAATACCTATCACCTCAATATCCGGCCCGGACTCGACATCATCCGCGCGGCTGGCGGATTGCACCGGTTCATGAACTGGGACCGGCCCATACTCACCGACAGCGGCGGTTTCCAGGTCTTCAGCCTCGCGAAGATCCGGAAAATCAAACCGCACGGCGTCGAATTCCGCTCGCACCTCGACGGCTCGCCGCTGTTTCTCGGCCCGAAGGAGGCGATGGAAATCCAGCGCGTGCTCGGGTCGGACATTGCCATGGTCTTCGACGAATGCCCGCCGCACGACGCGCCGGCGAAAGAACAGCGGCTGGCCGTGGAACGCACCATGCGCTGGGCGCGCGAATGCCGCGAACAACCCCGTTCCGGGGGCCAGCTGGTGTTCGGCATCGTGCAGGGCGGCAGCAACGCCGCGCTGCGCGAGGAATGCGCGCGGGCGCTGGTTGCGATGAATTTTGACGGTTACGCCATCGGCGGCGTGAGCGTGGGCGAACCGGAACCGGAGATGCTGAAGGCGATTGAACTGACCGAACCGTTTTTGCCCGCAAACCAGGCGCGCTATGCAATGGGGCTGGGCACCCCCGCGCAAATGATCGAACTGATCGCCCGCGGCGTGGACATGTTCGACTGCGTGCTGCCCACGCGGGTGGCACGCACCGGCACGGCGTTCACGCGCCGCGGCGCGTACGGCCTCAAGGGCGGTTCCTACAAGGCCGACTTCCGGCCCATCGAGGAAGGCTGCGACTGTTTTGCCTGCCGCCATTTCACCCGGGCCTATCTGCGACATTTGCTGAACGTGAACGAAATCCTCGGCCTGCGCATGGTGAGCGTCCACAACTCGCACCTGTTTCTGAAAATAATGGCGGACACCCGCGCGCACCTCGCCGCCGGCACCTTTGCGGAATTTTATCGCGAATTTATCCTCAATTACACGCCCTCACGCAAGGTATTGTCCGCCCGACAAGCCGCCCAGGCAGCAAAAGAACGATAATTGCCCTTTGCAGTCTGGAAGGGATATGGCACCTTATTGGCATTGGGAAACCAATTATTGCAAACCTATGGATAAACCGAAAATCATTGCCTATTTGAAACCGACCTGCGGCTGGAGCAATGGCGTGCGCGCCGTGCTCAAGAAATATGACCTGCCCTACGAGGACCGCGACATCATCAACAACCCCGACCAGCGCCAGGAAATGGTCGAAAAAAGCGGCCAGATGCTCAGTCCCTGTGTCGAAATTGACGGCCACATGCTGGCCGACATCAGCGGCGAGGAAGTCGAGGCCTGGATACTCTCGAACAACGTCGTGCAGCCGAACGCGATTGAGCCCGAAGCCCCGATTAACCGGGCCTGCGACGCGCACCAGCGCCGGTAAGTTTTAACCATCACCCAGACCAGCCGCGCAGAACTTCTGCGCGGCTGGTTTGTTTCCGGGAGACAGCGGCTGAAGCCGAAGCTCCGTCAGGAGCTCTGCTGGCTACAAAGATTTCGCCCCTTACGGGGCTGCGGAATTTGACAGGGCGTCACATTTAACAATTGAATTGATTGACCGCTGCCGCTGCCGCACTTTTCAGCCATGCGAATCGTCAGTTCCATCGCCGCGATGCAGAAGCTTGCCTTGCGCTGGAAACGCGCCGGCAAGCGCATCGGGTTTGTGCCGACGATGGGTTATTTGCACGCCGGGCACCTGAGCCTCGTCCAACGTGCCCGGCGGGCGGTCGGCAAAAGCGGCATTGTGGTCCTGAGCATTTACGTCAACCCGACGCAGTTCGGGCCGAAGGAGGATTTCTCCAAATACCCGCGCGATCTGAAGCGTGACTTCGTTCTCTGCCGTAGTGCTGGCGTGGATGTCGTGTTCACCCCTGGCGACCAGGAAATGTATCCGGCTTTGGCGTGCGGTGACCTGTCACCGCATTCAAAGCGCCGACATGTCGGCGCAGCCCGGAATTTCAGCACCTACGTGGTCGAGGAAACCTTGTCCCAAAGCATGGAAGGCGCATCCCGGCCGACACATTTTCGCGGCGTGACGACGGTGGTGGCCAAGTTATTCAACCTGGTACTGCCGGACGTGGCGGTCTTTGGCGCGAAAGACTGGCAGCAGGCCGCCGTCATCCGACGCATGGCGGTCGATTTGAATTCTCCGGTGAAAATCATTGTCGCCCCGACACTGCGCGAGCGCGACGGGCTGGCGATGAGTTCGCGCAACAAATATCTTGCCGGCGATTTGCGCCGGCAGGCCACGGTGCTCTGGCGGGCGATGCAAATGGCGCGAACCGCCGTGAAAAAATCCAAACCCGTTCCGGCGGCAAAGCTGAAAGCCGGCCTGAAAAAGTTGATTGAAAGCGAACCCGACGCGTGTCTGGATTACGTGGAATTCTTCGAACCGGATTCGCTCGCGCCCGTGTCAAAAGTCGCGCGCGGCACGCACCTGGCGCTGGCCGTGTTCGTGGGCAAAACGCGGTTGATTGATAATTCACAGCTTTGATTCATCTCGCAGCGCAGACGCCGTCTGGAACCGCAAGGCGACGGCCAGCCAAACCTTCCCGGTTGAATTTGCCGGCTTAAGCACCCTTCAGCGTTAACGCAAAAATCCCATGAAACGGCTTGTCATTCATTTAATTTATTGAAAGGGTTAGCGCAACTTTGCGTCTGAATCAGAAGTGGGCAGGACAATTATCGGAGTCGGGCAAGCCATGAGCATCACACGATGCCGCTGTCATTGCCGGACTTCAGTCCCCCGCCACGCCTTAACCCGGCAGTGGCTTCCCCGCGCAATAACAAAACACTGTCGGATTGCGGTTATGAATGTGGTTCGGGAATTGATCGTCATTTTGCTGGTTGCGGTTTTGGTTGGGCGGTCCGGCATCGCCGCGGCGCAAACCAATGTGGTTGCCTTTGCCGATCCGAATCTGGCGGTAGCGGTCAGCAACAGCTTGAGTCTAAAGACGGGGCCGATCACCGGTTCGAACCTTCTGCCCTTGACCACCCTGAACGTCCAATTCATGGGCATTACCAACCTGAGCGGCCTGGAATGGGCGGTTAACCTGAAATATTTGTACCTCGCCGGGAACTCAATCAACAACCTGGCCCCGCTACGGGGCTTGAGCGGCCTGGTTGACCTGACGCTAGATCGTAATGCCATCGTTGATATATCGCCGCTGGCGGGTTTGACCAGCCTGAGCTCCATTACTTTAGGTGGAAACTCCATTGGCAATTTCTCGACCCTGGCCGGTCTGACCAATCTGACCAGCCTCTCCCTCTACCAGAGCCCGATTGCCACCCTGGCCTTTTTGCAAAATCTGAAACACCTTACCTCCCTGAACGTTTACGGCGGTCGCCTGACGGATATTTCGCCGTTGATCGCGTTGACAAATCTGAGCTGCCTGGACCTGGGTGGAAATGCCATCACCAACTATGCTCCGCTGTCCAAATTCGCCAGCCTGACCCGCCTATCTTTGGGGGCCAATTTCATCAACGATTTGAGCTTTCTCCCCTCATTGACCCAACTGACATTCTTGAATCTTGACCAGAACCTGATCACTGATTTGTCTCCGTTGACGGCGTTGACGAATCTCAATTACGTGGTGGTCAGCGGCAACCCCGGGATCACCAATTACACGGTATTGGGCGGGCTGACCAATTTAATCAACCTGGAAGCGCGAGACAATTCCATCAACGACCTGGCCTTCGTATCCAGCTTGAGTTGCTTGAGCTTCGCGGATTTCGCTTACAACAACATCAGCAATTATCTGCCCCTGATGACGCTGACCAACCTGGCGACCATCAACGTTTCGGGGAATCCAAATGCCAACCCTGGATTTGGATTGGCGGCCTTGACCAATCTCTGGCTTTTGGGCCAAAGCATCAGCAACGTGACCTTTCTGACCAATCTGACCCAGCTGACGGCATTGGGATTGGACGATAATTTAATCAGCGATCCCGCGCCACTGATAGCGTTGACGAATCTGAACTACCTGGGGCTCAGCCGGAATCCGATTACCAATTACAGTGCCCTGGCGGGATTCACCAATTTGACCCGCCTTTGGATCGAGGGCAATGCCTGCAGCAATCTGGATTTTCTACCGGGATTGACCTCGCTGCAAAGCCTGAGCATTCGAAACAACCGATTGCGCGATTTAACCGCCCTGGCTGGATTGACCAACCTGACCACCATATATGCGGCTTACAATCGGCTGACGGACATCGTGGCCCTGAACGATCTGCCCAATCTGTCCAAGGTGGAATTATCCCGCAACCTGCTGGATTTAAGCCCGGGTTCTTCGTCCTCCATGGTCATTCGGAGCCTGCAAAACCGTGGCATCGAAGTGGACTACGTCCCCGCCAACCAGCCACCGACCCTTTCCGTTGCCTCGACCTGGTATCTCCCGGCCAACCAGACCTCTGCTTTGAATTTTCATGCCTCCGACACGCTGGTGGCTTCCGATGAATTGACGCTGACAGCGAATTCATCAACGGCGTGGCTCGTTGCCAATCCCGGCATCACGTTGAGCAGCACCAACTCCAGCGGTTCATTCACACTGACTCCCGCCGCCAATCAGACGGGCACCAGCATGGTTACTTTGACCGTGAGCCAGCCTCCCGGCGGCTTGAGCACCAGCAACAACCTGCTGGTGAACGTGATATTTTCCACCAATGTTGTGCTCCAAAAGGGCCTGTCCAGCGCCATCACCACCGCCCTGGGCACACCCGCCGGCAATCTTACGAGTGTGCAATTGATGTACTTGACCAACCTGCCGGCCAACTCCGCACATATCAGCGACCTGTCCGGATTGGAGTCGGCATCCAATCTCACCTCCCTGTCTCTGGCGGGCAATGCCATCCGCAGCCTGACCCCACTGCAAAACCTGACCAGCCTGGTCGCGCTCAGCCTCAGCGGCAACTTCATCACGGACATTTCGCCGCTGGCCGGCTTGACCAACCTCGCCTACCTGGATCTGAGCTGGAACCCCGTTACCAACTTTCCAGCATTGTCAGGGTTGACCAGCCTGACCACGTTGCATCTGGCCGGCGATTCCCTCACCAACTTGAGTTTCCTCGCGAATTTTACCCGATTGATCAACCTGGATCTTTCCGTCAACGGGATCACCGATCTGACGTCGCTCGGCAGTCTGACCAATCTCACCTTCCTCTACCTGCAACAAAACCGACTGACCAATATCAACCTGCTCGCCGGCCTGCCACGCCTGGCGTATGTGGATTTGAGCCTGAACCTGTTGAAATCCTCCGCCATCGGGATTCTCACCAGCAATCGAATCACGGTAAATTATTCACCCCAAAGGAAATCACCGGTCATTGGAGTGAACCCCAACTGGACTGTCCCGGCCAACGCCAGTAATGCCAGTTATGTTTTGCCTTTCAATGTCTGGGATACCGGCCCGGCCAGCGAACGATTGGGCGTTGGGGCGAGCGCAACCAGTGCCGGTCTGGCCTTGAAATTGACCCTCGCCAGTGGCCCGGGCGCCAATGAAGCCTGGACCCTGGTCACGTCAAATTACATTGCCACCAACGCGGTGCTGATCATCCTGGCCGCGACCAATGATGTGGGGTTATACACGAATGCAACGGTGATGCTCAACCCGGTGACCCGGCTGGGGATCGTTGGCCCGGTCGTCAAAACCCAATGCAACCTCCAACTGTCGGTGATTCCTGGCAATACCTACGAAATTCAAATCTCAACCAACCTGTCCAGTTGGTCCAATCTGGCCCTGGTCGTGCCGACCAATACTCCCCTGTTCTTTGTGGATACCAATCTTGCCCCCGGCCCCCGCTTTTACCGTCTCCAGGGCCAGTGATTCCATGGACGGCAGCCGGCTTTCCGGGTCTTTGGGAAAAGCCGCACCCCGGACATGCCATCGGCGAACAGCCAGATTTAAATGGACAAAACATTGTAACCGGCTTTCCAGTTGGTTAGAACTCTGACGTATGAAACAGTTCGATTTTCTCATCCTTGGGAGCGGCATCGCGGGGTTGTCCTTCGCACTGAAGGTCGCGCGGCGCGGGCGCGTGGCCATTGTCACCAAGAAAGACCGCGCGGAGTCGAACACCAATTACGCCCAGGGCGGCATCGCGGCGGTGACCAGCAAGGAAGACTCGTTCGAATTCCACGTGCGCGACACACTCACGGCCGGCGCGGGCCTGTGCAAGGAAAACGTCGTCCGTACCATCGTCGAGGAAGGCCCGGCGCGCATCCACGAACTGATCGAACTGGGCATGAACTTTTCCCGGCGCGATGCGCCCAGCGAGGACGGCGGCCGGGAACTTGACCTCGGCAAGGAAGGCGGCCATTCCAAGCGCCGCATCCTGCACGCCAAGGACGTGACCGGACGCGAAATTGAGCGGGCGCTGTTGAACGCGGTGGCGCAACAGCCGAACATCCAGATTTTTGAAAACCACCTGGCCATTGACCTGATCACCAGCCAGAAACTCGGCTACGTCGGCGAAAACCACTGCCTCGGCGCGTATGTGTTCGACAAGAAATCGGGCCGCGTCTGGACGTTTACCGCGCCGGTGACGCTGCTGGCCACCGGCGGCTGCGGCAAGGTCTACCTCTACACTACGAACCCCGATATCGCGACCGGCGACGGCGTGGCGATGGCGTATCGCGCCGGCGCGGCGGTGGCGGACATGGAATTCGTCCAGTTCCATCCCACCTGCCTTTATCACCCCAAGGCCAAGTCGTTTCTCATCAGCGAAGCGGTGCGCGGCGAGGGCGGCGTGCTCAAGTCGCTCGCCGGCGTCGAGTTCATGGATGCCTATCACCCGTTGAAATCGCTGGCGCCCCGCGATGTGGTGGCCCGCGCGATTGACAGCGAGATGAAAAAGAGTGGCGCGGAACACGTGTGGCTGGACATCACGCACAAGCCGGCGCGGTTCATCATCGACCGCTTCCCGAACATCTACCAGATCTGCCTGCGCTACGGCATCGACATCACGAAAGAGCCCATTCCGGTGGTGCCTGCCGCGCATTACCAGTGCGGCGGCGTGGTGACCAATGTGGACGGCGAGACGGACATCGCCGGGCTCTACGCCGTGGGCGAGGTGGCCTGCACGGGTCTGCACGGCGCAAACCGGCTGGCGAGCAACTCACTGCTGGAAGCGCTCGTTTGTGCGCATCGCGCGGCAGAACGGATTGCCAAAAATCCGCCGCTGCCCTCCGACGTCAAAATTCCGCTGTGGCAGTCCGGCAACGCCCACAACCCCGACGAACTGGTCGTGGTGGCGCACAACTGGGATGAAATCCGGCATTGCATGTGGGATTACGTGGGCATCGTCCGGACGAACAAACGACTGGCGCGCGCCCAGAAACGCATCGCCAATTTGCAGGAGGAAATCCACGAGTACTACTGGAACTTCATCGTCACAAGCG
The DNA here is from genome assembly GCA_964413165.1 of uncultured Bifidobacteriaceae bacterium. Lineage (GTDB taxonomy): Bacteria > Verrucomicrobiota > Verrucomicrobiia > Limisphaerales > UBA11358 > UBA11358. Next base: position 16,586 of record CAYPSF010000058.1, read on the forward strand.
ACCTGTTGGAGTTGCGCAATATCGCGACGGTGGCGGAACTGATTGTGCACTGCGCGTTGATGCGGCCCGAAAGCCGCGGCTTGCATTACAACCTGGATTTTCCAAATGCCAACCCCGACTGGGCGCAACGCGACACCGTCCTCCGAAAATGAGCCGGCGGATTCCGCCCTGCGCCATTTATTTCAAGGTCCGGAGGGAATTCAGATTGTCCCGGGCCTGGCCAATTAATCCGTAAAACTGCGCGACCTGGTCCGACGTCAGCAAAATTCTTGGCCGCTCGCCGTATTGGAGGAAAGTCTGGATGCCGCCCTGCCTCCGGGCGCTGTAAGCAACCACCCGCAGACCGGCTTTGGTGGTGTAGCTGGCTTCAAAACCGGGCAACGGCGTGACATCGTAGGTGATCTTGCTCAGGTAATTGATTCCGCTCAGCAACGAATCAATTTCGTCGTAATCAACCAGAGCCCTTTCCCGGGCTTGATCGTTTCCGGCAAACCCGATGGCCAGGCCATAGGCCCGGAAACCGGTGCCGGCGTTTGTGGAAGCCTTGCAAGTCACCGAGATGACGTCCGCCCCTACGGTTATCGAGCCGATCTGGCCAAAACCCTTGATGATGACGGTCCCGGTCTGGGCCTCGAAAACTCCGATGTCGGTTTTCAGCGCATTGGTATCCTGGGCCGGGGAGTTCCCGGCAAGCGAGCAGAAGGCCACCGCCAAAATGACGTGTAATTTATTCATAAATTCCCTCGGATTTGGAAATTACCGGGTGCATCGTCATGACTTAAAACTCCGTCTGATCGAGAAAGTTGCGCAACCTTGGGATGGACCAGTCAAAGTGGCGCCCTTTTAAGATTGAATTATACCCGGTTCTTTGGTTTGATAGCAGGCCCGGGGCGCGCTTAGCTCAGCGGTAGAGCATCAGTATCACACACTGGGGGTCGCAGGTTCAAACCCTGCAGCGCGCACCATCCTTTTGTCTTAAATGAGTCTTAGCGGCAATTATGTCCGGAAGCCGGAATTATCCGTTAAGAGCCGGAAAGAGGTGGAAGTAGTAATTGATGAACTGCCAGTCAAACGCGACGTTGTCCGACACGAAGACGGCCCGCCCCTTGGTGTGCTGCTCCAGCCACAGCGCGAAGGATTCCATCACGGTTTTGGGATCATCAAAGTGCAGGTGTTGTTCCCGTGAGAATCCGCTGATCGCCAGCACCTCGGGAACGAACCGTTCGGAGATGGGGCGGGTCTGCGCGTAAAAGGATTTGTCCAATGGCTCGTCAAACACGACCGCACCAAAACTCACCATTGAAAATTCCGCCGGAATTGGCCCGTCAGATTCGACATCGACGATGATGAAACTCATAAAATATTATTTGTGACCGGCCAACCATTTGAGTGCGCCATCCAGATCAGTAAAACCACCCTCAAGTTGTGCTTCGAACGCTTGGTCGAGCAATGTGCCGAACTGCTTGCCCGGCTCCATGCCCCGCGCGATCAAATGGCGGCCTTGTAACAATGGCTTGGGGGCTGCGTTCCGCAGGCGCAGTTCTTCGGCTTTCACCCTCAGATCGGCAATACCTTGGTGAATCACCCGTGGTTTGGGCGGTCGGCCGAAATGATCTGCCGTCATTACCAGACAGAGTTCCGCAATCGTTGCGGGCTTCAAAGAGTTCGCGAGCCGACGAACCGAGCGGTCGTTAATCGCCTGCAGATGTGCGAGGTGATGTTTTACCAATGGTACCACCCGTTCCTTGATTTCGTTTGGAGCATCAATCCGCGTCAGAAAGGCCTCCGCCAGTGGCCCGCCTTGCTCCTCGTGACCGGGTGAGACAATCCGCATTCGCCCCTCTCGCTCATCTTCGCGTGTGGTTTGCGGCTTGGCGAAATCATGCGCCAAGACGGCGAACATTAGTACCCGGCGGGTAGCTTCGTCCGCTGCCTGCCACTCGGGCAACACCGCCAATGCATCGCAACAGTGGCAGGTGTGCGTGAACACGTCGCCCTCCGGATGCCATTCTGGATCCTGCGGCGTCCCATCCAATGCCGCGATTTCAGGAAAGTGCGGCAACCAACCGGTGTTCTTCAGAAAACGCAGTCCCGCCGATGGTCGCTGCCCGGCCAATGCCCACTTGAACCACTCCATGCCAACACGCTCGACCGCGAGCTCGGGAAATGAATGCACGATGGAACGGCACAACTCGACAGTCTCCGGCGCAGGTGTTAGATCAAACCGGGCCGCAAACTGCATCCCCCTTAACACCCGCAACGGATCTTCAACGAAGGCCGGACTCGTGTGACGTAACACGCGTTTCTCCAAATCATCACGGCCGCCGTAAAAGTCGATATACTCGCCCGTGCGCGGATCATACATGAGCGCGTTGATTGTAAAGTCCCGGCGACTGGCTGCCGTTCGGGGTTCAATGTTTGAATCGAACTCGACCCGAAAACCCTTATGTCCGGCCGACATCTTCGAATCAAGGCGCGGCAGGCTGAAGTCCCATTGCCCGCCGCTTTGACCGGAAAACTTGATGACGCCAAATGATTTTCCAACCAGATCCACCCGGCCATGTGCGCTTAAGGCCTGCTCCAGCGTTTCATAATCCACCCCGTAAACCTCGAGATCAAAATCCTTGTGGGTGATCCCAAGCAAGGCATCACGCACACAACCACCCACCAGGTAAGCGCGGGAAAGGGCCGGCACTTCACGCAACAGATAGGTCAATTCATCGGGTAGCTTCATGTTCCTGCACTTTTTAACGGCTTCATTCGTAACCGAACCAACAGGTCATTCAACGCTGCGCGCGTCGCGTCAGTGGGCAACTCGGGCAGAATGCTGGCGTCATGCGCTGCCTGTAATTTGGCTCGCAGTCGTTGATATTCTGATTCGTGGAAGGTGGCATCGGCATCCTCCAATTTTGACTTCTCGGGTCCGGCCAATTTACAGGCGACAAGATCGTTGATGTACGGTAGACGAAACTCCTCGTTCAGTGCGACGAGATTAGCCTCGATTTCACCTGTGCGCATTAAATGAATGCCCGTGAGCAGCACGCGATAGACGTAAAGCAGCGGCTTCACCCGACGAGGCGATTCTTTTGAAAAGAGTTTCCACTGGGTTTCGGCGAAACCAAAGTAGTGATGCGAGTGGTGCTTCGTGATGCAGCCGTGAGCAAGGGCTTTCAATTGCTTGTGCTCGGGCGTTGTTTGGACGATCAGGGGCGAAAAAAGCTGTTCCAGAACATAGCCGTTCTTCTTGAGCAGCAAGCCAAAGAATTTTTTGACGTCATGGCTCACGATATCCATCTCCAATCCCTCGATGACACGGGAGTCTTGAACGGTTTCATCCTGCACGTCCAGCCCGGCGATCTTTTCAAGCGGCAGCACATGCGATCCGCGCAAGTCAAAATCCGAGTCCGGCGATGGAAATCCATAAAGATGCGCGCCGCTGATGGTGGCGAACAGCAGCGGATACGGCTGAGCCGCGACAATACGGTGAAGGCGTGGGTCAATGGTCATACGAATCAAATCTTGAAACTGGTATCAATTTTCAGCCAATTGAACTGCAGTGATCCCTTTTGAATCTGCGACCGCGAATCTCATTCGATTGGAATCCAAGGCTAGCGGTGGCAACTTTTCCTCATGCCAAATGATGCTGGAGTTCTGTTTGCCTGAATCCAATTCCGACCAACGTTTAACTACTTTGCCGGAAGCGATTTCAATCAATTTGGGGTGCTCATGGAATCCGATGATAAACTCGCTGTTCACAGGCATAATCGTACCCGCTGGCTCCTGCAGACGCCTTTTTAAGTTTACTCGATCTTCCCGGAGGTCATATCGAGCAAGAAACGGCCCTTCTTCGCCAGGTTCGCCTCCATTGTCACCGACCATGATCAACGTTTCGTTGCCTTGAAAAGCCGCGGCATGAACCTCAAAAAGTTCGTCGGGCAGCTCCAAATGGGCGTACCGATCCAGGACCGCAGGGCTTTGCAGAGTGTCGCGGATGCGAAACAGTTGTACTGCGTCGAGCGGATGCCATACCCAACCTGCGCTGAGCAAGTGCTCACCGTCAGGAGTTGCCTGGAGTCGTGAATGAAAGAAATCCGCTGCATCTCCTTCGCGAGCCGTCAATCTCTGGCCGGATTCAATTTCTTCGATTTCGATCTTGTTGTAGGCATCCGGGCAATGGGCGATTGCCGTCCGCCCATCCGGCAAATGAATTATTGCAAACGGGTATTCATAGACATGTGCGTGATAAAAACTGCGGTTGATTTCTCTCACAGGTTTGTTGCCACGAAGTACCAGCCCTTTCGTTCCTAAAGCTTCGTAAATCACAGAGTAATTGCCGTCGTTGCTCACTACAGCTCTATTGAAGTGATAGGCAAAAAACACACCCGGCAACTCCACAGTTCCGTCTAATCGATAGCGTGTACCTCCCGATGCCAAATCAACCAATTCGGCACCACGCCAACACAAGGAAAGTATCCTTTGACCTTCTTTGACTGGAATTCGGAATGTTTCTTTCTCGGTAATGCTCATAATGAAAATGTAGCGTTTACTCGGTAGCTGTTTTGCGTCGAGCTTTCACCAGAAACCGATTCGCCGCTTCGTAGTCCGGCCGTTCGGGTAACTTTGTTTCAGATAATGCGCGTTCAAAATCATGGTGCAGTTCCTGACGCCAGGCGTCCACTTCGGCCCACGGAACGTCGCCGCGCTTGACTGCCAGCAGCCGGTCGCGGTGCGCTTCGACCCGCACGGGTACCCGACCTTCGCGCAGCGTCGCTGCGCCCGTCAGCAGCAATCGAAGCAGGTGCATGGTGTGTTTAACGCGTACTTCGCCATGATTGCGGAGATCCTGCTCCAGCTTCTTGAACTGGCTCAGGGCATACCCGTTGAAGGTCTGGAAAATCATCCGACTCAGGAAGGCATCGCGCAGCGCCAGAAGTTCCTGAGCCAGCGGCGTGACTTTTTCCACGATCGGCGAATACAAACATTCCAGAATATTTGGATTGGCTCGCAGAGCCATGATGATGAATTTCTGCAGTTCCCAATAGCAGCTCTGTTCTGCGTTGTCCTCGAATTGTTCAGGCGCACCGAACAGCGACCATTGCAGTTCGGCAGGTGCGAGGTAAATACCGCGCCGGTCGGTATCGGATTCGTCGTTATCCAGGCCATACGCACGTGAACCGACGACGCAGCGGTAAATAATGGATGATTCGAGGTCAAAATCCGACGACCGCGAGCCGTCACCAAGACGGTCCTTAAAATGTTTCAACACTTCGAATTGCGAAAATTCCAATGGTTTTTCAAAACCGTCCGGAAAGCGAACCAGATAGCTTTCTCCTGCCACGGCCGGCGTGCGCGTGACCACGCCCACCGCGCCGAGTGGATGAACCAGTGAACGATTCGGCCCGCGAATTTCCACCAGTGAGACGACCTGCGTTCCAGCGAAGATGTTGTTTGGTTGATGGGACATCTGCTATTTCGGATTGCATGGCGACAATGCCAATTATTTGCGCGCCATGCAATCTTCGCTTGCGCGTGATGCGGTTTACGCCGCTCCTTTCAGGCTGTCGTCTGAGTCCTTGATGACGAAACGGGCGCGGAGACGCGCCACTTCACTGGCAAGGCCGGCGAGCCGCACGGAATTCAACACTTCGTTGAAATCCTTATACGCAGCCGGTGCTTCGTCTTTCGGATAGGTGCGACAATTGGTCAGAATGTCGTGAGCGACAAATTCATCATCGATGGTCTTTTGATCCAGTTCGCGAATCGCGGCTTTGCGGCCTTTCGCCCGGCCGGCACCGTGGTTCACGCTGTAACAACTTTTGTCCGCTCCCGGGTCGGCAACCATGACACAAGAGCCTGCGGTTGGATTGCCGGGCAACAAAATTGGATGTCCGGTTTCGTAAAACGGCGTTCCTTTGAGTGCAAAATGATTGGCCGGAAAAGCGCGGGTAGCGCCCTTGCGATGCACCCAGCATTCCTGATTTCCAACGATTTCCCGGCGAGCAATGTTGTGACTGATAAAATAAACGAGTGAGCCACGAGTGCCGGGAATGATTTCCTGGAACGCTTCGAGCACAAGGGCATTGATAAGCATGTGATTTACGGTCGCAAAGTTTGCGCCGAGCGACATGTCATCGATGTAGTTATCGGCCTCTTGCGTACCGAGAGGTGCGTAAACGAGTTCGCGGTCATTGCCGGGCAGCGGAATGCTCCATGCGGCAAACTTGTCTTGCAGCGTATGGAATTGGTTGTTCGCAAGCTGGTAACCAAAGCCGCGTGATCCGCAATGTGAGAGAAACGCAACGCAACCATCGCGCAGACCGAATACTTCGGCTGCCCGGCGGGCGCGGTCGTTATCCACAATCTGCACGGCCTCGCACTCGCCAAAATGATTGCCACCGCCGTAGGAACCCAACTGACGAACTTTGTCTTCAAACTTCGGGAATTTGCCGGCGCTGATGAGCAACTCGATCCGCGCCGCCAGGTCCTCGCGCTGGTTGTTGTGTCCGAGGTGGAAGGCGTCTTCGCAATGCAGCGCCCACTCCGGTGGGATGCCGAGTTCACGGCACACGCCTTCGGAAGCTCCTTCAACCGCAACCCGGCGACCGAGCTCACCATTCACGTTTCGGCCTTTCTTTACATTGCGTTGGCCTTTGCCGGCACCGGTTGGGGTGCGTTCCACGATTGCATTGATGAGTGCACGTCGGACAGTCTTGTCGGCTACTGCGTCAACCGGCAGATCCAGCTGGAGCAAGCTCATGGAACATTTGATATCCACGCCAACCGGGCCGGGATAAACGTGCGTCGGCGAAACCAGCACGCAGCCGACGGGAGCCCCGTAACCGGCGTGGGCATCTGGATTGAGCACCAGGTCGGTCACGCCTGGGGCCCCACGCGAGTTGAGTGCCTGTTCGATGCACTTGGCATCAAATGCATCACGAATCGCAGCGGTGCCGATGACGGTGATGGGCTTGCCGTTGTTGCCTGGCGCAGGAATGAAGCCGGTGGCCTCGCCGGTTGGCCGGATTGCCGGATTCGTTGCTTCTGTATTCATAGTTTTATTGTTTTCCCAAATAAACGGCGCGACAAGTTTTTGCCGAAACAATCGCTCTACCACTGAGCTACGGCCTCATTCATTGAGACCGACGGGATTCGAACCCGCGACCGATGTAGTTCCAACGGCATTCGCACCGAAATCATATTGCTGCTGTATCTAACCGATTAAAAAAACGCGACGACAAGGTTTGGAGAAACATTTTCCGCTGCTCTACCAACTGAGCTACCCCGGCCATTTTCGGGCCGGAGGCCGGATTCGAACCGGCGACCTTCGGATTACATGTAGTTACTCCGGCATTCGTCGCGAAACCGGAATGGCGACAAGGTTTGGTGAGAATTCTCAGCCGGCCCTGCGGCCAGCCGGGCGGAATTCGAATCCGCTGGTTGCCAATGTATTCCCGCCGGCATTCGCCATTCAAATCATTCAAGAAGCGACGTGACAATTGGTTGCAGGACAGTTTTTCTGAGCTATCCCGCTTGCGCGGGACCGGGAGATGGACCCGGGGCCTTCCGGCTTTGGGCCGGACGCTCTACCATGTAGTCCTGCGGGCATTCCCGCCGCTTCAAATTTTCTCAAAGAT
>CAYPSF010000059.1:0-22145 GCA_964413165.1 uncultured Bifidobacteriaceae bacterium
ACCCTGGGTGGCGCCACCAGTCCTTTCACCACCAATACGGTCGCTTCACGGCAATTTTACCGGCTCATCCACTAAGGTTGGTCGTTGTCACACGAAACAATCCAAGGGCGGCTTCGGCCGCCCTTGTTGTTGTCTTGCGCGCCGCGGAACATTCGCCTCATTTTTGAAAGCAAAAACCTGGACATCCGTTTTCCGGCCCGGTGAAGCCCGGTTTTTGCCGGTTTTACAACGTTTTGTGCTCCACTTCGGCAATGTATTTGCGGGTGGCAACCGGCAGGTCATGCCAGATTTTGACGGCCAGGAACGTGCCGAGGACGGCAAAGGGGATGACAAAAAGCGGCAACCAGTGCCAGCTATCCCCTTTGTTCGCCAATAGAAAGCCGAGGCTGAGGGATTGGATGCCACTGCCGATATAGGCAAAGCCATTCACGATGCCCATGCTTGTCGCCGTAGCTTTGCGCCCGCCAAAATCCGTGGCCGCCGTGCCGGACATCAAGGAAGTGATGCCGATGGAGGCCATGACGATGAACACGGCCGCCCAGCCCACCAGAACGGGCCGGGAGAACAAGAAGAACGACATCAACACTGCCACGATCAGGACGAAGGCACATAGCAAGGCGGCGGGCGGTCCGCGGCGGGAGTGGAACAGTTTGTCGGAGACCAGGCCGCCGGAAAATCCGCCCACAATCCCGAACACGCAGGTGTACCATCCCCAATGCTGTGACAAAAATTCGGCGCCCGGCTGCTTTATTTCACCGGCAAAAATGGTATACCACTGGGTCATGCTGTAGCGGAAGACCCCACCCGTCAGCTCCACGCACGCAATCAACAACATCAGCCGGCTGGTGAAAACCCGTTTCAGCAGGTCGAGCACGGAAAACTCCACGTGCATCTGGCCGGACGAAGCGTCATGCGTGTCGAAGTGCGCGAAACCCGCCTCCTCTGGCGAGTCTTTGATGAGCCACAGGTCGAGCAGCACCCAGACCAGCAAAATGGCCGCGGGAATGTAAAACACCGCCCAGGTTGCATCCAGAGCCGGGCCGGCGGGCGCAAACAGATCGCGGAGCGGGCCGGTCTCGTTGGCTTTGGTCAGCCTGATGATGGCTCCTCCCCAGTCGAAGGCAAAATAGACACCGATGGATATCAACGTTCCGAAAATGGCTCCGAAGACGCCGCGTTCGCGCACGTGGAACCAGTACGCCTTGACCTTGATGATGGACATCGACCCGAAGCTTTGGAAATACATGTTCACGGCATAGAGAGCCGTATAACTGGCGACAAGGTTCACCTTCAGGTTTTTGGCCACGATCGCCCAGGTGAGGACGCCGAGGGCGACATTGGCCAGCGAGGCGCCGATTGCGGAAATGAGCATTCCGCGTTTTCCGCCGAGGTGTTTGTCAATGAGCGGGCCATTGACCAGAAAAGACAATGCGTAAACCCAGGTGCCCACCCCGAAAATGATCCCGAGGTCCTGGTTGGACATCAACGATCCCAGGGCGCTTTTGGCCACAATCAGGTTGTAACGTCCCATGCACAAAAACGCGTAGGTCATTCCCAACGGGAACCAGTTGATGAAGCGGCGCAGCAGAAACCAGCGCCCGTGCCGCAGGGGGTTGTTTAAAAAATAGGCGACCACGACCGCCACCAGGCAAAGCGCAATCGTGGTCGGATACAGGTATGCTGGAATCATTGCTGCCGCAACGTAGCAAAACAGAGCCACCGCCACCGGTCAAAGAATTAAATGTAACAAAAAGCCGCGGGTAATTTCCGCGGCTTCTTGAATGTCAATGGATTGGTTATCCAATCTTAATTTTTTACAAAGCTGCTGGCAGCATGACTCATAGAGAGGATGGCCGATCATTGCTGCGCAAGGTTTTCTGACGTCTCAGACTCAGGCATCAGGCCACTTGCCGCTGGTCCAAAATCTCAAAATCCAGGCCTATCTGATCGCAATTGCAGCCCACGACATATCCGCCGTAAGCGGGCGCGGTTCGACTTTCTTTCGGGATGAACATTTGCTCCAAATCGGAATATCTTTCCGGTTCAAGCCACAAGCCGCGGACCCGCTCATGTGGCTCGTAATTGAGTTTTAAAATCTCTCCGGCGGGCAATACCCCTTCGAAGTGCCCGCAACACGGGGCCCAAAAAGTGATTATCCCATCAATCTTCAACTCTTTGCGGCTGCGAATGCGCATGCCTTTGTGTAATTTTCCCATAAAATGATTTTGACCCGCCGGGCCACTGATTGGAAGGTCGAAGTTCAGTTATAAACTCAATTCACGATATGCTTTGTTGGTGCTTTCCGCTTGAGCCGGGCCGAGCGAGGCAAGCCGTTTAAGAACCCATCTGACCATTCCCTGGAAAGCGTGGACGGTTGCTTCGCTTAGACCTTGCCGTTTGCCGTCGGGTGACCGAGGTGCAAATCCATCGGGTGGCGTTCTCAGTAAACAGATGCGGCAACGAAGGTTCACGCTATCGGCAATGGTTATGGCGTGGTCGAAAAATGAAAATCCATTTTCCTCTGCCGGTATCAGCCAGCAATTTTCACACAACGTTTTAACACCTCTGACTTGCTCCGCACACAGTTGCAGACCCGGCACGACCGTCTGCCAAACCTGCTCGATGCCGGGTTTGCTTGTTCCCGGTCTCGGTATGACGAGTAAAATTGAATGCATGTGATTTTTGGACGGGTGGGTTGCCGGCCGCCCCCCGGACCGGGCCGCACCAGACTGGTTAAGTAATGTGGCCCTCTGGAAGCTCAACGTGTCAACAGCCATTGGCTACAGCATGGCGTGGCCGTCGGGATTGTCTTTAATGCGATGAATCAGACGCATGTGGATGCGAACCTTGCCCAGAGAAATGGTGATCGCCTGCAGCGCACTGTTATCAGGGTAATCTGACTCTTCGGCCCGGTCGCAAATCGGACAATACGCAATACCACGAATCCCATATCGCCGTTTTTCGCACAAGGTGGATATGGTGTAACGACCGAACGAGGTTGAGTCAGCCATATTGATAATCCAGTAATCGTTTCTTCGTGCTGAGTGTATTCCCGGCTGCCGGACGGTTCAAACCATGCCGCTGTGTTCAAATCCAAACCTTGATTTAAAAGCTGGAACTGGTGCCCAGAAAGCCGCCAGTTCCAGCTTGATACATCACCGATGTACTTTTCCTGACTGCCAGGCCATCAAATCACATATCTTCCCTTTCGTCAAAGACGGCACGGAAACAAGCCGGTGACATTCCGGAGAACGAAAGTGGGTTGCGGACCAGGTGCTGGAGTTCAGGATCGCCGCTCGCTGCGGGACGAAACAAAAAACCCGGGCCGGTGGATCGGCCCGGGCTTTAGTTTTGCGGACGATCAAGGCCGGCGCCGCATGGCGACCAGGCAGGCCAGCCCGCCCAATATGCCCAAAGCGGTCGTGGTCGGTTCCGGCACCGGCGCGGCCGACACCATAAAATTATCCAACCGGTCCGTGCCACCGGCGGCCACGGTGCCACCGGCGGCGCTGTTGGTTGAAGCGTCAATCACGCGAAAATAAACGGTGGGAGCGTTGTTGAGCGCAATGATGGAACTTAAATTATCAGTAAGAGTATAAAGGCTTGAACTGGTGGTGGCGTTCCAAACGGGATTGGGAGTGGCGTTGGCCAGTACCGTGTAGGGAGAACCAAATGGGGAAAAATTGATGCCGTCCGTGCTGTACGCAAAATTAAACAGGCCCGGTCCGGTCCCACTGCTGGTTTGGTCGTAGGAGACGGTGAGGTTCTGGAATCCGACCGTGTTGACTTGAAACTGGAAATAATCCCCGACCGCCCAGGTATTCACGCTGAATGAGTGCGACGACCCATTTCCCGCCGGACTGCTGTAGGTGGCCGCACCGGTATGAAGGGCGGAAGCCGTGCCGCTGCCGATTTCGGGTGAAAAACTGGAGAAGGCAACACCGGCCCCGGGCGCGGCAGGCAAGGTGACGACCCCCGGCTGACTGGTTTCAAAAGTCCAGTCGGCGAGCGTATCGGCCCTGGCGGTGATGAGTGAAATCGTTGCAAAAACAGCGGTAAGAGATACAATTTTTTTCATAGAGTTTTCCTTGGTTTACTGCTTCCTTTCTGAAGAGTCTCCGGCTTGTATCGGTGACTCGTTACATCGTCCTGACTGCACGGCAGTTTTAGCGGATAACCGGGGAGAACCAAAGTTACAATTGTGAAATCTCATTCACAAGTTATTCACAACCAACCGCCTAAATGGTTATCCACCTGCCTTGACCGCAGTGAATCAGATTTTGCTTTATGGGCGAGTGACCCGAAGCCGGATGAAGCCTTCGGTGGACGAGCTGACCGGTGTGTTGTTGTGGACTTGCAGGAGGGTCGGGGTGTTCTGATCCACTGTGGTCCCGTTGGTTGTCCAGGACAAATTCAAGCTGGCGGTTGCCTCGACGAGGAAGGTGACGTCGGTGGCGTTCGGGTTTCTGGGCACGGTCAGGCGCAGGTAACCAGTGCTGATGTCGCTGGTCACCGGGTAGTTGGTGGCGACGATCGGGTCCAGGCCCAGGGAGTATTTGAGCAGGTTCGGCATGCCGTCGGTGGTGCTCACGTAAGCATCGGCGGCATTGCCCGTGTTGTTGGTGGTGCCGAACCATTGCTGGCGCCAGGATTCAATGGGCGTGAGAACGACAACCGGTGAGACGGTGCCTTGCAACACAAAATCCAAGGCCGGGGAACTCGCGGTGTCAAAAAGATACCAGGTGCCGGCGGAAGAGGTGCCGCCCCAGTTGACGATACGGAACGTGACGTTCGTCCCGGCGCCGACGTTTTGCAGCGCAGAGATTCCGGACAGGTTGATCGGGCTTAAGCTGCCGCTGCTGCTGATACCGTTGGTCGGATAGGAAATGGTGCCGATGTCGGTAAACGACCCGGACCCAATCTGATACTGCAGCAGGCCATTGGCCGGGCCGGTAGCCGAGTGGCGGAAATCGAATTTGCTGATTGAGGCGTAGGAGACCGTGTAACCGGTTCCGGCGGTGACGGAGAAGGTAACGAAGTGGTTGGCAGCGATGGCCGCGGCGGAACCGGTATCGGTAAACGCGTTGCCGCCCCAGCCGCGCGTTGCGCCGGTACCCGTGGTTCCGACCCCCGACCCGCGGGTCAGGCCGAGCACCGTGAGGTTGGCCGCGTTGGTGGTGGGTGCGAGTGATGAAGGTCCAAAATTGTTTGCGCCGCCGGGCAGCCCGCTCACGTCCCAGCCCACCAGAGTGGTTCCACCTCCGGTGCCGCCGGCATTGATGGTAGTGGCGTCGTTGACTGCATTGTTGGCGGAATTCGCATCGTTCCCGCCGGATACGCTGGCAGTATTGGTGAGGTTGAGGGGAGCATTGGTGGCCACGGTGACGGTGACCGTAATCAGTGGATAGCTCATACCCGCGGCCAAGGCATCCGAGCGGGTGCAAGTGAGCGTGTTAAGGTCTGCTGTCCACCCGGTGCCGCTGATGTCGGTGGCGATCAGGCCGGCCGGCAGGGAATCGGCAACGCTGACAAGGCCGGTCGAGGATAATGAACCGATGTTGGCGACGGTGATGATGTAGGTATCGGCGAGGTCACCCTGCGTGAAATTGTTATTGTGGGTTTTGTTGATGGCCAGGTCAACGGCCGAGCCGGTCACGACGAAACTGCTGGAACTGAGCGCGGTACCGTTGGGTGTGGTGACACTGATGGGGCCGGAAGTGGCATTGGCGGGTACCGTGGCGGTGATCTGAGTGGACGAGTCCACCGTGAAGGTGGCGCCGGCACCATTGAACGTCACGGCCGAGGCGGAGGTGAAATTTGTGCCGGTGATGACGACGGTGTCGCCGTTCCCGCCAGTGGGTGGCGAGAAATCGATGATGACCGGCGGGGGGCCGCTCTGGCCATCCACTTTATTTCGCAGCACCGAGGCAACGCCGGCCGGCAGGGCGGTAAAGAAGGTAAAACCCGTGTCCACTTCGATCTGGCTGGCCGAGGTGACGTAATTCTGCCAGGTGCTGCTTACCGAATTATTGTTCGGAATTTTCAGGGCGATGACCCGGGTGGACGTGGTAATCCGGCTTATCGCGGTGCCGGCACCCGGCGGAACCACGACGGCAATCTTCCACGTGTAGTCAGGGATGGCCGCCTTCCCGCTCGGAATGTGGTTGGTGCCAAAGCCGCTGGGACCGCAAATAATCAGCAATTCACTGCCGGACTGCGCCAGCGCGCGGCAATAGTCCTCAAAGTTTCCCCACACGCCTTCGTTGTTGTTTGCCGCCTGGGGAATGATGTTGGACATGTAGAACACCAGATCGTTGTCGGTCACGTTGTCGGTGCGGTCGGCCGATGGGCACATGTGACCCCGATCAAAGTTGATGTTTCCGACGCCATTGTAATCGGAGGTGGTCACCTGATAAAAGCCGGCCGGAAGGGTGGTATCGGTGAAAAACGAAGACGAACGTCCGCTGGAGCCAAGGTCGCCGGCCGTCAGGTCCCAGCTCGCCCAGTTGGGTTCACCCAGCGTATCACTGTAATCAATGGCCTCGACCGTACGTTGAATCAGGTAATGATTGTGGTTATTCGGGTCGGCGGCGGCGCTGCTGGGATTACCCAACTGCATCTGCAGCGTAACGTCGATGATGGCGCTGGCTTGCGGAATGATGGCGAACAGCGCCAACGCGCCCAGCAGGGCAAGAAACCGATTCTGCACACGACGCCGGTGAACAAAAATCATGCAGGGATACATTAAAAATCCAACTGTACAACATTATAACTACCACTGAATAATTTCAACAAATAACAATCATGCAACATTTTGATGAATGGATGACACGGAGGGGTTACGATCTGATAGCAGAACAGGAAGAAGTTGAGGGCTTGCGGAGCGGGTGCTTGAACGCGGGCCCGGGGGCCCGGAAAAATCAGGCGACGGCCGGGTCGAGCCGTTTGTCCGGCACGAGATAGTTGCGGACGTAATCGGTCACGGCGTTTTCCAGCGATGTCACCGGTGCGGTATAACCGGCGGCGCGCAGGCGGGCCGGGTTCGCCTCGGTGAAATACTGATATTTGTCACGGATGGCTCCCGGCATCTCGATGAATTCAATCTTCGGCTTGCGTTTCAGCGCGGCAAAAACCGCGCGGGCCAGGTCCAGCCACGTCCGCGCCTGGCCGCTGCCGATGTTGAAAAGGCCATTGGCCTTCGGAGTGGCCGCCAGGTGCAACGTCATGGCTACGGCGTCCTTAACGTAAAGAAAATCGCGCTTCTGTTCGCCGTCGCGAAAGTCGGATCGATAACTCTTGAACAGACGGATGACGCCCTCGGCCTGCACCTGGGCCGTTGACTTGTGGACGAGCGATCGCATGTCGCCCTTGTGATCCTCATTCGGGCCGAAAACGTTGAAGTACTTCAACCCGGCGATCTGATTTAAAAATCCCGCTTGTTTGGCGTGCAGATCGAACAGGTGCTTCGAATAGCCGTACATGTTCAGCGGCCGTAGTTTGCCCAGTTGCCGGTCGTCATCGTCCATCCCCGCGGAACCATCGCCATAGGTTGCGGCGGAGGAGGCGTAAACGAAGCGGGTTTTCCGACCACCCGTTTTTTGGGCGAGCGACCATACGGCCAGATCCCGGGTAAATTCGTAATTGTTGCGGATGAGAAAACCGGCGTCGGTTTCGGTGGTGGACGAGCAGGCGCCGAGGTGGAGGACGAGGTCAAATTTGCCCAGCGCACCGTTTTGCAATCGCGGGAGCAGGTCGTCGGCCTCGACATAATCGGCGAAGCGCAGGGGCGTGAGATTGCGCCATTTCTCATCCGTGCCGAGGCGGTCGCAAACGACGATGCGCTCACAGCCGCGGCGGTTCAGCGCCCAGACCAGCGCGCTGCCGATGAATCCCGCCCCGCCGGTGACCAGCACCCGCGCGTCGGAAAAGTCATTGGGCTTCATTTGTCATTGAGCATGACGGAAAGCAAACCGGAATTCAATCTCGCGCTGTCAATTCCTGGGAAAGCGGTAAAACCGTCGGGGAAAGTTCGTGGATTCCCGGTCCCGGAAATAAAACGCGGCATTGGTCAGGGATGTCCAGTGGACGAGGTCAGTGGACGACTCGATTTGGTGCGTGAGACCAATGTCGCCGGGCAGGGCAAATCCGAAAGCCGGATCAGCGGGGAGCGACTTTGCGGGAGATGAATCCGCAGCGGCCACGTAGGCCGGGCTGGTCGTTGCCGGGGGAACGGTGGTTTCTTTCGGGAGCGGGACGGGAGTGGTTGAGTCGACGGAACAATCAGTTGTGGCATCCGGTGAGGCAAATGACCAGCTGACCACGTCCTGGTTGTAATAATCAGCGCCCGTCGCCGCCGTAAACCCGACCCAGGCCCGACCCAGGTCCAGGTCCATCACGGTCGCCACATCCACCGTTACCGCAATTATAGGATTCTCAAGATCGTCCAGGAACACTTGGAGATTGCCGGGCGCATAAACAATTTTCGCCGTGTGAATCTTTTGATCCACAAACAGGACTTTGTTGGTGACGGATGCAATGGAATCGTAAGGTGACAACCGGTCCACCGGTGAACGGCCCGCCACGACGGCGATTTCGTCGTAGGGCCGATACGGCACCGTGCTTTTCCCGAGATGATACGGGTCAAATTTGACGGCCAGCGTATTGGTAAGATGCGCAAATCCCATGGCGCTGCCGCCGCCGCTCAACCGGGGCTTTTCGCTGCCTTGCAGGACAAAGGCCAGGCCGTCGGCTCCGAATCCTCCTTTGTCAGTAAATTGGAATTGGAAGGTGGTTTGAAAACCATCCTGAATGTTTTGTTTGGCGGCGAACCAGACACCGCCCCGTTTGCCGCGTTCGGCCGGCGTCAGCCGCAGCCGGTTTTGAAACACGACCGCGTTATGTTGAAAAAGCAACAGGGAAGGCGAAGCGAAATTCTCATAATCAAAACTGGCCGCCTGGCCCGAAACAGCGGAGAGAACGCATCCCGTCACGGCTAAAATCAAACAACTTGGTTTCATATATCGTCTGGAGGGCTTTTTCGGATTCATTTCTTTAACAGGATCAGACGGGATCCGTTCAATAATGCTCCGGAATTCGTGCGCCGCTCGGAGAGGACGTTTGCGCTACTCGTTCACGTGCACGACCTTGGCGGGCGGGAAGCCGTTGAACCAGGTGGCGGAGGCATTGCTGTAGGCGCCGATGTTTTCCGCGTAAACCAGGTCCTCAATTTCCAGGTCGGGCAACGACTCGGATTGCGAAATCACATCCAGCCCGTCACAGGTCTGGCCGAACACGGCGCAAATTTCCGTTTTGCCCTTTTTGAACGCCTGCAGGTGATACTGGCAATGGTCGAAGATGATGCCGCTGAACGTGTGATAGACGCTGTCGTCGATGTAGTAACACAGTTTGCCGTCGCGCACGGCCTTGCCGATGATGCGCGCGACGCTGGTGGCGGCGCTGGCGACGAGGAACCGTCCCGGCTCGGCCAGGATCTGGATCTCGGGGGCAAACAGCCGGTCAATCTCGGCGTTGATGACGCGCGCCAGTTCCGGGAACGGCCGGACGTGCTTGTTGTAAGGCGCGGGAAAGCCGCCGCCGATGTCGAGAATCTTGATTTCGTGACCGCGCGCCTTCGACTCGCGCATCACGGCGGCGGCGGCATTGAGCGCCTGGACAAAGTTCTGGAAATTGGTGCACTGGCTGCCGACGTGAAAGCTCAATCCCTCCACGACCAACCCCAGTTTGAAGGCCGCTTCGATCAGGTCCGCCGCCTCGCCGGTGGCGCAGCCGAACTTGGAAGAGAGCTCGCACTGTGAGCCGGTGTTGTCCACCTGCAGGCGCAGGACCACGCCGGCATGCGGCGCGAACTGCCGGATTTTCTTCAGTTCGTTCAGGTTGTCATAGGTGACGAGCGGCTTGTATTTATCCAGCGCCAGCAACGTTTCCTTCGGTTTGGTCGGGTTCGCGTAAATGATTTTGTCCCAGATGAAATCCTGCTGGGCCCGGGGCGAAAGCCGCTTGATGTTTTCGTACACAAGCATGAATTCGGGCAGTGACGCCACGTCAAAACTGGCGCCGGCCCGGTACAGCGTGCGGACGATGGCCGGTTCGGCGTTGGCCTTGACCGCGAAATAGCATTGCACCTTGGGCAGGTGTTTTTTGAACCCGGCGTAATTTTTCCGGATGACATCGTGGTCAATCACCACCACCGGCGTGCCGTGTTTTTTGGCGAGGACTTGGAGTTGCTTGGTCGTCATGAATTTGTTTTTCGTCCCGGCCTTTAAGCCGTTTCGGACGGAGGCACAAGTCAAAACTGACGGTAGATCCGGTTCCGGGGCGTCGCCCGGGCTGGTGGCGGCTGTCTGGCGGCCGACATTAGAACTGAATTGTGGGGGGGCGCCCGGTGCATCCGGTCAAGGCGTTTCAATCGCCGCGCGCACTTTTTTGGCCAGGTCCAGGGGGTTAAAAGGTTTTTGGAGAAAGAACGTCCCCGGTTTCGACATGGCGTCCCGGACCGCGTTGTTGTTGATGTAACCGGATATGAAAAGGACCCGGACGGCGGGATTCACCTGGCTCAGCCATTCGGCCAGCATTTTGCCGCTGAGTCCGGGCATGATCACGTCGGTGAGCAAAAGCTGGATTTTCAGGCCGTTGGCCTGGGCCAGGGCGAGGGCTTCGTTGCCATCGGCCGCTTCCAGCACGGTGTAACCTTGCGTCCGCAACACCCGGGCCATGAGCCGGCGCAGCGATGGTTCATCCTCGGCCAGCAGGATGGTTTCCGTGCCCCGTGGCAAACGGATCGGGGTCTCGCGATCCGTCGCGGCATCCTCCGTCCCCTGAACGCTGGGCAGATAGATTCTAAACTGGGTTCCGGTACCCGTCTGGCTGTCGCAATGAATATGCCCGTTGCTCTGCTGGATGATGCCAAAGCACGTGGCCAGGCCCAGACCGGTGCCTTTACCCTGTTCCTTGGTGGTGAAAAAAGGCTCGAAGATGTGGGACTTGACCTCCTCGCTCATGCCCACTCCGGTGTCGCTGACACTGACCATGATGTATTTGCCCGGCGTGACGAGGTGCCGGCGCGCAAAATCTTCGTCCAGAGTCACGTTGCCTGTGTGAATGGTCAGGGTCCCGCCTTCGGGCATGGCATCGCGGGCGTTGACGACCAGATTCAACAACACCTGCTCGATCTGGCCGGGGTCGGCCTTGATCGGCCCCAGGTCCGGCGCGGTTTGCGTCACCAGCTTGATGTCCTCGCCGATCAAGCGCCGCAGCATCTTGTTCAGATTAACGATCAATTCGTTCAAATTGATCACGCGCGGTTCGATGACCTGGCGGCGGGCAAAGGCCAGCAACTGCCGGGTCAGGTTGGCCGCGCGTTCGGCGCTCTCCTGGATGTTTTCCAGATTGGAATGCAGGGGGGAGTCGGGCGATACCTGCGATAGCGCCAGGTCGGTGTGGCCGCAAATAACGGCGAGAATGTTATTGAAATCGTGGGCCACGCCACCGGCCAGCCGGCCGATGCTGTCAATTTTCTGCGTCTGGCGATATTGGTCTTCCAGCTCCAGCTCATGGGAGACGTCACGCTTGATGGCGATGTAGTTGGTAACGATGCCCTGCTCATTGCGTACAGGAGCGATGACCGCATCCTCGGTAAAAAACGTGCCATTCTTCTTTTTGTTGATGAAACGTCCGCGCCAGACCTCCCCGGCGCTGATCCGCGTCCACAGTTCCTGGTAAAAAGCTTTGTCCTGTCGATTGCTCTTGAGCAGGCGTGTGTTCAAGCCGATGGCTTCGGCACGGGTGTAGCCGGTGATCTTTTCGAACGCCGGGTTGACATAGAGGATGTCACCTTTGGTATCGGTAATGACGATGCTTTGCGGGGTTTGTTCGATGGCGGTCATCAGTCGATTCAACTCAGCTTCCGCCTGTTTGTGCGCCGTTATCTCATAGGCTTCAGGAACGAGAAACAAAACCCGCCCGGATTCGTCCTTGATCGGGGTGATGGAAACATCGAAATCACGGAACTTACCATGGACGTCGCGGAGGGCGGCTTCGAAGCGCGCCGCTTGTCCGCCGCCGGCCGTTTCAATTGCCTGGCGGAGCTTCGCCTGCGTTTCCGCCGAATGATTCCACCACGAGGTTTCCCAGAAAGGTTTGCTGTTGACGTCACCGGGGGTGGCGCCGGCGAATTCCAGGGCGGCCTGGTTGGCTTTGATGAGGGTTCCGTCCGGTTTCAGCAGGCCGATGAACAGCGAGGTGTGGTCGAAGATGACTCGCAGTTGCTGTTCGCTCGCCAGCAGCGAGGAGCGTGTTTCCTGCAAGCGCGTCACCAGCCGGTGGATCAGCGCATACAACATGGAACCGGTCACCAGCACAAACACGAGCCCCTTGAAAATGGACCACTTCACCCGTGCCTCCGGGTCCGTGATTACCGTGGCCAGCAGCTGGTCGGAAAACAGGATCCAAAGCGCGGCAACCAGGACGTACCACAAAACCACCTTGAGCGCACCCCGGGTCGGCGAGGTCGGAGAGACGGACGGAAGCAGGGGGCTGCCTTGCTTCGGAACAGCCTGTCCTCGGTTGATGCTGGCCACGCTCATATGGGCATGAATTTTCCCGCCAATGCTTTCCGAAACCCCTGATGACCGTGCCGGTTGAGTTTTTGCTTCACAAGATGACAGCAAAAAAGCGGCCAGACGGAACGTTTTATTCGTGAATAATCATGGCCTTTTTGCCCAAAAACGACCTGATAATCAGGATAGTCCACCCCGGATTCGGTTCAAACGATATTCCGGCGCGGTCCGGACAGGGAGCCGGCGATGGGCGCGCGGATGGTCGTGAGCACGAGCCAAATTTCAGACCGGCAACCTTAAATCAGAAAACCGGATCGCTGCCGTCCACCATCTTCACCTGGTTGTGGGCGAAGTATTCCTTCGTCAGCGCCTTCATGATTTTCGGGAGCTGATGGTAAAGGCGTTTCAGCTTGCGGGGCTTGTGTTTGGCCAGCGCGTAGTGCGTGAGCAGCGGCATGGCAATCGTCGTGTCCGTATAGCAAACCACCGCGTCGGGCAGTTTGGTCGGGTCCACTTTGCCCCAGCTCACGGCTTCACTCGGGGTGGCGCCGGAGAGACCGCCGGTGTCGGGACGGGCGTCGGTGACCTGGATGAAAAAGTCCTGGCCGAACTCCTTGATGCGCAGGACTTCCTGGATCTGGGGTTCGGTCTGGAGCGTGAAATTTTTCGGGCTGCCGCCGCCCCACAACACCACGCCGCTGCGTCCGCCCGCGCGTTTGGCGGCGAGGACAATGCCCGTGGTTTCGTTCACGTCGATGGACGGGTTCATGCGGAGTTTGCTGCCGCGCAATTCCACCCCGGCAACGTTCATGCCAATGGTCGAGTCGCCGGGCGAGCTGGTGTAGCACGGCACGCCGGCGCGATAGGCGGCGGCCATGACGGAAACATCCTTCAGGCCGTTCTTGCGTTCCCATTCGGCGGCGTACTTGCCGATGAGATAATGCAATTCGGCGGTGCCCATCTCCTTTTGAAATTCCGGCTGGCAGAACATCTCGCGCAACAGGTCGTCCGTGGCCATCAGGCCGTCAGAGTAGGGGATGACCACGTCGTAGATGCGGACGAGGTCGTTGTCGCGCAGGTCGGTGTCATCGAACTTGAAGCTGCCGCTGTGCACCGGGTAATTCAGCGCGAAATGGAGGTCGTGATAGAGGTTCGCGCCGGTGGAGACGATCCAGTCCACGAAACCGGCCTTGATGAGGGGAATGATGCTGGAGCAACCGAGGCCGGCGGGCGTGAGCGCGCCGGAGATGCTCATGCCAATGGTGACATCGGGGGCGAGCATGCGGTTCGCGAACAGCTGGCAGGCTTCCTTGAGCCGGGCGGAGTTGTAGGCGAGGAACACCTCATCAATGATGTAGGTGAGCTTTTCCTTGCCGTTGAGGTTTTTGGGTTGGATACGTTTGCCCGCCATGTATTTCTTTTTGTGCGGGCATTGCTTTTCCTTGAGCCATTCCGGCATTTCAGAAATATCTTCGCGGGTGCGGACGTGGGTGCGTTCGGTTCTAGCCATAATTTTGTATAAAATTTGTGCCGCCTACAATACGAACCCTGACGGAGTTGACAAACTTTTATTGCTTTAAAATCGAAGCCATGGAGGAGACGAACCACCGGGGGCCTTCCGGCTGGCCATGCGGAACCAGCCTAGTGCACGGTCACCAGATCCGGCCGGGCCAATGAAAGACCGCCCTGGCCATTGTCCAGGAACTGGGCTGCGACGATGACGTTATTGGTGCAGGTGGTGTTATTGACGCGGAAGGCGGCGCTGCCGCAATAGCTGGCAATCAGGTTGTTGAAGGAGTTGCGCACGCATTCACTCCGGGGAACCGGTTGCCAACCGCGGACGGTCTGTTGTTCAGTATGGGCCATGAAAACCCCGTAGTGCCGGCTGCGGCGGATGGAAATGTTGTAGAACTGGTTGTCCCGGCTCTCGCGCATGAAAATGCCCAGGTCATTGGCGGTCAGGACGGCATTGCTGACGACGTTGTTGTTAAAAGCCAGATCCAATGAGATGCCGGCTCCGGGATTGTCATGCAGTCGCAGCCCCGTGAACAGGCAATCCTCCGTCTGATAGCAGGCCAGTCCGTCAAATTCGTTGTCAAACGCGGTGTAGTTGCGAACCGTCAGTCGCCGCACTTCCCGGGTGGTGACCAGTCCCCCCGATCGGCAGCGAGCGCTGGTTACATGTTCCACCGCCGAATCAGTCACATGCTGGACGGTGATTCCATTGTTGCGGATTTCCGAACCTTCGCCTCGAAGCCGCCAGAGTTCGTGTGCCTGATGGCTGCGGTTTCCGTCAACGAATAAGTCGCTGAGACGCAGATGTTTGATGGTCGATTGGGGGGCATTGACCGGTTCACCGAGGATGACGACCGGGCAATTGGCCCCGTCCGCCAGATGCAGGACGGTTGACTCTCCGGCCCCGCGCAACGTCTGATGATCCCGCCGCAAGACGATGGGTTGATGGATTTCAAAAACTCCGGCCGGCAATAATACTTCCCCGCCACGTTCCGGCAGGAGATCCAGTGCTTGTTGGATTTCAGTGCTGGTGACGCCGGAGGCGAGGGTCATGACCACCGGTTTGAGGGGAGGAATCTGAGGCGCAACCACTGCAGCCGTTGAAACGACCAGCAAACAGGCGCACAATGCGCTTTTGGCGATCTTTAAATTCCGGGCTTGATTTAAACTTAGTATCATAGGGCGGGACGCCTCAACTCGTCGTCGTCCAATATTTTCTTGTCCTTAATCTCGCTCACTTTCAGCAGATTTTCAGCCAACCTTCCGCAGTTTTTATAAAATTTAAAAATTGCACTTCCGCCGAAGTAGCCGAGATTATTAGTCAGATGGTTTGCAGGGTTTCCCGCCGTGAATTTTCTTCGCAACGGGATTTCTTTCAGGATTTCCAAAATCACCCCGGTGAGTATTCTTTGTCCGATTTATGACGAATTTGAAATCTGTCAGCGCGACCCCACCGGCTGAACTGGGTTATGCCATGCCGGCCGAATGGGAAAAACACGAGGCCACCTGGCTGGGCTGGCCGCACAACGAAACTGATTGGCCGGATAAAATCGACACCATCCGCTGGGTTTATGGCGAAATGGTGCGGAAAATTGCCCCGGGCGAGATCGTCCGGATTCTGGTCCGGCACCGGGCCGAGCAGAAATTTGCCGCCGGTTATTTGCAGCGCGCGGGCGGCGATTTGAAGCAGGTCCAGTTTGTCGTGCATCCGACCAACCGCGGCTGGACGCGCGACAGCGGGCCGATTCATGTGCGGCGCAAGAATCCAAAATCTGGGACAGCCATTGTCCATTTTCATTTCAATGCCTGGGCGAAATACGACGACTGGCAGAAAGACACCCGCGTGCCTGAAATCGCCGCGCGGCTGCTTAAAAAGCCGCTCTTTAACGCGCAGGTCAACGGGAGGAATTTTGTCATCGAAGGCGGCGGAATCGAGGTGAACGGCTGCGGAACCTTGCTGACCACCGAGGAATGTTATCTCCACCCGAACGTCCAGGTGCGGAATCCCGGCCTGACGCGGGCGCAGTACGACGCGACGTTCAAGCAATATCTCGGCGTGAAAAACATCCTGTGGCTGCTCAACGGGCCGGTCGGGGATGACACGCACGGTCACATCGACGACATCTGCCGCTTCGTGAACCCGAAAACGCTGGTGCTCATCCGGGAAACAAACCGGAAGGACATCAATTTCCGGCCACTGGCTGAAAACTGGGAGCGGGTGCAGGAGTTCCGGCTTGAGGATGGTTCCAAGCCTGAAGTGGTGCCGCTGCCCATGCCCGCGCCGGTTTTCTACGACGGTTATCGCCTGCCGGCGAGTTACGCGAATTTTTACATCAGCAACGCCTGCGTCATCGTGCCGACGTTCAACGACCCGAACGACCGTGTGGCCCTCGGGATCCTCGGTGAATTATTCAAAGACCGGCCGGTGGTCGGCATTCACGCCGTGGACCTCGTGCTGGGTTTTGGTTCGCTGCATTGCCTGACTCAACAGCAGCCGGCTTGAAATCCGCCCGGCTGGCACCGGCAAGGGGTGTGGTTATTCCCCGGCCCGGTAGAAGCGCCGGGGGAAACCCGTGGCCGAGGGATCCAGAAAAGGCAGCGAGCCAACCACCGGCGGATTGGTGAAAATCGCCGTCCAATCCACCAGGTTCGTCGAGGCGTAGAACACCACCGGTCGGATCCCGGTCGCACCGTCCACCTGCAATTGAAAACCGCTTGGGGTCAGCTGCACGTTTGGCGATACCCGGTTGAACGCAAACGGCGGAAGGGTCAGCGCCGAGACTGCCAAGCTGTGATAACCGCCGCCAGCGATGGCCAATACCTCGATCAGGCCCGGCGGAAAGATCGTCTGGCCGAAATAATTGTTTCCCCAGGCGGCCATGACGCCGTTGCTTTCCGACGACAGGCTGTGGGCGTTGCCACCGGCGATGGCGGTTGCATCGGTCAGGCCGGATGGCCCGTTGGTCTGACCGTAGGTGTTATCACCCCACACAACCACCGTGCCGTTACTCTGGAGCGCCAGACTATGAAACCAGCCGCACGCGATGGCCTTCACATTGGTCAAACCCGTCGGCACATTCGTCTGACCGTAGGTATTGTCGCCCCACGCGGTCACCGTGCCGTCATTTCTAAGCGCCAGGCAGTGTAATTCGCCGGCGGCAATCCCCACGACGTTCTCCAAGCCGGCCGGAACATTGGTCTGGCCCCAGCCATTGTCACCCCAGGCCACGACCGTGCCATCGCTCCGGAGCGCGAGGCTGTGGAGCCAGCCGCCGGCAATGGCGCTGATGCTGGTCAATCCCGGCGGTACATTGGTCTGGCCGTAAGTGTCGTCGCCCCACGCCACGGCCATGCCGTTGCTTTCCAACGCGAGGTTGTGATACCAGCCCGCGGCAATCGCCGTCACATTCACCAGGTCCGCCGGCACGTTTGTCTGGCCATAAGTGTTGTTACCCCACGCGGTCACCATTCCATTGCTCGATAAAGCCAGGCTATGGTAAGCGCCGCCCGCGACGGCCATCACATTCGTCAAACCTGGAGGCGGCTCAATCTGGCCGGCAGAATCGTAGCCCCAGGCGACCACCAGGTTGCCCGAAGCCCGTGGTCCAAGAGTCAGGCTGAGCACCGAAAGCGCGATGACCGGCATGAGGGGGTTGTGCCAGAAACTGTTTTTCGGAATATTCATTTTACCGATGTTTCACTGCCGGCAATTGGGCCCCGGCTTCTGGCTCTATTGCCAGTTGCCAGCTTATGGGAGCCACACGTTTTTTTCAATGAGTTTGCCGGGATTTGTCGTTTCCGAACCCGGATTCGCTGTTAAACTCAGGGCGTCATGATTGTTCGCCGCTGCACCATGGAAGCCGGCCGGCCGGCCCGCTCGCCGTGGTTTTCGTCCTGGGCGATGGTGGCCATCCTGGCCATCGGTTTCGGGCTGGTGGTCCCGGCGCGGTTGCCGGCCCAGACCAGTCCTGGTGACTGGTCGCGGGTAACGGACATTCTTGCCCGCATCATTCCGCCGACGTTTCCAGCGCGGGATTTTGTCATCACCAGCTACGGCGCGGTGGGCGACGGCACGACGGATTGCACCGCGGCTTTTTCCAGTGCGATTGCGGCTTGCAACGGGGCGGGTGGCGGGCGCGTGGTGGTGCCGGCGGGAACGTTCCTGACGGGTGCGATTCATTTGCTCGGCAACGTCGATTTGCATGTCGCCCAGGGCGGTAAAATCCTGTTCAGTACCGACCCGAATGCGTTCCTGCCGCTGGTTTTCACGCGTTACCAGGGGATCGAATTGATGAATTATTCCCCGTTCATCTATGCGTTCGGCCAGACGAACATCGCCGTCACAGGGCCGGGAACAATTGACGGACAGGCGCAAAACTCGGTCTGGTATTCCTGGAAGAACCTGCTCACGGCTGACGAGCAATCGATGTGGAACATGGCCAGCACCAATCTGCCGGTGGCCCAGCGCATCTTCGGGCCGGGTCATTTCGTGCGTCCGTCCATGATCCAGCCCATCGCCTGCCGCAACCTGTTGATTGAGGGCGTCACCGTCATCAACTCGCCCATGTGGGTGATCACCCCGGTTTACTGCACCAATGTCACCGTCCGGGGCGTGACGGTCATCAATACCGGCGCGAATACGGATGGTTGCGATCCGGATTCCTGCACGGATTTCCTGATCAAAAACTGTTCGTTCAGCGAAGGCGATGATTGCATCGCCATCAAGTCCGGACGGGACCAGGATGGATTGCGGGTCAATCTGCCCAGCCGGAACATTGTGATTCAAAACTGCGTGTTCGCCGACGGTCATGGGGGCATTACCGTGGGCAGCGAGGAATCCGGCGGGGTCACGAATGTTTTTGCGGAAAACTGCGCCTTGAACAGTACGAATTTGAATATCGCCATCCGTTTGAAGAACAACACGGCGCGCGGCGGCTACATCGCCAACGTTTATGTTCGCAACTGCCTGATCAAGACCGTCAGCCAGACCGGGATTCACATGACCATGGCCTATACTTCCACTTCACCGGCCAACACCGGGACGAACACGCCGGTCATCCACAACATCGACATCCGCGATTGCGCCTTTGCCAATTCGCATCAGGCTGTTTTTCTTCAGGGGTTGAATTCTGCGAACCGGGTTACGGATGTGACCATCGCCAATTGCCGGTTCTTGAACACGTCCTCGGCCAATTTCTTCAGCAACACCAACCACATCAGCTTCATCAACAACAAGGGTGGCGGTCTTTGACCGCTGTCTGACGGCGAAGCGTCCTTTTCGAAGAATCATGAGCTATTGATGTTCAACGATTTGCTGCCCTTCCGCGACCTGACAGCAAGTGTGCTAATGCTAAGCTTGAACGATTCTTGTCAAAATGTTGGCGATTTGGTACGGTTGCGCTGTTGGTGAACCCTGAAACTGCGGCTTGTTTGGCGCGCAACCCAAGACGAGGTGAGACATGAGCAAGGCGGTCAAATGGAGTATCGAGGCGGACTTTCTTCAGGCCTGTAATTGCGATTATGGGTGTCCGTGTGAATTCAGCGCCCCGCCGACCTACGGCTTTTGCAAAGGCATGGGCGCGTGGCGCATCAACCGGGGAAATTACGGCGACGTGAAACTGGACGGCCTGGGCGTGGCTTTTGCCGCGCATTGGCCCAAAGCCATTCACGAGGGGAACGGCACGTGTGGCCTGCTGTTCGATGAACGGGCCAACCCGCCGCAGCGCGAGGCCCTGCTCCAGATTTGCAGCGGCCAGGCCGGCGGCCTGCCGTTCGAAATCATTGTCACCACCTTCTCAAAAATCCTGGACCCGCAATATCTGCCCTTTAAATTCAACTTCAACGGCCGGAACAGCAGCGTGCAGATCGGCAACGCCATGAAGGTGGCCGTCGAGCCCATCAAAAATCCCGTCACCGGCGAGCCGGAATCCGTCCGCGTCGAACACGCCACCGGTTTCATTTTCAAGCAGGCGGAGTGCGTCTCGGCGGCGGAAATGGACGTGAAGGTCGGGGAACTCCAGTTTTCCTATCCGAACAAGGCCGCTTTCGTGACCCAGATCAAATACGGGAATTAATCCCGGGCTGGCTGGGAGTGGTTCTGGACTTCAACTGCGCATGGAAGCCATTTTCAAACGAGACCGCCTTGTGGTGCTGGCGGCGTTGGTGGCGATCACCACGCTCGCATGGGGCTACATGGTCCAGGAGGCTCAGGCCATGGTTCACACCGGTGTTTGCTGCTGCGCCGGGATGAAAATGTCCGGGCCGGACACCAACCCGTGGTCGGCCGCCACGCTGCTGCCGCTGTTTCTCATGTGGACGGAGATGATGGTGGCCATGATGATTCCTTCCGCGGCACCGATGATCTTGACCTTTGCCCTGGTGAACCGTAAACGCCGTGAATCGGAACGCCCCTTTGTGCCGACCGGCATTTTCCTGCTCGGATATCTTGTCGTGTGGACCGGTTTCAGTGTGCTGGCGGCGGTGGCCCAATGGATTTTACACGCCAAAGCGCTGCTGTCCCCGATGATGGTCAGCACCAGCCCGATGCTGGGCGGCGCGCTGCTCCTCGGGGCCGGGGTTTTTCAATGGACGCCGCTAAAAAACACCTGTCTCGCCCATTGCCGTTCGCCCTTGGGTTTCCTGATGACCGATTGGCGCGAAGGCCGGTGGGGCGCGTTCGTGATGGGTTTGCAGCACGGCGCCTATTGCATCGGTTGCTGTTGGATCCTCATGGCGCTGTTGTTCGTGGCGGGCGTGATGAATATGTGGTGGATTGCCATCATTGCCGTTTTTGTGCTGTTGGAGAAAGTGGCACCGAAAGATTTGTTTATTGGTAAAATGGCGGGCACGCTGCTGGCCCTTTGGGGCCTATGGCTGATCGTTATGCAATCATCCATCGACTTTAGATGAAAGCATTTCAAATTTTATCCGTGCACACCTTGATTAAGCGGGTTCCCGTGCTTCCTTCCTTCCAACCCTCGAATGACTTGCCCGCCATGAAACACCTCTGCTTTTTTGCCCTGATCACTCTCACCACGCTGACCACGCGCGCGGCCACTCGCCAATGGACCAATACTCTCGGTGGAGATTGGTTCGTGGCAGCCAACTGGTCGCCCAACGCGGTGCCCGGTTCGGCCGACACCGCAAACATCACCAGCGCTGGCAGCTACACCGTCACAATTGCGACTGGCAGCCCTGCGGTGGCGACGCTCAACCTGGGCGGATCCAGCGGCACGCAAACCTTGATTGAAGGGAGCAGCAGCGTCCTCAACGTGACCAACGCCGGCACGGTCGGGGCCAATGGCGTGCTGACGGTCACCAACGGTGGTTTGCAAGGCAATCTGACGGTGCAACCGGGCGGACAACTTGCTCTGACTACCACGGGGAGCAAGAACCTTTACAGTTTGACGCTGCTCAATCAGGGCACGATCACCTGGAGCGGCGGCCAGTTGAACATCGGCGGCACTCCCACCACGGTCATATCCAACGGCGGTCTGTGGCAGATCACCGGCGACAACCTCTTCAACCAGGGCCTGGGCGGTCCTGCACCCGTCTGGACCAACAGCGGCACGCTGCGTAAATCGGCCGGCACCGGCGTCTCCACGATCAACAACTTCAACTTCGTAAACACCGCCAGCGGAGTGGTGGATGTTCTCTCCGGGACCCTCTCGTTCAATGGCGGGACCAACAGCGTATTGGGCGGCACGCTCAGCGCCACCTCACCCGGCATTATGAGTATCGATAGCGGCACCTGGACCGATGCCGGCGGCGTCGCTTCCGGCACCGGCATCAACCGCTTCAACGGTGGCACCATTAACCTGCGCACCAATATCATCTCGGGCCTGTTGCTCACCGGTGGCGGGGTGTTCGTCATTGGCCCGACCTTCCAGCAGGCCGGCGCTATCACCAATCTTATCCTGGACGGCGCGCTCCTGCACGGCACCAATCGCGTCGGCAGTGGCATGCTCACGATCAATGCCGGCGGCGTTGACAGCCAGACCACGGTGCAACCGGGCGGACAACTTGCTCTGACTACCACGGGGAGCAAGAACCTTT
>CAYPSF010000059.1:22245-24089 GCA_964413165.1 uncultured Bifidobacteriaceae bacterium
GCGTAAATCGGCCGGCACCGGCGTCTCCACGATCAACAACTTCAACTTCGTAAACCAGCCCTCTGGACTGGTTCAGGTGGACACTGGCACGCTCCAACTTCCCGCTGGCACGACAAATTCGGCCGGCACGCTGCGTTTGAACGGCGGCACGCTCCAGGCTGGCGGTCCACTGACAATGAATGGTGGCACACTGGAGGGCGCTGGATCGCTGGGCGCAAATTTGCTCATCGGTGGGCTGATCAGTCCCGGCCAGGCGGGTTCGGGCTTGATCGGCTGTACTTCCGGGCTGAGCCTGAGTTCCGGTGCCACACTCACAATTGACGGCACCGGGACCATTCCCGGTTCGCAGTACGACCAACTTTCCGTCACCGGCGCGGTGGCCATCAGCAACTGCACCTTGCAGGTCACGGCGCTGCCAGTGGTGGCGGGGGGCACGACGTTCACCCTCATCGCCAACGACGGGGTGGACCCGGTGCAAGGGACGTTTGCCGGACTGCCGGAAAATTCCCCGCTGATCGTCGGCAGCCAATCGTTTCATATCCATTATAGTGGCGGTTCGGGGAACGACGTGGTCCTCGTCCGAGACGGCAGTCCACCGGGTCCGTTGCTGGGGTCAGGCAGCTACAGCAATGGAACTTTTCGCCTCACCGGCGGCGGCAGCAGCGGACTGGTCTATGCGATCCAAGCATCGACCAATTTCCTGCAGTGGACGAACGTCGGCTTCGGTACGGGCGATGTCAGTGGCCATTTTAATTTCACCGATTCGAATGCGTCCAAATTCCTGTACCGCTTTTACCGCAGTACGAATTAAAGTGCATACCCCTGGGGGACAACAGAAAAGTGGCGAGAGGTTGCGATGAGAATTCTCTTTCGCTTCTGCTAGGCTGGAGTCTGGCGGCGGTTCACCGAGTGCCGTTACGCTTTCCCAACCTGCTTCACGGCTTCGACACAGCGGCCGCAAATGGTCGGGTGCTCGGGATTCGAGCCGACGTCCGTCTCCCAATGCCAGCAGCGCTCGCATTTCCGGCCATCGGCTTTGGAAACCGAATGTGAAATTGGTTCACTGACTTTGATTTTCAATTCCGAAACATTCAAGAGTTCACGCAATAAATCGCGATCAGAAACCTGGTTTTGAACCTGGGGAATAACGATTTCGATTTTTGCATCCAAAGCCTTGCCAATTTTCTTTTCCTGGCGGGCTTTTTCCAGTTCAGGCAAAAGCGTTTCACGCCATTGTTTCAGCCAGATCCACTTTCCAATTTCGTCGGGCTCTAGTGAGAAAGTGCTTTGCTTGAAAGCGCTTTCATGCACCGATCCTGTCGGTTTCCCCGGCACAAATTCCCACGCTTCGTCCGCAGTGAACGCCAGGATTGGTGCGAGCATCTGGCACAGGCCGGTCACCAGCCGGTGCAGTGTGGTTTGCGTTGAGCGGCGGCGCTGCGAATTGGCCGGGTCGGTGTAAAGCCGGTCTTTGATGACGTCGTGGTAGATCGAGGACAGTTCGACGGCGATGAACTGGCTGAGTATTTGGTACACGACATGGAATTCGTAGTCGTCGTAGGCTTTGATGACTTCCTGCTCCAGTTTGGAGAATTCGCCGAGAATCCAGCGGTCCAGGCCGGTGAGATCATCTTCACGCACCGTGTGCTTGTTCGGATCGAAATCGTAGAGATTCGAGAGCTGGTAGCGCAGGGCATTGCGGATGCCGCGGTAGGTTTCGGCAACTTTGGCGATGCGTTCCTCGCTCACGACGATGTCGTTGCGGTAATCCTGTGAAGCGACCCACAGACGGACGATGTCCGCACCATGTTTCTTCACATAGGCCTCGGCGGTTTGCGGTTTTT
>CAYPSF010000060.1:0-23962 GCA_964413165.1 uncultured Bifidobacteriaceae bacterium
ACCTCGGCCATCAACGGGTTGAAAATGAATTCCCACAGCCGGCTGCTCAGCCGGTAACGGTTGTTGATGAAATAACGCTTGCCCCGATGGCTGATGCCTTCCGTCTGCACCCCCTTGGCATCCATCAGCGAGTCGTAATAACCGAGGTAGTAGGAACATTCCTCGCGCAACATGGTCAGCAGGTCGGCCGGGATCACCCCCGGTAAAATCATGTAGCCTTCCGTTTGATACAGTTCGCGCTGGGCGTTGTTGATTATATTAATCATACTTTAAACTTATCATGGCCCGCTCCGGGGGGCTTCTCATTTTGGCCGCGTCTTGTTATCATTTTTTGTCGCTCGGCCTTTGGGTGGGGCGAGGCTCCTGACGAGCCGGTGTAGCGTCGGCGCCGTGCGCCGATTCCATCGAGCCATAACAACAGCGAACGGCTCGCGCGGACGCTCGCCCCACCCGGATGAAGCAGCTTTTATGCGCCAACAACTGAATCTGCCGCCGGAATGGGACGGCAACCTCTGGCATTACCGCCATCACGGGCGCACCAATGCCATGCATCATCACGCCGAGCTGGAGTTCAACCTCGTCACCCACGGCGCCGGCCTCTATCTCCTTGACCACCGCAAATACCGGATCCGCCGCGGGGACCTGCTCTGGCTCTTCCCGGCCCAGGAACACGTCCTCGTCGAGCAAACGCCCGATTTCGAGATGTGGATCGGCGTCTTCAAGCCCCGGGTGGTCCGGCGGATGGCCACCGACCCGAACGCGCAGGTGTTGCGGCAGGCTGACCCGGCCGGCGAATACTGCCGGCGCCTGCCCCAGGGCACGCTGGCGCAACTGGATGGATTGTTTGCCGGGATTGCCGCCGCGCCGGACCGGACCAACCTCTTCAATGCCGGTCTGGGCTACGCCCTGCTCCAGGCCTGGCAACATTTCGAACACGCCGCCGATGTGCCGGTGCATGACGTTCACCCCGCCGTCGAGAAGGCCGCGCGGCTGATCCGCGACGAAACCACGGCGTTGGGTCTGGACAAACTCGCCCGGCGCGCCGGCCTGAGCCCCACGCGGCTGAGCCGGTTGTTCAAGCAGCAAACCGGCGTGGCCCTCGTGGATTTCCGCAATCGCCAGCGCCTGGAACGGTTCCTGCAAATCTACGGCACCGGCCAGCGCTTGACGATGCTCGATGCGGCGTTGGAAGCCGGTTTTGGCAGTTACCCGCAATTCCACCGCGTCTTCAAACGCCTTATCGGCTGTTCCCCCGGCAAATACCGACAGCCGTAGGACAGGCGTCCCGCCTGTCTCCAATCTAATTGAACAGAAGGCAACGGAGGGAACAGAGCTTACAGCCAAGCAGGTAAAACCAACTGCCTGAGTCCAATTTCTTCCTCGGTTATCTCCATTTTCTCCTGTTAACTTTCCGAATATGGAAACAGGCGGGACGCCGGTTCTACGCACTGACCTTTTTCCAAAGCCGGTCAATTTCGCCGCGCAGGATTTTTGCGTCCTCCCAGCTGTTCGGGAACGTCGAGAGCGCGTAGCCGCCCTCCACCGGACCCAGTTCCGGGCAGATAAAAATTTCACGGCCGGAATCACGATTGCCGTCCAGCCAGCACCGGAGCACCGCCTCGGCAAAGGGCAGCCACTCCTTGACCTCCCGGGTCAATTCCCCTTTTCCATCGGTCACCGGCACCTGGGCGTGATGGCCGTTGAACGGCCGAAAATGAAATTGCTGCGCGCGCTGGATCAGATCGGGCCGTACAATCATCCGTTGGGCAAAATTGCCGGGGATCAGATGCTTGACGACTGATATGTGGGAGAAGTCCCACGAGATCGGCAACAATTCCCCGGTCTGTTTCTGATACGCATCGGCCAGCGCGTAGGTTTTCTCCGGCGTCTCGGTGCAGGTGTCGCGGTGCACTTCCACCGCTGGCCCCAGGCCGAGCTGGCGCCCTGCCTGCAGCAGCGCCATCGCCAGTTCGAGGGCCTCGGGCGTCAACGTGTCTTCGTCAGCCAGTTGCACGTTGACGTGATGCGCCCCGGCGTCTTTTTGTTCCTGGAGCAGGCGCAGAAATTCCCTCGCCTTGCCGGATGACATGCCGCCGATAAAAATCAATCCAAGTCGCTTCGTTCCTTCGTGCAGTTCCGGGCTGCCGGCCCAGCACACACCGTCAAACCCGGCCTTCTTGATCGCACGTAATTTTTGCTCCAACGGCCATTCGTTTTCCTTCGCCGGATGCTGCATGAGCGTCCAGAGATTGGCGATATGACGCAAAACGGGCCGGCTCATGTTGATTTTCCTTGGCACGGGCTCTTTTCCCTCTCGCCCCGCGAGGAACGAGTGGGGAGAAAGCCGGAGAGAGGGGGTTCAATTAAAACAATCTCGTCTCCCCGTCCCTCTCCTCCGCTCCGCGGAAGAGAGGGAGAAATAATGGATGTTGCGGACCTGTTCATTTTGCCTTCGGTTGATGGCGGCCTTTGAACGTGAGCTCGGCAATGCCCGACTTGTCGAGTTCGCCCAAACCTTCATCGATCATCCGGCGGTATTGCTTGAACGTGGCGGCGGCAAGCGGCAGGTTCAGCCCGGCCTCTTTCGCCAGCTTGAGCGCAATGCCGGAATCCTTGGCCGCATGGGCGGCGCTGAAGAAACACGAGTGTTCCCGGTTCTGCATGTCCTCGCCGTCGGTCTGCAACACGCCGGAGCGCGCGCCGGTCTGCGCAAACACCTCGCGCAGCATCGCCAGGTCGAGCCCGAGCGCCGCGCCCAGGCCCAACCCTTCCGCGAGACCGGCGGTGTTGATGTTCATGACCATGTTGACCAGCGCCTTGACCTTCGCCGCTTCACCGGCCTTGCCGACATATCGCATCGAGGAAGCCAGCTTTTCCAGAATTGGTTTGGCGCGCTCGAACACGGCCGGCTCGCCACCGAGCATGAGATACAGCGAGCCTTCCCGCGCCTGCGTAATGCTCGACGCCATGCACGCTTCCAGCGACTGCGCGCCTTTCTGCTTCGTCAGTTCCTCGACGCGCATGTGCGTCTGCGGACTGATGGTGGCGCAGTTGATGAACAACCGCCCTTTCGCGCGCTTGAGCAAGGTGTCGCCGCCCGACGCAAAAATGCGCTTCATCGCCGCGTCGTCGGTGACCACGGTAATAACGACGTCCGCCAGTTCTGTGACGCGCGCCAGCTGGGTACAGGCCTCCGCGCCGATTTCCGCAGCCAGCTTCTGCGCCGGTTCCGGGCGCACGTCAAAAACCGCGGTGACCGGGTAACCGACCTCTTTCAACCGCCGCGCCATGTTCGCGCCCATGCGCCCAACACCCACCACTCCGATTCGTTCCATTTGGACCTCCTGGTTTGTTAATAATTGCCTACGCGTTCCAAAATCTGTTCCGCCTCCCGCTCATCTTTGAACTGGATGAGCATATAAACGCCCTTGCGGCCGATGGCATCGAGCAGCGGCAACACCTCGTCCGGCTCAACGTTGACGACCTGCACGGATTTGCCGGCGGCGAGGATGCGGCGATACAAATCATGCCACCGTTTGTTGCCGCCGGTTTCAATGCCGGCCTGCGGCGTCCATTCAATCGCGTCCAGCGGCCGGATGGCCAGCAAGTTATCGAGATGCACCATCGCCTGCGTGCCGTCGAGATGATAGAGCGAGTGGTCCAGCCATTCGCATTGCGTCGTGAGCGCCGGCACGACGAAACGCTGGTACATTTTCGGCGAAAACATTGCCGAGGCGTCACATTGCAACTTGGCGACCTTGCCCGGCCCCCAGATGTAAAACGCGCCGAACGTTGAACTGCCGTCTTCGAGTTTGATCAGGTCGTAGATGCGCTGGTAGGCGGCGAACCAGACGTCGTTGATTTCCCGGACCTTCTGTTCCACCCATTCCGGGCGTTCCAGCATGTCCAGGAGCAGCGTTTGCGCGCCGCGCAACGACGCGA
Organism: uncultured Bifidobacteriaceae bacterium; assembly: GCA_964413165.1. Classification (GTDB taxonomy): domain Bacteria; phylum Verrucomicrobiota; class Verrucomicrobiia; order Limisphaerales; family UBA11358; genus UBA11358. The sequence continues at coordinate 3,943 of CAYPSF010000060.1, forward strand.
GCACGTCCACATTTTCAATCAGGTCGGGACAACCCACCAGATACTTGCCGCGGGAAAGCTCCACGCACCGGCGGAGGATGTCCTCGGTCGTGCGCCACCACGGATGTTGAGGATCAAATTTCAGCGGTGGCAGTTGCTCGGGTTCAAGTTCCTGCTCGATACAGGGATGGAACCAGACGGTATCCTCGGCAAAACCGGGTTTGGAACCGAGAAACAATGCGAGCGACCCGGGACCGAGATCGGTGGTTGCGCTCGGCAGAACGTCCGCCGGGAAGATCGAGCGGGAAAGCCGGTAATGATTTTCCGCGGCGCGAAAGGCGGCGTTGCAGTAACGGTCCTCGATGGTGGCGGGCCGGGTTGGAGCGGCCATGGTTTCATGGAGGCTGCGCCCGGTTTCGGGCGCACCCCACATGCCGATCAAAAGCCCTTCGTGGTTCCACCAATCAACGAAGCGTTTCCGGGTCTGCTGCCAGTTTGCCTTCCACATAGGCACTCGCTTAGAAACCAATCGCCGCGCCGCCGTCCACCGGCAACACCACGCCGGTGACAAATTTTGCCGCGGGCGACGCCAGATAGACGGCCGCCCAGCCGACGTCGTCGGGTTCGCCGAACCGTGCCAACGGCGTGCGACCGATGATTTTCGCCTTTCGCGCCGGATCCCGGTCCAAGGCCTGGTCGAGCATGTCCGACGCGACCCAGCCGGGAGCGATGGCGTTAACGCGTATGCCGTGCGGTCCCCATTCCGTGGCCAGCGCCCGGACCACGCCCACATACGCCGATTTTGCCGCCGAATAAGCCACCACCTGGGGAATGCCCATGAACGAGACCATCGAAGCGGTGAACAGCACGCAACCGTTGCGCCGTTCAATCATCTGGCGTCCGGCTTCGCGGGTAAGCGCAAAGGCGCCAAACAGGTGAGTTTGCAGAACGTTCGCAAATTCCACATCGCTGGTTTCCGTCGCAAGTTTTTTAAGGTGCACCCCGGCGTTGTTGATGAGAATCGTCACTGGCCCGGCCAGCTTCTCGGCCTGCGCCACCAGGGCGGGCGCGGATTCAAGTTTGGTCACGTCGCCAACGAGGGCGAACGCATTTTTGCCCAGTGCCGCGACGGCCTTGTCCAGTTCCGCCTTGCGTCGGCCGACGAGCACCACTTTTGCGCCCGCGGCGACCAGGCAACGAGCCATGCCGAGGCCCAGTCCGGTGCCGCCGCCGGTGATGAGGGCAGTTTGTCCGTTGAGGTCAAAGGCGGAATTTAATTTTTCCTTGTTCATGCGCGGCAGCCGGCTTCCAGGGTTGGGGTGTTTTGATGTTTGTACATGATGAAATATTCGCGGTGGTCGAGACTTTCGGGCTTGCTCGGCTCGCCCTGGGCAACCCGCAGAACGAGTTCCGCCAGTTCGCGACCGGCCTCGGCCAGCGCCAATTCGCCGGTGAGCAACCGGCCGGCGTCAAAATCCATGTCCTCGGCCATCGCCCGGTACGTGGCGCTGTTGCCGGTGACCTTGATCAAGGGAGCGATGGGGCTGCCGATGACACTGCCGCGGCCGGTGACGAACAGGACGATTTGCGCGCCAGCGCTGATCAAATCCATGATGCCTTCGGTGTCGTTGGGGTTCGTGTAGCCGAACTGCATGAAATGCTCATCCGGCACGCTGTCCAGAATCCACAAGCCCGGCCCCCGCGGCGTCTCCGCCACACGAATCACGCCTTGAATCGGGCGCGAACCGCTTTTGGCAAATGCGCCGAGGCTTTTTTCTTCAATCGTCGTAAGACCGCCGGCAAAGTTGCCGGGCGAAACGGAGTATTGCCGGACGGCCTGGCAATAGCGTGCGGCCTTGTCGTACGCATCGCCAACCTGCCTCGCCGCATCTGGATTTGCCGCCCGGGCCAGCATGTGCCCGCGCAAGCCGATCATTTCGACCGTTTCCTCAAAAATCGCGCGGCCGCCGGCATCCACCAGCAGGTCAAAGAAGGCACCCACCGTCGGGTTCCCCGCCAGGCCGCTCGTACCGTCCGAACCGCCGCATTCGCAGCCAACCACCAGGTCCGCCAGCGTCATCGGCGCGCGCCGCGTTTCCTTGCGAATTTGTTCACGCAGCCGCGAAATGATTTCCTTGCCCTTTGCCACTGAGGCGCGGGTGCCGCCGCTTTGCTGGATGAAGAACCACTCGGCGGGCCGGCCCGAGGCGCGCACGGTGTCGGCAATCTTTTCCGGCTGGGTGTATTCGCAACCCAGCCCGACCGACAGGACCGCGCCGACGTTGGGATGCCGGGCCAGCGCCAGCATCAGGCGGATGGCGTAGGCATTGTCATAACAACCGGGAAAACCGATGACCTGCACATCCTTTTCACCGGCGGCGATGGCGTGGGCGACGTGTTGGGCGCATTCCACCGTGTAAATCACGAGCACGAGATTGCGTACGCCTTTGCGGCCGTCCGGGCGCAGATAACCGGACCATTGCTTTGTAGCCGCCGAGGTGACGAGGCGGACATCGCTGGAGGAATCCGCCTCCTCACGTCGGCGGCTACGAAATGTGGTCGGATCAGACATAGGCGGAGGCGGTATCCGTAGGGGCACCAGAATGCAAATCAAGCGTGCCGGAACGTTCATCCAGATCGCTGGCGAGATTGTGCAGGTGCACCCAGGCGCCGCGCGCGATGGCTTGCGAAGCGTGGCCAATGCGCACGCCAAACTTGATCACCGCCTCGCCGGCGGCAATGTCCGCCAGCGCCAACTTGTGTCCCCGGGAGATTTTTTCGGTCGCGACGACCTCGCGACGACTGGCGCCAATGATTTCAATCGAACCGGCGGGGGCATCGTCGATCAACGTGGCGACGTTGTCCTGCGGTTGAATCTGGAAACAGCGCGGAGTCATTTGGACCGGGTGATTTTATGTTCCACGCAGGCGCGGTCAATCGCGTCCCAGTCCAGTTCCACGCCGACACCCGGTTTTTGCGGGACATGCGCCAGGCCGTTCTTATCAATCGGATATTTGTCCTTCATCGGAAAGCGGAACGGTTCCTCCGGCACGAGCAATTCGAAGTATTCGCAGTTTTTGATGGCGCAACTCACGTGCAGGTTGGCCATGTCCATGTAACCCATGGTCGTACAATGAACTTCGCAACGCAGACCGTGCGCCTCGGCCAGGTGGGCGATTTTCAGCGTGCCGGTGACGCCCGCCTTCCACGAGACGTCGGCGCGCACAATATCCACGGCGTTGAACGCGATGGCCTGGGCCACACCCCAGGGACCGCCGCGGGTGGTCTCGGTCCCGGCCACCGGGATGTCCAACGCGGCACAAAGCTTCGCGTACTTTTTCAATTCGAAATCGCGGAACGGTTCCTCGAACCAGTGGTAATTCAGTTTTTCCAGGTCGCGCCCGACGCGAATAGCCTCTTCGAGGGAATAATCCGCCACGGGATCGGTCATTAGCACGTAATCCGGGCCGGCGGCTTCGCGCAATGCGCGGTGGACCTGCATGTCCTTTCGCCACGGCCCCGGCGGATGCGCCTTGTAGGCGGAAAAACCGCGTTTCCGGTAAGCGCGCATCTGCTTCACATAATCGCCGGCCTGCGGTAGGAACAGGCTGCTCGCATAGGTCGGCAGGCTCGTCCGGCATTGGCCGATGAACTGGTAAAGCGGCAAGCCGGCAGCCTGAGCAGCGATGTCCCACAATGCCACGTCAACCGGGCCGGGCAGATAGACCGGGAAAAAAGTCAGATGCCGGTCAATCGTCCACAATTCGTGCCAGATGGCCTCGCGCTCGCTGACCGGACGGCCCAGGACCACCGGGGCGATGGTTTCGTGCAGATACGCCTGGGTGACAACACTCGAACGCGCGGCCAGCGCGGTGGCGTGGCCGTGAAAACCGGCATCGGTGTTGAGGCGCAGGACCACGATGTCCCAGTTCATCGGGCTGCGGCCGGTGCGGGCGGAGTCGAAGAGCGCCTCACGTCGCCGGCAACGCCAGGTTTCCATCGCTGTGATGCGCGGATTATTTTTCACGGAATTATTTAACCGCAAAAAACGCAGGAAATAAACTATTTGGAGTGCAGCGGGAAGCAAAGCGCCACGCCGCTTTGGCAGCATTGGTTGACATCCCAAAGCGGTGTCGCCGCTGCGCTCTGCCACCGCAGTCCAAAATCTTCGCGATGTGAATGTTATTGCTCATCTTCTGTTCTCTTCGGGTTCTTTGCGTTCTCTGTGGTTAAATCATAGGATGCCGTATTTCTTGAACGCCGCGGTGCTGCTCATGCCGGCCTCGATCTCCTTACGCACCAGTTTTTCGCCGCGCGCCTTGGCCAGGGCGCGTTCAATGACCTCAGCCTCAACCGGCCTCGGCACCACGATAACGCCGTCGAGATCGCCAAAAATCAAATCCCCCGGTGCGACCGACGCCTGGCCGACCTCGATGGGGCAGCGGTAATCCACGACCTGGGTGCGCACGGCGGAATCCTGCGCAAACCGGCCGCGGCTGAAAACCGGCCAGTTTTGTTCCAGCACCCTGGGCGTGTCACGGTGGAAACCGTTGATGACCGCGCCGACGGCGCCACGTTTTTTGGCCGTGGCCGTAAGGATTTCGCCCCAGTAGGCACAACGCATTTCACCGCCAGTGGCGACGTAGATTTCGCCGGGCTGCAACTGGTCGAGCGCCTCGGTGAGTTTGCCAAAGGGCTGCTTCTGTTTGCCGAAAACATCAATCATCAATACCGGCATCGCGCGACCGGCCACCTTCATTTCCTCCCGCAACGGCTGGATGGGCTGCGGGAGAAACTGATGGGCGTGGCCGAGGTCGTCGAGGATGTCACCCACGACCGGCGTATAAAGTTCGCGGCAACAAAGCGCGAACAATTCGGCATCGGATTTCCATTCAGTGGCCATGGGATGCGATTACTGGTCGGACGGCGATTTGGCCGCCGGCTTTTGTTTGTTGGGATGAATCCCCTGCAGGGAGAGGTAGTTGTTGATTTTGCCTTTGCATTTCTGGAAGACGGCGGTCTTTTCTTCGGCGTTGCCTCCATCCATCGCCTCTTCCCGGGCCTGCTTGAGCAGTTCGAGGATTTTCTGTTTATGCGGGTCGGCCAGGTCCGGGTAGGCCGCCAGATAACCGGCATAGGTGAACTGGACCTTGCCGTAGGTCATCTTGTCCTTGACCTTCTCCACCTGTTCCGGCGTGAGGTTGGCGGAAAGTTTCGCAATGAATTCGTCATGCAACGTTTTCAATGATCCGTGAATCTGTGCCAGGGCGTTTGTGTCACTTTTGGCCGCCTTGAGTTTTGGGTCGTTGGCGTCATGCCAAGCACGCAACGCGCGGTATTGCCCCATGATGGTATCATGGACTTTTGCCGACCGGTTTGTGTCACTCAGTTCGAGAGTCTTCAGGATATCGGCGGTGCGTCCTTCGATGGCCTGGGTATATTTGGCCTCGATTTGTTCCGGGGCCGCGTTGGTTTCCGTTGCGGACGATTTTTCGTTCGCGGCCAGAGCGGGCCAGGCCAGCAGCAGGGTGGCGAGGGCGGTCAGTATTTGCTTCATTTTAATCCAAACAATTATTGAACCTGTCGTGGTTTAAGAATAGGCCGCCCGACCGGGCGCGTCATTATCAAAGTAAGACGCCGAACCCGAGGCCGGCGTTCCGTTCATTGCGCGAGGGCCCGGAAAAAACGCGGTGACTGGTTGGTGAGATCGTTCAGCGGCAGCAACTGCATCGCGCCGTTGCCGGTCAGATTGGACCAGTCGAGCCAGGATCCATTCAAACCAATTTTGGTTTGAACGGTAAGACTGCGACCATTTTCGCCGGTCAGTTCGAGGAGCAGATTCCCGCCCGGAATACGAATGCCGAGCACCGGGGGTGCGGGCGGCGTGCTGGCAGAAACAATGTGCACACCGACGGAATTGGTCAGGGAATAGCCCTTCGCATCCACCACCGAGAACGTAAATCCGCCAATGGCATTAGTCGTCACCGTGGGTGTGAAATGCGCCAGTCGATTGTTCAGGGTCACGGTCCCGTTGGTCGCGTTGAAGACGGCATAGACCGGACTGGTGTTGGTGAATCCACGGGTCAGCGCCGTCAGATCGATGTCCACCGGCGAGCCGGCGGGGCAATCCAGATGAGGTGCGGCCATCCAGGCGAGATAACGGTCCAGCTCGGTGTAACCGTCGCCGACCAGGTCCGCGTTGGCGTCGGAAAAGTCTCCCGCCGGAGAATTAGTGTTCAGACCTCTGAGCTGTTCCCACCAGTTCGGCAGCCCGTCGTGGTCGGTGTCAAAGTCAGCCGGACGGGCGGCATTTCCATAATCTTCCCAGCCGCCGACGTCGGCGGTCGAATTCGGCATGCCCGGCCGGCCACCGTAAGGCCCGGTACCGGTGTAAGTATAGGTGCCATCGATTGTCTCGCGGATGACCCTAACATCATGATCATCGATCACCGGTTCGTTGCAGCCTACATCCGACAGTACTTTTTTATAAGCATTGGTGACCTCATCGATCGTGGCATACGAGGCAAAAAACGGCGCATTGGTCCAGGGACTGTAAGTGGTCGGCACGCTGCCGGACCCCGGCGTCGCTTCGCGGCCGGCAGTCTCGTTGCTCAATTGAAAATGTCCGGGCATGACGTTGCCATCAAAGAAATACTGTTGCGTGCCCGGAAAATTGTCGTATTGCGCGTTGAGCGCATAAAAGAAATCCGTTCCCGCGCCGGGTTTATAGTAATTGTTCACAAAATTGACCCGGTGCGCACCGCCATCCGTAGCCCGGCTGCCCCAGTTGTAAACCACGTTATTAAAGATGTCCAAGCTGCCGGCAAAAACGCCGCTGGCATCCAGCCCCCCCGCCAGACTCCAGTTACGCCCTTCATTATGCGCCAGCAGATTGTGATGCAAACTGCCGATCTCGCCGCCGACGCTCGCGGCGTATCCATGCTCGGTGCCGGGAGGATAGTTCTGGTGTCCGGCGATGTTCAGCGCCTCGGAAATGAGCGTGCGTTGCAACGTAAAGTTATACGCCGTACGAGTACTGATCTCCTCATCAATGCCCCAGCTGATCGAGCAGTGGTCCATGATGCAATAATCCACACCGGACATGCCGGAACCGTTTTGGGTCAGGCCCGTGTCCTTGCCGACCCGGATGCGCAGATAACGAAAGATGACATCGCGCGCCCCGCTCATGCCGAAGACATAGTTCTTTACGCAGATGCCCTTGCCCGGCGCCGTCTGCCCGGCCACGGTAATGTAAGGATTATTGTTATCAATGGTCAGCACCGAATTGAGCGTGATCAGCCCGGAAACAGCGAAAACGACGGTACGCGGGCCGTAGTTGCCGGTCAGGGCGTCGCGCAGGCTGCCGGGACCGTTGTCGTTCAGGTTGGTCACAGCGATCACGACGCCGCCACGACCCCCGCGGGCAAATCGTCCGTAGCCTTCCGCGCCCGGAAACGCCAAATGACGCGGGCGGAAATACCAGAGATTGCCCCGGGTGACGCCATTGGTTGCATTCACTTCGTCGATCCGCCAGTAATAGCTCAACAGGCTGCTGATATTGGTGACCGCGCAACTGGTCGGGATTTGATTGCCTTGGAACTCGGAGGACGCATGCGTGGCGGCGGCCACGCCGTTGCTGCTGGTGCCGAAATAAACATCGTGAGAAACCGCCGACGCAGCCGCGGTCCAACTCAGCGTCAGGCCATGGTTGTCCGCGTCCACGTGTTCATCGAAGTTCTGCGGCACGGGCGAAATCGCTTTCAGAGTCGAGTTGGGCGTATCAATCTCGAAGCCGTTGATGTAAACATTGGTCAGGGAGTAGGTCTGGTTGGTCTCAGCCTGAAACAGAACCACAACATCCTGGCCGGCGACGGCATTCAACGTCAAATAAGCGGTGGTGGCAGCCGCATTATTGGTGACGCGGACCGACATGGCCAGGCTGGTGATGACCTTGACTCCATCCACCGAGACATCCAATGGCGAGGCGGTGCCGGGCGCGACACTGTCCCAGATGCTGTGATAGGTCAGCAGCGTGTGGGTGCCGGCGGACAATCCGGAAATGCGCATCTCGATCTCCCCGCCAGTGTTGCCGCTGTCCACATCGATTCCGTCCGCAGTCAGTTTGACATTATACGTGGTGCTCTGGACTCCGGCCTTCCAATAATTTGGTTTCAAGCCTATTCCGACGGGACCGACCCGGGTAAAGGTGACCGTGACACCGCTGAAGGTGTTGGAGGTGGTATTACCGCCCGCAAACCAGTTTTGGTTCGTAGACCAGGGCGTGTAGGCCGGGTCCTCCCCCTCCGTCAGCGGCCGCCCGGTATTATTGATGTCCACCTTGATTTCCTGGGCTGGCAGAGACAAACCGACGAGCAGGAACATCAGGAATCCGGAAACGAACGCTGGACATTTCTTTTGCATAATTGGATGGATGACAGGACACAACACCCGAGGTGAACCGAGGCGAACCGTCACAACATGATTTGCATAAATGTACCACACCCCCCACCGGTTGAAAATTATGAAAACTGCCAAAGAAGCAGCAAAAATTGCCGCTTCAGCCGTTGCCATGCGGCAACCAGACGGACATTTCTGACGGGCCGCAATTGGCCCGGACGGAGTAAGGAATGAACCGGACCCTGTCCGGTTTGAAATCATCCGGGCGGATTACGCGACCAGGCGGGCGAATCGATCAACTGCCAGCCATGGCGACGCCGACATGATCCACCCGAAACGGGAGAGATTGGATTGCGCCAATTCTTCCCTCGGCTCATGGCAACGGCGGCCCGATTTTGATGCGATAGAATCGCTTCGAGTCGGCGCTCGTGTTCGTATCAATCCAGTTGAACGGCATGGCCGGCGAATTGGTTATGAACAGCGTGCCCCAATCAAACAGGTTGGTCGAAGTTTGCACCGCGTAATCCGGCCCGACCTGTCCGTTCACCGACAAACTGAACTGGCTGCCGGCCCGGACGGGTGAGCTGATATTGGGCCGGGTCAACGGGTTGACGGTCACATGGAAACTCTGGGTGGCGCTCAGGCTGGGTGTGCCGTTATCGGCCACCACCAAGGTAAAGAGGTTGGTGGTGCCGGCTTGGGTGACCTGCGGACGCCACGTCACGATGCCGTTGTTGGTATTGAGCAGCGCATTCAGCGGACTGCTCGCCAGGCTGAAGGTCAGGGTCTGCGGCGGCGCTTCCGCGTCGGTGGCGGTATTGGTAACAGCCAGGTTCACCCCCACGTTGATCACCTGGTCGGGTACCGCCGGGAAGAACACCGGCGCGGTGTTGTTCCCGGCCAGCACATGGATGCCAATGACCCGGTTGGTCATGCTGTCGCCCTGCGCATCGGTGACTGCGAACCGGAATTCCGCCAGGCCGCTGAAGCCGGCACTAGGCGTGAACCGCGCGGTCTTGCCGTCGCCCAGCAGGACGACCGTGCCGTTAACCGGACCGGAAACGGGGCGAACCGGGCTGAGCGTGAAACCACGCGTGTACTGGCTCAAATCCACATCCAGCGTCGCGTTGTTGGTGCAGTCATAGTGGGGCGCCGCCATCCAGTTCAGATACCGGTCCAGTTCGGTGTATTCATCGCCGACCAGGTCCGCGTTGGCGTCGGAGAAATCACCCGGCGCCGAATTGGGGTTCAGGCCCTTGATGATTTCCCACCAGTCGGGCAGCCCGTCGTGGTCGGTGTCCCAGTTGGCGTCGCGATGGATTTCGGGGTAATTTTCCCAGCCGCCGACATCAGTTTCCGAGTCGGGCAAGCCCGGCAGGCCGCTCACGCTGCCGAAATAGGTATTGGTCCCATTAATCGCCTCGTTAATCTGGCGAGTGTCATGATTATCCACCATTGGCTGGGTGCAGCCGACGTCCGAGAGGACGATCTTATACGCATTGGTGGCCGACTGCGTGGTCACGTAGGAGGGGAAGAACGGTTGGTTGGTCATCCAGCCGCCCGTGTTGTTCTGCGGGAATCCCGGCATCGTGTTGCCCGAAGAGTAGTAACGCTGGCCGTAGGAGCCATCGGCGTTGGTCCCGTGATCCGGGTTGAGATAGGTATTGATGCCGCCGACGGGACCCTTCTTGTAATAGTTGTTGACGAAGTCGAGCTGCGCGACGCCGCCATCGGTGGTTCGTCCATTCCAGTTGTAAACGACGTTGTTCCGGATATCGAGCCGGCCGGCGTATTGTCCATCGCCGGTCAACCCGCCCGCCAGGCTCCAGTTGCGGCCTTCGGCGTTTGCCAGCAGGTCATGGTGCCAGCTGCCGATGTTGCCGCTGGTGCTGCTCGAGTAACCATGCCGGGTGCCGGGCGGATAATTCTTGTGGCCGGCAACGTTGAGCGGTTCGGAGATCATGACATTCTGAATGGTCATGTTCTGCGCTCCGCGGCTGGGGATGCATTCATCCATGGACCAGCCGGATGAGCAATGATCCATGATGGAATTATTCACCCCGCCGAAGCCCATACCGTTGACAGTCTGGCCGGAATACTTGCCCGGGAAACTGCGCATGTCCCGGACAATCACGTCGTCACCGCCGCTGAAGCCGAAGGGATATTTCTTGATGTTGATGCCTTTGCCGGGCGCGGTCTGGCCGGCGATGGTGAGCTTGCTGTTGTCCTTGCCCACGGTCAGCTCACTTTGCAGCTCGATCAGCCCGGACACGGCAAAAACAATCGTGCGCGGTCCATTGTCTGCCAGCGTTTGCGAAACGGCCCACCGGAAGGTGCCCGGGCCGCTGTCGGCGAGGTTGGTCACTTCGAGCACGACCCCGCCGCGCCCGCCGCGCGCAAACCGCCCATAACCTTCCGCGCCCGGGAATGCCAGATGCCGCTTGCGGAAGAGCCACACATCACCCTTGGCCACGCCGTTGGTGGCATTGATTTCATCCACCCGCCAATAATATGTCAGCAGGCTGTTGAGATTCGTGACGACATAATTGGTCCCGGCTTGCGAGCCTTGGAACAACGGCGAGGCATGGGTGGCGGTCATCACATCGTTGCTGACGGTTCCGAAATAGACCTCGTTCGACACCGCGGAGGCCGCGGGTTGCCACGTCAATGTCAGGCTGCCGGAATCGATGTCCACGTGCTCGTCGCCATTCGCCGGTGTGGGGTTGATCGCCTTGAGGGTCGAATTGACCGTGTCAATTTCCAGTCCGTTGATCCAGACGTTCTTGGAGGACGCAGTGCTGTTGGTATCGGCCTGGTATAAAATCACCACGTCCTGGTCCTCTTCCGCCACGACCTGCATGAAGGCAGAGGCCGCATCGTAATTGTTCGTCACCCGGTTGCTGGGAACCAGGTTGGTGATCGTCAGCACGCCGTTGACTGAAATATTGAGCGGGCTGAACGTGTTCGCCGACGGGTCGGCGAAGCTGTTGTGATAGGTGGCAATGGTATGCGGTCCGGGACTCAGGCCGCTGATCCGCATCTCGATTTGACCACCCAGGTCGCCGCTGTCAACGGTCATGCCGTCATCCGCCATCAGGCAATGGAGGTCATCCACCCCTGACTTCCACCAATCTCCCGTTAGCCCCGCACCATACGGTCCCTTCTTCGTGAAGGTGATGGTGATGCCGCTGAAATTGCTGCTCAGCACGTTGCCATCGTTCACCACCCACGCCAGGAAGTTCGGGTCAATGGCCTCGGCCCGACCGGCAATCGAGAAGTCAATCTTGATGGACGCCGACGGCGGAATCGGCGCTTCCGGCGCCACGGCCAGCGTGCCGCTGTCGGTCAGACCGCTGGTATCCCAGGTCAGGCCGGGACCGGGCCGCTTCGGCAGGATGTTTGTGAAAGCGCCGGAATAGGCAACCGCATCAAACAGCTTGTAGCTGTCACCGTTGGTCAGGGCAGCGCTCAAGTTGGACACCACCAGTGTGCCGCCATAGGCGATGCTGGCGGCCCCGCCGAGGAGATCGTTCGTCCCGGCCGTCTTGTCAATTTCCATCACGGTTGTTCCCTGGAGAACCACCGCATTCGTGACCGTCAGCACACCCACTGACGGTCCGGGCGTCAGCGTGGAACCAAAATTTGCCGTCAGGTTGCCGAGGATGCTGCCGTTACCCTGCAACGTCTGGCTGCTGACCAGGGTCAGCGTGCCGTCGGTGCGTCCGCTGGCATCCAACGCTGCACCCGTGGCGACCGTGACGCTGGCACTGCTGGAAATGGCTCCGGTGCCGGTCAATGCCAGGGCGCCGGCATTGATGGCAGTGTTACCGGTGTAAGTGTTGCCCCCGGTAAGCACAATCCTGCCGGGGCCGTTCTGCGCGAGTGTACCGGTGCCGGAGATGGTGTTCGTCACAGTCAGGTTGCCGGTACGATTGAAAACGAGCGCAGCGTTGTTGGTCAGGTTACCCCCGCCCAGACTGCCGCCGGAGCCGCCATTACCGACCTGCAATGTTCCACCGCTTACCATCATGCCACCGGAGAAGTCATTGGTACCGGTATTGGCCAGGGTGAGCGTGCCGGCGCCCTGTTTGGTCAAAGCGCCACTCCCGCCGAGTTTGCCGGCGCCGGTAAACGAGTAGGCCAGGGAGTTGTTATTGACCATGGTGCTGGCCGGCGCAAGAGCGGTGTTCAGATTAACGCTACCGGTCAGGCCCTCATCGTCAAATTGCACGCGTGAACCATCCGCGTAGGTTGAAGGAGTCACAAAGCTCAGCCAGTTCAGGGTAGTGGTGTCCCAGTCGCCGCTGGCGGCTCCGGTCCAGGTCAACGGACCCAGCGCAACCTTGAGCGTACCGCTGTTGGTCAAAGCGGAGGTGTCCCATTCCAATCCGTTTCCGGGTATCGCGGGGACGATGCCGGTGAACGCGCCGGCATAAGCGCCGGCGTTGAAGAGTTTAAAACTGTCGTCATTGGCAAAGGCAACGCTCAGGTTGGACACCACGAGCGTGCCGCCATAAGTGATGCTGACGGCTCCGCCCAGCAGATCGTTCGTCCCCGCCGTCTTGTCAATTTCCATCACGGTTGTTCCCTGGAGAACCACCGCATTCGTGACCGTCAGCACACCCACCGACTGTCCGGGCGACACCGTCGAGCCCACGCTCGCCGTCAGGCTGCCTTGGACTGCGCCATTGCCGCGCAACGTCTGGCCATTGGCCAGCGCCAGGGTGCCGTCGATGCGCCCGCTCGCGTCCAACACCGCGCCGGAGGCAATGGCAATGTTGGTGCTGCCCACAATGGCCCCGGAACCGCTCAAGGCCAGGGTGCCGCCATTGATGACGGTATCTCCGGTGTAAGTATTGGCGCCGCTGACCGTGAGGGTGCCCGTTCCATTTTTTGCGAGCGTACCGGTACCGGAGATGAAATTCGCCACGGTAAGGCTGCCGGTCCGATTAAAGACCAGCGCGGCGTTGTTGGTCAGATTGCCGGCGCCCAGGCTGCCGCCAGTGCCGCCGTTGCCGACCTGGAGTGTTCCACCGCTGACCGTGATGCTGCCGGAGAAGTCATTGCCGCCGGTGTTGGTGATGATGAGCGTGCCGGAGCCTTGCTTGGTCAAGCCGCCACCGCCACTGAGTTTGCCGGCACCGCCGAACGTGTAGTTCACAGAACTGTTGCTGACGGTCGTGCCGGCGGGCAGGAGTGTGATGGTGAGGTTGACGTTGTTCGTCAGGCCCGAATCGTCAAAGCGCGCGGTGATGCCGTCGGCGTATTTGTAAGGAGTGCTGCCGTTCAGCCAGTTGGTCGTGGTGGTATCCCAGTTGCCGCTGAGGTTGCCGGCCCACTTCACCGGGCCGGGCTGCCAGGGGCCGGCCGTGAGGACTACGCAGATGGCGTTGAGACTGGTATCATTGGTGAGAAAGGCCGAATAGGGTGGAGTGGCCACAGGCAACGTGCCCAAGGTGAAAGTTGCAGCCTGGGTTTCGTACGAAATGAGCGGAATTTCCACGGGGTAAGCCCCGGTGTTGGTGATGGCCGCGAGGTTGATGGTACAGGTGCCGCTGGTCGTCACGTTTTTCGCATAAATCCGGGTATCGGTGCCGTTTAGATGCAAGGTGAGCGTCGCGCCACTCATGGTCAGCTGGTTCAATTTGGCATCGGCAGCACCGATGGTGTTGGTCAGGATGAGCTGGGCGCCGGCCGCCACCGTGATGCTGTTGTTCAGGGACGCTTTGGCCGGTCCGCCGACGGTGACGGTATTGATCCGGGCGGTGCAGGTGCTGCCGGAGAGATTGAGCTGGCCGCCGCCATTGGCAGCGAATGTACCGTTGGTCACAAAATCGCCGCGCGTATAACCCAGGACCATCAGATTGTTTACGACCAGCGTGGCATTGGTGGCATTGATGATACCTTTGCAATCATTGTCGTTGGTGGCTATTTGATAACCAAGCATGGCCGTGTTCACATCCACGGTGCCGCCCCGGTAAGTTAAAATTCCATAAACATGCGCGTTGGCATTGGGGCCCTGGCGCGGTCGGCACCGGCCCAACCACAACTTGTCCGCCAAAACGTCAACACTCGTCGCCAGATCCAAGGTCGCCCGGCAGCCGCTGTTGATCGTATTGACGCCTGAATCCACCGCCACGCCCAGCAACGTCATGCGGCTGACCCCGTCGGAGTTGCGCAACTGGGTGGCTCCTGTCACCCGCAGATAATTGCCGGCATTATTGACCCGCCCCCGCCCCACCACAAAACTGTCGGCCCAAAACGTGGCGGAACTGCAGGCGTTTGTGAAAACATTGCCATTTTGATAGGCGTTTTGATCGTCATGATTGAAAAATTGAATCGCATTGGTGAAATGTTCTCCGGCATAGGAACCGGGGTCGACGTAATAGGCGACAATGACGGTATTGGGCAGGAAGCTTCTGAAACATTGAGACCCGACCGTACCTTCGGTGATCAGCGAAAGGTCAGCCACCCCAAACCGGTTCACATAAGCCTTCAAGTTGGGCAGGCTGCTGAAATCGTAAGTGAAAGTGGGACTCGGGGCGGCACTGTTAACGGCGTTCAGGGCGAAGTCTTTGTTCCGGTTGCTCACGACGAGACTGGCACCGCCGCTGCCGGTGACCACCAGGCCGAAATTATGACCCGTTCCTCCGCCGTTATCGGCGCTCAGGCTGTTCGCACTGAACCCGTTCGTCACCAGAAGCGTCACCCCGGAGCTCAGGACCGTCCGCCAGTAGGAGTTGTTGGCGGAACGCAAATACGAAAGCCGCCCGATGGTCGTATTGGCAGTCACGTTGTTGGTGCCGACATCCACGGACTGGTTTTCAAAGCCGACGTCCTTGCCGGCCGGCAGGCCGGACCCCCAGTTGGTGCTGACCGACCACGCGTTGTTGGGACCGTCAACTGCGTTCCAGAAAGTACGGTTCCCAACGTGCAGTCCAAAGGTCCTGACCGCCGGTGTGATGCTCGTATTCGGGCTGGAAGCGACGAGATACAATGTGTAATCGCCAGCGGCCACATTCGTCACTGCAATGCCCATCCACAAATTCAAACTGAGCGGAAGAGTCACGGGAACAATTGAACTTTGCTGGAGATAGATGGTGACACCAGGCGGTAAATTAGTCACCTGGAGGTCAACCTCGTCCGTGCCGCCATCGATTGTGATGCCAAACCCGTTGGTGTGAATGCCCGAATAATTAATGCCGGAGTATATATCCGCCGGCACGACCCGGGTGCTGGCCGCTCCCAGCGCGATGGTTTGTACCGCCTGGGCCGAATTGGTGGCAACCAACACGATGAGGGTTGCCATTGCGATGCCTGCCCATTGGGAACACTGCCGAAGATTTGTAGGCGCCTTATTCATAGGATCGAGGTACATTTTGCTTTAAATGATTTTGCAGGTTCTGCTTCCTTCATCACAAATTTTTTATCAACCACCCATGATTAAACAATGCTCTGATTTGCAGCAGTTTGGAACAGAGGCAGCTTAACATATCCGCGACCCGGGCATAATGTAAAAATTGCCAAATAAATTTCCAAAAATGACAGTGGCGGCATGAGCCGGCAGGACGGGATGAATGACAATTTCCCATTGAATCAGACCCTGTTTTAGCACAGTTTACCGAAGTTGTTTATACGATTTTCTGCAAACCTCCGTTAATAATCTCCAGCGGCCAATGGCAACCAGACGGACATCTCCGATGGCCCACGGTTGGCCCAGACGGAGTAAGGAATGAAGCAGACCTTGACCGGTTTGAGGTCTGGGGGTTGAAATTCGCGGTAGAGTTTTCCCTTCCAGTTATCGGACGGGCGGACGAGCGCCTGGCCCTCCAAAACAACCACGCCATCGAGCAGTCGCCGGTCGTAACGCGCGGTCAGATGAATATTCGCCGGAATCACCACATCGGCCAGCCGGATGCCGCGCGGCAAGTCGGCCGATTCGAGGCAATACACCACCGGCCCGCGCTGGATGGCCACCTGGTTGGCATCCTCCTCCACCAGCGGGTTCGCCTCCATCAGACGCGGCGCCATCGGCAGATCCAGATCCACAAAATCGCCCGGTTTCCACGCACGGCGAATTTCAAAGTAACTGGCCGGCACCGGGGATGATTCCGCCGGCTGGTCATTGATGCGTACCGACGCGCTGCCGGCCCAGCCGGGAATCCGCAGCTTCAATGCAAATTCTTTCCCGCCACAATCGTTGATAATGATCCGCACCCGGCCATTCCACGGGTAATCGGTTTCCTGCGTCAGCCGGATTGGTTGTCCGCCGGGCAATTCCGTTGCGAGCGTGCTGCCGCCATAAAGGTTCACCCAGATGGCGCCGCTGGATTTGCCATAGGCATAGTCGGCGGACTCGGCGATCGTGCGGACGAGGTTGGGCGGACAGCAAAACGAACTGACATACGGCACGCGCGTCCGCGACCAGCGCAATTCCGCCGGCAGCGGGTCCGTCACCCGGAGCGGGTTGGTGTAGAAGAAATTTGTCCCGTCCAGGCTGCCGCCAGAAAGCACGCTGTTGTAAAGCGCCAGTTCCACCACATCCACGAACCGCGCTTCACCCGTGGCGAGGAACATCCGCCAGTTCCACAACACGTTGCCGATGTTGGCGCAAGTCTCGCTGTAGGCGGTGGTGTTGGGCAACTGATAATTGCGCCCGTAAGCCTGGTGCACGCGGGTGATCGCTTTCTGGTCCTTCGCGCCATCCGGCGACGCTCCGTCATAAAGGGCGCCGCAACCGCCGGTGATATACATTTTTTTCGTGACCACATTGGTCCAGATGGGCTCCAAGGGCTGCCACAAATTCTTATCGCCGGTTTCCATGAATAAATCTGCCGCGCCGGCGTACAGGTAATTGGCGCGCACGGCATGGCCCTCCGCCTCGGTCTGCTCCGCCAACGGGAGGCGGTCCTGATTGTCATCGCCACCGTCCTTGATTCCGTTGCGCAGTTCGAAAAACTTTTTCGCCAGCTCCAGGTAACGCGGGTTGGCAGTGGCGCGATAGAGTTCGACGATGCCCATGTAATGCGACGGGCAGACCGAGCTGCGCGCCACCTCAGGCGGCGCATCGTGAAACGTCGCGTACAGAAAGTCCGCCGCCTTGCAGGCGACGGCGAGGAAATTGGTGCGCCCCGTGACGCGATAATGCACGCACGCCGCCGTCATCAGGTGGCCCAGGTTGTACATCTCGAAATTATTGCGGTCCTGGAAGGGCGCGGCGTTCGTGTCGCCGTTGCGCAACCGGATGAGCACGGGGGTATGCAAATAACCGTCCGCGCGCTGTGCCTGGGCGATGACGCCGATGGCCCGTTCGATGCCGCGCTCCAGATATTCGTCATGGGTCACGGCATACGCGGCACAGGCACCCTCGATCAGCTTGTAGAAATCGCCGTCATTGAACGGTGCACCGCGGTAATGGCCTTCCGCCAAGCCGGCGGCGATTTGAAAATTGCGGAAGTACTGGGAATAATTGGTGCCCTCCATCAACCGGCCCATGCTGGGCAGCATCTGCGTGTGGCAAAGCTCAAAGCGGTCGGCCCAGAAACCGTTGGTCCAGCGGGCCTCGCCCAGTTGGATCTGTTCGACCTGCGCAAACGGGCTTTGGGCCGCGAGCGCCCGGAGCTCGATCGAACACAACAGGGCAAGGAAAACCGAAAGAAATTCGAAATTCGAACGCCACAACCCACAACCCCGGCTGCGGGAACTTCGGGTTTCGGGCTTCAGGTTTCGGTTTTCGGGTTTCATTTCACTCCCACTTTCGCGTCCCGTTTCTCCAATTTAACCGATTGCGGCACGATGCCGAGAATCACAAAGCTGCCCTGGCCGATCAGTTCCAGTTTTTGCCGGCCGGCGTCGTAACGAAAGGCATGGACGTTCACATTGGGACATTGTTCGATGTCGGCTGCGTCGCGGATCACCGGTTCGATGCCGCCGCGTTCGTCGGCCTGGGCGGCAAAGTCCAGGTTCGGCACCTGGAGCCAGATGTCCTTCGGGTTGTTGAAGTAGCCGACGAGCACCTGCACCGGCTCGGCCGCTTCAAATTCCACGGGCTGATAACGGCCGCTCTTCGCGGCTTCATGGGAAAATCGGATGCCGGTCAACCCGTTCAATTCCGGCGCGAGGTCCCGGATGGTGTAATTCCGGTCCGTAAACGGCCGGGCACCGGTTTTGACTTCGTAGGTTTCCGCGTTGGTGCTGATGAGCTTGAAGGCCGCCGCCGGCCAGGGTTTGATATTCGCCTCGTCAACCGACACCATCGGGGCATTGGTGCTTTGTTTGAGCTGCGCCACCATGGCCCGAAAATCGTCCAATTCCTTCTGATAAAGTGGCACGAGTTGGGACCAGAGATAATTCGTGCCGACACCTTTGACGCCGCCGACGAAGGGGATTTTTCGCTGGGACGTTTGCATCGAGTTGGCAAAATAATAAATCCGCTCGGTCAGTGCCGCCAGAAATTCGTAGTGCGCGAAACTCTCGACGAGGAATTGTCGCGCCCGTTTCAAATCCTCTGGATCCTGGCTGTAATTGTATCGCAAAACCCATTCCGCCGCTTTTACTTTGGCCGCGTAAAACTGCGCCATGGCCTCAATACAACGGGCGTCATTGCACAGCCGGGCGAATTCGCCGCGATTCCGGTCGACCCACGGGTCCGCGGCCGTTATCGAAGCGATGGCATTGCTGGCGGCGTTGAGCGTTTCGACAATGACGGTTTCCGGGGTCTCGCCTGCATGCGGCTGATGGTTCCATTCCTTTTTCACGTATTCATCCAGCCGCTCGCCCGGCGGCGCCTGGGATTCCCAAAGGTCCGGCAAAACATTGTACTTTTTCGGATTAACCAACTGGTCGAGGGTCATGCCCAGCGAGAGCGTCTGGCGATTGCCCTCGGTAATTCCGAACCGCCGGATCAGCCGCGGCGCAACCTCGCCGGCATGATTATAGGCATCCAGGATTCGATCGGCGGCATTCGTGTTGCCAAAGCGTTCGGCGAGCCGTGAAATCCAATAGGCGCGGTCCTCCTTTTCCGGGATATCCGGATTCCAGGCGTAACGCGCCCAGGCTTCGTACCAGATCCAGTCCCGATCCCACTGGAGTAACGGCGGGTTGGCGATATCGGGTGCATAAGGCCAGTTCCAATACGACAGCGGATACAGGTGCAGCCCGCTGGCGCCCAACCGGTCGCGCGCGGCCTGCATGCATTTCTGGATGAATTGCTGGTCGCCGTAGCGGAACGGTTCGAGGTTGGAGAGGATGTGAATGTTCACCAGATGCGGGCCGAGCCGGCTCATCGCGAGGTGCGTTGCCTGGTCTTTGCCGCGCGGTTCCCAGGTGGTGAGCGATTCACCGTTGTATTTTGTCTCGGTAAACAGGTTCGTGTACATCCGTAGTGCGGCCGGGATGATGGCGTTGGCATCCATGGCGTGCGTGCGGATGACCACCGGCGGCTCCTCCTTGAGGCCCGCCGCTTTCATACCGTCGAGCATGCCGGTCAGAATGACGTTCGTGCACCAGTCCAACTGGTTGGGCGTGCCCTGCAGCGCCTCACCCAGACAAACCATCAGGCCCACATTCGGGTATTGCCTAACGAATTCGGCGATGGATTTGCGCGTGTAATCGGCCGTCAGCGGCGTGGGCGCGGAAAGCTGGG
>CAYPSF010000061.1:0-23834 GCA_964413165.1 uncultured Bifidobacteriaceae bacterium
TGGAGGTCATCAGGATCGGCCGCAACCGCAGGCGGCACGCCTCGATGGCGGCCTCAACCGGCGAAAACCCCTCGTCCTGTTTGCGCTTGGCAAATTCAACGATCAAGATGGCGTTCTTGCACGCGAGCCCGACCAGCACGATCAACCCGATTTGCGTGAAGATGTTGTTGTCGCTGCCCTTGAGCCAGACGCCCGTGATGGCAAACAGCAAACACATCGGCACGATGAGAATGATGGCCAGCGGCAGGCGGAAACTTTCGTACAACGCCGCCAGTACCAGGAACACGAGCAGGATGCAGAGCGGCCCCACGTAAACGACCGTGTTGCCTGCCAGGATCCGCTGATAGGTCAGGTCGGTCCATTCGTACTCCATGCCGCGCGGCAGATTTTCGGCGGCGATTTTGGACATGGCGGCTTCCGCCTGCCCGGAGCTGTAGCCCGGGGCCGGGGCACCGTTGACTTCCGCCGCCGGATAGCCGTTGTAACGCATCACCCGGTCCGGACCGTGCGTCTCCGTCACCTTTACCACCGCGCCCAGCGGCACCATCTCGCCCTTGTCATTGCGCGTCTTGAGCCGGGTAATGTCCTCCGGATGTTCGCGGAATTGCGAGTCGGCCTGGGCGATGACCTCGTAGGTGCGCCCGAACCGGTTGAAGTCGTTCACATAGAGCGAGCCCAGGTAAATCTGCAGCGTCTCGAACAGATTTTGCAACGGCACACCCTGGGTCTTGGCCTGCACCCGGTTGATGTCCGCATCCAGTTGCGGAACGTTGACGGTGAAGGTGGAGAACAAACCGGCCAGTTCCGGCGTCTGGTAGCCTTTGCCGACGATGCCCTGCAAATTTTGATACAGCGCGTCGTAGCCAAGGTCGGCCCGGTCTTCAAGGTAGAGCTTGAAGCCGCCAATCTGGCCCAGTCCCATCACGGCGGGCGGCGGCACGGTGAGCACGTACGCATCCTGGATCGCGCCGAACTTCTGATTCAACGCGCCCGCAATCGCCAGGCCGCTCTGGGCCGCCGTCGCGCGTTCCTCAAATGGTTTCAACGTGAAGAACACAATGCCGGAATTCGGGGCCACGCTGAACCCGTTGATGCTCAACCCGGGAAATGCCACCGCCGCCTCCACCCCGGGCTGTTTTAAACCGAGATCCGACATGCGCCGGATGACCGCCTCGGTACGATCCAGCGACGCACCGTCGGGCAGTTGCGCAAACGCAACGAGATATTGCTTGTCCTGCGTCGGCACAAAACCGGTCGGGACCTTGTCAAATCCCCAGGCGGTCAGCAATACCAGCCCGCCATAAACCACCAGCGCGATGACGCTCTTGCGGAGCACGGAACTGACGCCGACGCCGTATTTGGCCCCGGACCACGCGAAAGCCCGGTTGAATGGCTTGAAAAACCAGCCGAACGTCCGGTCCATCCCACGCCATAACCAGTCTTTCGGCGATTGGTGATCCTTCAGCAATACCGCGCACAGGGCCGGCGACAGCGTCAACGAATTGAACGCGGAAATGACCGTGGAAATCGCGATGGTGATCGCGAACTGCTTGTAGAACTGGCCGGTCAGGCCGCTGATGAAGGCCGTGGGAATGAACACCGCGCACAGCACGAGCGCCGTGGCCACAATGGGCCCGGTGACTTCCTCCATCGCGCGCTTGGCGGCGGCAAAGGCTGACAGCCCGTTCGCGATGTTGCGCTCGACGTTTTCCACCACGACGATGGCGTCGTCCACCACGATGCCGATGGCCAGCACCAGCCCGAACAGCGATAGCGCGTTGATGCTGAAGCCGAGCATGAGCATGACGGTAAAGGTGCCGACGAGCGACACCGGGACGGCGGCCAGCGGAATGATAGCCGCGCGCCACGTTTGCAGGAAGATGATGACCACAATCACCACCAGCAGGATGGCCTCGCCCAGGGTGTGCACCACCGCTTCAATCGAATGCCGCACGAACACCGTCGGGTCATAAACGACCGAGTAGTCGATCCCTTCAGGGAAGTTCTTCTTAAGCTCCTCCATTTTTCGCCGGACGTCCTTGGAAAGCTGCAGCGCGTTGGCGCCGGGGGTCTGGAAGATGGGCAGTGCCACCGCCGTCTTGTTGTCCAGCAGCGAACGGAGCGAGTAGCTGCCGGCGCCCAGCTCAATGCGGGCCACGTCCTTGAGCAGGGTCTTTTCTCCGTTCGGACCGGTTTTCACAATGACCTGGCCGAATTCCTCCTCGGAAACCAGCCGGCCCTTCACGTTGACCTGCATTTCAAAATTCACCGGATGGCTGACGGGCGGCTGGCCGATGATGCCACCGGCGACCTGCACGTTCTGTTCGCGGATGGCGGCGACGACATCGCTGGCGGTCAGATTCCGGGCGGCGAGTTTGTCCGGGTTGAGCCACAAGCGCATGGCGTAATCACCCGACCCGAATACCTCCACGTCGCCGGCGCCGGGAATGCGCGCCAGGGCGTCCTTCACCTGCAACGTCGCGAAGTTGCGGACATACACCTCGTCATAACGGCTGTTGGGCGAAAACAAGTGCACCACCATGGTCAGGTCGGGCGATTGCTTGGTGGTGGTAACGCCCAGGTTGCGGACTTCCTCCGGCAGTTTGGGCAGTGCCTGGGAAACGCGGTTCTGCACCTGGACCTGCGCCTTGTCCACGTCGGTGCCCAGATTGAAGGTCACCGTCAGCGTCATCACCCCGTCGGCGGTCGCCTGCGAAAACATGTAGAGCGAACCTTCCACGCCGTTGACGGCCTGCTCCAGCGGCGAGGCCACCGTTTCGGCAATGGTTTTGGGTGTCGCTCCCGGATACGTCGCGCGCACGACAATCGTCGGCGGCACCACCTCGGGATACTCGCTGATGGGCAGTTTGAACATCGCGATCAAACCCATGATGAACACCGCGATGGATAACACGCCGGCAAAAATCGGGCGCCGGATGAAGAAATGGGAAAAGTTCATGACCGTTGATTCGGGTTGTCGTTTGAAGACCAGCTCAGCGTTTGGCTGTCTGCTGTCCGCCACTGGAGGCGTTCACGGTTTCTTTCTCCGCGGTCACGGGCATGCCGGGACGGACCCGTTCCAGCCCGTTGACGACGATTTCCTGGCCCGCCTGCAGGCCGGAACGGACGATGCGTTTGCTGTCAGCCAGCGGCCCCAGTTGCACCGGCTGATACGCCACGGTGTTGGTCGGCGTCAGGGACAGCACAAATTTTTGCGACTGGTCGGTGCCGATGGCGCGCTCATCCACGAGCAGCGCGGAATGCCGCTCGCTCAGGGGAATCCGGATCCGCGCAAACAAGCCGGGCACGATCCGGCCGTCGTTGTTCGAAAAGACCGCGCGCAGCAGGATGCTGCCGGTGTCGGGGTTCAATTGGTTGTCGAACGACTCGATGTGGCCCAGGTGCGGAAAGCCCTGTTCATCGGCCAGTTCCAGCTCCACCGGAATCTTGCCGCCATCGTCGCCGCCCAGCTTTTTGTCACGGACCAGCTGGCTGAATTTCAGGTACGCATCCTCGTCAATGTCTGCATGCACATAAACCGGGTCCACTGAAACGAGGGTGGTGAGCAACGACGCCGAGCCGGCGACGCCGCTCACGTAATTGCCCTGGGTCAGGAGCGCGCGGCTCACCCGTCCGTCAATGGGCGCACATACCTGCGTGTATTCGAGGTCGAGCCGGGCCGATTCCAACGCCGCCTTGGCCCCGTCGTAGCGGGCCTTCCGGCCATCCGCCTCCTCGGCCGAGATCGCCTTGTTCGCCAGCAATTGCGCCATCCGCTCCTGCTCCCGCCGCGCCTGCTCATATTCGGCCTGACGCTGGTCCACCGTCGCCTGGTTCCAGCGCGGATCAATGACGAACAATACGTCGCCCTTCTTCACCAGTTGTCCC
Organism: uncultured Bifidobacteriaceae bacterium; assembly: GCA_964413165.1. Classification (GTDB taxonomy): domain Bacteria; phylum Verrucomicrobiota; class Verrucomicrobiia; order Limisphaerales; family UBA11358; genus UBA11358. The sequence goes on from CAYPSF010000061.1 coordinate 3,889, forward strand.
GACTGAAAACGCACCTCCTGGATGTAACCGGAAATCCGCGGACGCACCTCCACCGATTCCACGGGTTCGACCCGGCCGGTGAACTCGCTCCACTCGACAATTTCCTTCTGCTCCACCGGCGCCACGGTCACCGTGGTCGGCGGAGGTTGCTGCTTCGCTGCGCTCCGGCTGCAACCCGCAAACAGGGCGAGCCCGGCACCGGTTAGAAATGTCAGTACGATCAGACGAAAAAATCTCCCTGGTTTCATATGCTTGTTCTCCTCCTCTTTTGATGTTGATGGTCGAAATGCCCGGCTCAGGCGGCCAGCCTGTTTGCACGCCGGCCGGGAACCAGCGACTGTTGCCGGCGTTGCCACGCTGCCACAGCCTGGACCTTCTCCATGCCCAGCGTCGGGAACACGAGCTGCGGATAACCCGTCTGCCACGCCAACGCCTCGGCCTCACCCAGGGCTTGCCGAAATAATTGTTCCGGCACCTGGAAGCTCTCCTGCAATTCAGCCAGCAAATTCTGTTTGGTCCGTTCGATCTGTGCCACCAATTTCTGGCAGGATGCGACACACGCATTCGCCATGGTTCTGACGGCACCCGCTTCATTTACTCCTTGATTCATCTTCATATTTTCTCCTTTTGAGTAGTTGTCTGTTTAGTCAAATAAATGATCAAAAAAATTTAAGCTGCCACGGCTTTGCCTTCTTTCACACCCAGGATCGCGAAGATTCCATGGATGGTGTCGCGTAAAACACTGACGTCGTTCTGAATGCGCGCCTGAGTCAGCAAGCCTTCGTAATACGCCAGAATCATTGACGCTTTGGCTCCCGGATCCGGCGCTTCAATTTCTCCTGCCGCATGGGCATCCTGAATGGCCGATTCGATGTATTTGTGTTTGTAGCTCAAAATCTCCTCGATCTTCTTCCGCAACGCGTCCTCCTGAGTGCAAACCTCGGCGCCCAGGGCGAAGAGCGGGCAACCCAACACATGGCCATGTTTGGCTTTGATTTCACGCTGAAATTCATAGCTAAACTGGCAATATTTACGCAGACGGTCCAACGGCGGAATCATCGGTGAAAAAATCGCGTCCAGCTCCACCCGCCGGACCTGCCAGTTGCTCTCCATGGCCTCAGCCGCCAGTTCGGACTTGGAATCGAAAAAATAATAAAAACTCCCCTTCTTGACCCCCGCCCTCTCGCAGATGTGGTCAATGGTCGTGCTGCCGTAGGAACCACTCCAGATCAGCTCCGATACGGCATCCATCAATCTCTTCTTGGCATCACTCACACGGCCCATAATCTTCTCTCTTTCTTCAGATTTGACCCAGCACCGCTGAATCACAAACCAAATCTACCAAAGTAGACTAAATAGTCAACTATTATTTTGGGATTTTTTGACGGCGTGGCAGCCGACGTCAGAAGGCTCCATTCCAAGATGTGTTTTCAAAATTAATTCATTGGCGAAACCAGTGATGATATCGCTGCAAACTTCTTGGACTGCGCTGGCAGAGCGCAGCGGCGACAGCGCTTTTTACCGGGAAACAATGCAAAAAGTCAGTCAGTGCCAAAGCGGCGTCGCGCTCCGCTTGCCGCCGTAGTCCAAATTTCCCTGTTTTGAAAATACACCTGCGAAACAGTTTCTTACTGCCGACCCGATCTGTTCTTAGTTGACCAGCAATCAACTCTGGAACAAATTCAGCCTTTAACCATCTAATCTAAACTATGAAAAATATTTTTGCTTCCGCATTACTGGGGCTGGCCCTGGCCTTCTCGGCCCAGGCCGCCGACGTTTCGGTCAAACTCACCGATGTTCACCTCTGCTGCTCGAGCTGCGTCAAGGGCGTGGAAAAGGCGGTCAGCCCGGTCCATGGTGTGACCGCCAAAGCCGACATGGACGACGGCACGGTCGACCTGACCGGACCGGACACGGCCACGGTGCAGAAGGCGGTGGATGCGCTGACTGCCGCCGGTTACTTCGGCAAGAGCAGCAATCCCGACATCAAGGTCAATGCCGACACCGGCGCCAAGAACCAGAAGGTGCAGTCGCTCGAGGTTGACGGGGTACACCTGTGCTGCGGCAAATGCGTCAAGTCGGTCAACACCGCGCTCAGCTCGGTTTCGGGCGTGACGGCCAACACCGCCACCAAGGGCGCCAAGTCGTTCACCGTCACCGGCGACTTCAACGACAAGGAAGCCTTTGATGCGCTGCAGAAAGCCGGGCTAACCGGCACCGCCGGCAAGTAAACCGTTTGCTTTTCGAACACCCCTCGCTTTCCACAGCAAGGGGCTTTTTATTGGCAGTGGTACGTTTGATGGGGCGAGGCTACGGGCGAGCCGCCCTGGCGTCTCAATAAACGAGGACGAGCACCGCGGCGTCCTGCGCGGATTTGACCACATCTTCAAACCTCCGGTCAGATGTCAGCGGCGCTTTGAGTTTGGCCGAGACTGCCGGCACGGATTCGAGGAAGCTCAACAGAAAACTGCTCTTGACCGCGTAATTCACATTTTCCGGCAACGCTCCGCTTATCGCCAGCGCCACGGACGCATCCAGTTTGGCCGACACCACGCCCACCACATTGCCACGCTCATCCACCAGCGCCCCGCCCGAATTGCCCGGCTGCACCGGCACACTGATCTGGAAATAACGCGGACTGTCACCCGCGCCGGACAACGACGCAATTTCCCCTTTGGCCAGCTTGGGCGCAAACCCCTGCAAGGTTGGGTCGGGAAAACCAACGGTGGCCACCGTGCCGCCCAAACGCACCGCGCGGCTCGTCGCAATCGGCAAGGGGGAAAATTTCCCGGTTGCTTTCAGCAAAGCCAGATCATTGTCTGCATCCGCTTGGACCACTTTGGCGTCAATCGTTCCCTCGCTGGTGACCAGGCGTATATTACTGGCGTTATTGACCACATGCTCGTTGGTTACCAGAAAGCCGTCGTCGCTGATAAAGAACCCCGTGCCGCTTTTTCGGGGATGGGATGGCGCCTCCGGCGCATGGCTCTTAAGCATATCGGAAAAATTTTTGGCAGCAGCCAGATACTGGTTCGTGGAATACATGATCGGGGAGTTGTAGCAAATCTCGCCCGCGTAGCCGCTCCGGTCATCCCGGGAAAAAGTGGCGTAAAATGCGGTGGCATTGCCTAATTCGTCCTGCTCCAAGTGTTTGATTACAAAACTATACGTGCCGGCGGTGGAAAAGTCCGGGTCTCCTGAAAGTCTGAATTGGGGGCTCAATCCGCTGGCGGCGGAGAACCTGGCGCCTGTGAACGTTCCCGGGTGCAAACTGCCATTGCCGGGCGGAGAGAAGGAAACCTCCCGCGTGCCTTGTGAGGAGGCAAAGCTGAACTGGTATCCTCCACCTTGGTCCTTCCTGGCTTTCACCATCGCATCCGGGGCAACGCAGAAAATGGTTTCGCCTCCCTTGGCGCCATTGGCGCCCCCGCTGACGACCAGGGCGGTGTAGCGCGGCCTGCCTGGTACCGCTGCCGGGACACGCCCCAAGGCTCCGGTCGGATAAAATGCCTTGGTGTTGAAATAAACTTCGCCTTTGACCTGTCCAACCGCATTCTCCGGCGTGAAGTCGAATGTGGCACGAAAAACCGCCACTCTATCGCCGATGAACGTCGCTTCCTTGACATTAAAATTCCCCGTTCCCTCCTGACTCAAACCATCCGATGAGATCCCCAGCGTGGGGATTGGGCCGCTGCCGCGACTGCGGGTGTTTTCATAATTCCCGGGATGAAGATATGCATTGTCCGGGCCGTTGAACCAAAGTTCCACGTCACCGTCAGCATGTTCAAACCGAAGAATGACGGCATGACCTTGAAAGTTAAGGTGGCAGATGCTGTTTGAAGAGGTGAGAAACAAGCTGTGTCCCTTGGCAATGCGGGTGCCACCCTGATTGGTCAGGATCAATCCGGTGATGGGTTGGGTTGGCACCAGCGGACCGGAAACCCCAAAGCGGGCGCGCGTTTCTTCATTCATACCGGCGATGTCAATCGCGCTCAGGCCGGCGCTGTGCGAAATCACGAGTTTGTTCCCAACGCGCTGCTGAATCGTGACGTTCCGATAGATGTTCGTGCCGACCTGAATCTCGGGAATCGCACCCTTGCCTTGGGCTGCAACGTGGGAAATCGACGCCACCAGGAGGGAGAGAATCAACGCTATCAATCGCATGATAAAAAATGGGCGCAACACCTGAGGTTTTCAAGAGTTAAGTTCAGCTGAAGACTTCAAAAATTCCATCATCAACATTGCATTGGGCGGAACGGAAACTAAACTCCGCGCGCGTGTTGAACCTGAATTCACTCAACCCCCAGCAGCGCCAGGCCGTCGAAACCTCGAACGGCCCGGTCCTGATCCTGGCCGGCGCCGGCACCGGCAAGACCCGCGTCATCACGTTCCGCATCGCCCATCTCATCGCCAAAGGCGTCGCGCCCGGCAATATCCTCGCCGTGACCTTCACCAACAAAGCCGCCCGCGAAATGCAGGAACGCGTCCGTAAGCTCCTGCCGAAGCCGGCCGAGAGTCGAAAGTCGAGAGCCGAGAGCCAGGATTCTCGCCCGACCATTTGCACCTTCCATTCGCTCTGCGTCCGGATCCTGCGCCGGCATATCGAGCGCCTCGGCTACAAACGCAACTTCGTCATCTACAACGAATCGGAACAGCTCGGCGCCATCAAAAAAATCCTCGCCCAGATTTCCGTCCCGCGCGGCGGGAGCGAAAAGGCCGACCCGGCGGCAGTCCTGGCCCTGTTGAGTAAATTCAAGAACGGCGGTGAACGCGCCGCCGTCTTTGCCGACGAAAGCGTCCGCGCCCTGGCCCAGCATATCCGGTCGCGCTATGAAACCGCTCTGCACGCCTGCAATGCCGTGGACTTCGACGACCTGATCCTGCTCACGTTGCGGCTGTTCTCGGAGCATCCGGAAGTGCTCGAAGCCTGCCGCGCCCAGTATCGCTACGTCATGGCGGATGAATACCAGGACACCAACGCCACGCAATTCCAGCTCATCCATGCCCTGACCGAGAAACACCGGAATTTCTGCGTGGTGGGCGACGACGACCAGAGCATTTACGGCTGGCGCGGCGCCGAAATCAGCAACCTGCTCGACCTGGAAAAGCATTTCCCGGAGGTGAAAATCGTCAAGCTCGAGCAGAATTACCGCTCGACCAACACCATCCTGGACGCCGCCAACGCCATCATCAAAAACAACGCGCGCCGTCGCCCCAAACAGCTCTGGTCGAGCAAAGGCCGGGGCGACAAGATCATTTTGCGCGCCTACGCCAATGACGAAGACGAGGCGCGCAACCTGGTGGAACAGATTGAATTTGCCCGGCGCGCGCACCGCGTCCCCTGGGCGCACCACGCGGTTTTATTCCGGACAAACCAGCAGTCGCGGCCGCTTGAGACCGCCTTCCGCTCGGCCGGCGTCCGTTATCATCTTATCGGCGGCCAGAGTTTTTTCGACCGGTCGGAAATTCGCGATTTCCTCGCCTACCTGAAGACGTTCATCAACCCGCACGATGATGTGAGCCTGCTGCGCATCGCGAACGTGCCCGCGCGGGGATTGAGCGATGTGACCATGGAACGATTGCTCGCCGCGAGTCATGAGCGGAAAGGGTCGGTCTATGCCGCCATGAAAAATCCGGCGGTGCAGGTGACCTTTCAAACCAAGGCGCGCGAAAGCATCGAGACGTTTGTTGCCTTCATTGAAAAAACCCGCGCCCAGCTGCATCACCCCGCATCAACACCGCGACAGCTGCAATCCTGGGCCGATCATTTCCTGGACGAGACCGGTTATTTCGCCGAGCTCAAGCGGTCGGAAAAAAATCCAGAGAACGCCGAAGCCCGCATCCGCAACCTGCGCGAATTGACCGCCACGCTCGACCATTTCGGCCGGGCCACCGACCCGTTGGCCGACCGGCTGCAATCTTTCCTGGAGGACATCACCCTCGACAGCGAGCGCGAGGAGGAAAAGGAGGCCGGTGACGCCGTGACCCTCATCACGATGCACAGTTGCAAGGGCCTGGAATTTCCATGCGTTTACGTCGTCGGCCTGGAAGAAGGCCTGTTGCCCCATTCGCGATCGGCGACGGAAGGCACGCTGGACGAGGAACGGCGGCTGTTTTACGTGGCGGTGACGCGCGCGATGCAATCGCTCACCATCAGCCATTGCGCCGGCCGGATGAAATATGGCCAATTGATGCCCTGCCATCCGTCACGCTTTTTGAAGGAACTGCCGCCCGAGCTGGTGGAGGACGACGCCGAGCGGGACAAAAGGCCCGTCGCCCCGGACGACGGCAAAAAAATGTTCGACGTCCTTCGCGGCGCCATCGGTTGAACCCCCTGCACCGCCCGCGCCTCAAAACAGGTTGCTGAAGGGTTCGCTATCCGGGTAACGTCAGCGCATGCCCGCATCAGTTGTGAGAGCGAAAATTCTGGACGCCGGGATGCTGCTTGGCTGCGCCATTTTCCTGGGTTCCGGCCTGACTGGTTTTTCGCAGACGACCAACAGCTTCTTCCAGTTTGTCCAATCGCAAGGTGAGCGGCATTACACGCGCGTGCCACATGAGGTGTTGGCGTTCTATTACGGCTGGTATGGCAAGCCGGAATACCATTCGTGGGGCGACGTGGACACCAACAAACCGGCAACCTCAAAAACCGCTCGTTACCCTTTCAAGGGAGCCTACAGTTCCCACGACCCCGAGGTCCTGGATTGGCAGATTGATCAGGCCAAGGCACATGGTGTCACGGGTTTTATTGTGAGTTGGTGGGGGCAAGCCGATTGGGAATCGTGGCATGACCAGTCTTTGGCCCTCTTGCTGGAGCACGCGGAAAGGAAAAATTTCAAAGTCTCGATTTATTGGGAGCAAGCTCCCGGTGACGGATATCGACAAATCGAACGGGCGATTAACGAATTGTCATACGTCCTCAAAAAATATGGCCGGAGCAATTCCTTCCTCAAAGTGGCCGGCCGGCCGGTGATTTTTGCTTATGGCCGCGTCATGGCACAAATCCCGGCGTCAGCCTGGCCGGAAATCATTCAACAAACACGGGCAAATGCCGGCGACTTTGCGCTGAACGTGGACAGCTACCAGGGTAGTTACTCCTATCTCTTCGATGGAATGCATTCTTACGCCTTGGACGGCTTTCCTTTCGAATTTGAGAAAAATCTCGCGGATAAATTCGGCGATTTCCGGGCATGGGTGGCTGCATATTTCAATAAAGGTATGAAGCTGGCCCGACAACGCAACCGGGTCTTTTGCGCTATGGTGGGCCCCGGTTACGATGCGAGAAAAGCTTATAAAATTGACTATCAGACGGATCGTCTGGACGGACGAACTTATCGCGCAATGTGGGAGGAAGCCATCAAGGCAAATCCTGACTGGGTGCTCATCACCTCCTGGAATGAATGGCCCGAAGGTACGGAAATCGAACCCAGTCTGGAGTTGGGGGACAAATATCTCCAGATCACCGCTGAGTATTCCAAGCGATTCCTCGACCGCGCGCCGGTCGACGTGCCGCCCGCTGCCCCGCTCCCCCGATTCGTTCCGGGCACGACGCGTGAACTGGACCAGGTTTTATCCGGCCGGAAAATCGGCGTGCTGATGCAAGACCGGATGAGCGATGCGGAATTCTGGGCGGCTTATTGCGGCGCCACACTCCAGAGATTGAACTGGCCGGACCTGATTGATCCGAAGGTCTTCAACGCCAGCAATTATCCCGTCCTGATTCACATCGGCGGCGAGCACTACCTCAGCAGTGTCAAGGTGACGGATGACGTAACGCTATCTCTGGCCCGTTATCTAAGCGAAGGCGGATTCCTGGTGAGCCTGCCCACCGGGACGTGGCCGCTGCTTTATGACGACAGCCGCAAAGGCGTTCCCCATGGCATTACCGATGCTCTCGCCCTGGGCATCGACAACGGCTTCGAGCAACCCACCAATGGCATTGAATTGACCTTTTACGCCAAAACCAATGTGTTGTTCGGCCTGCCGGCCACCGCGCCGTTTCCCGGGACCGGCGACCTTCGCTGGCGGCCGGCTAATCGCTCGCGGGTTCCTGTCAGTGAAATCTACGTGCCGCTCGTTCAACTCAAGGACGGCACGGGCAGGCCACAGGGCGATGCTGTCTGCTACATCGAACACCGGACGCCCTCCCTGGCCGGCGGCAAAAGCGTTTACGTCTGGATGCGCACCGCCGAGGCGTTCGGGCCCGATGTTTTCCTGCCCTCGCTTTATCAATTCATTTCCACCCGGCTGAAACCGATTCCTGCGGACAATTGATCCGCCGGTTGAACCGGCTGCCCCGGCCCGAAACAGTAATCCGGTTTAAAGCAGAAAGCTTGAACTGTTTATGATTACAGATTAGTGTTTTAAATTATGAAAGCTGTAGCCATCAACGGCAGCCCGCGCAAAGGTGGGAACACGGAGATACTTTTAAACAAGGCGCTGGCGCCACTGGCCGCAGCCGGCTGGGAAACGGAGTTCGTCCAGCTCGGCGGGGCCTCCATCCGCGGATGCCAGGCCTGTTATCAATGTTTTAAGAAGAAAAATTTCCGTTGCAGCCAGAAAGATGACTTTTTCAGTCCGTGCTTCGAGAAAATGGTCGCGGCCGACGCCATCATCCTCGGATCTCCGACCTATTTCACCGACGTAAGCGCGGAAATGAAAGCGCTGCTCGATCGCGCTGGGCTGGTGGCACTGGCCAACGGCGGTTTGTTCCGAGGAAAAATCGGAGCTGCCGTCGTGGCCGTCCGGCGCGGCGGCGGGACGCACGCCTTTGACACGATGAACCACATGTTCCTCATGTCGGGCGCCATCGTGCCGGGCTCCACGTATTGGAACCTCGGTTTTGGCCTGGACAAGGGTGACGTGTCCAGGGACGACGAGGCGTCACGCAACATGAATGATCTGGGCCAGACCATCGCGTGGTTGGGCGCGGCGATTCATCAGCACGCCGGGACCCGCGCTCCCGTCGTGGTCGGCGAATGACTGGCTTCGCAGCTTGCTTCCGGGCGGGCGGCCGGCAGCATAAATCGGAAGAAAAGATTCTCCGCTTGGATGGCCCCGGATGGTCTGATTAAATCCGACGACGCAACATGCCCGACGACCGAAATCCATTTGCTGATAGCGTAAGCCAAACCGGGCACAGCCCAAGCGCTTCCCGGTGGGGCTGGATAGTCGCCGGCATCCTGGCCGTGCTGTTGGTTGTGTCCTTCCTGTTTTGGGCCGCGGCCTTGGCCAGGCAGCGTGGATTGGAATCCCTCCGGGCCAAACTGGATGATGCCAACACGAGCCTCGCCAATGCCCAGGCGGAAAACCAGAAGGCCAAAGACCAGATTGTGGATCTGCAATCCAAGGTCACCGATTTGGAACAGGAAAAGGACACGGCCGCGCAGATGGCAAAGGGGCTCGAAAATGAGATGCGCGCCGACCTGGAATCCAAGGATGTCACCATCTCCAGCCTGCAAGGCAAGCTCACGGTGAACATCCTCGATCGCGTCATGTTTGATTCCGGCGAGGCGATTTTGAAACCGGCCGGCGAATCCGTGATGCGCAAAATTGCCGCCCTGCTCGCCGAACATCCCCAACTGAAGATTCATGTCATTGGCCACACGGACAACGTGCCCATCCGGCCCGAAGCGCGCAGCCGGTTTGCCAGCAACTGGGAACTATCCGCCGCCCGCGCCCTGGCCGCCGTGCATTTTCTCACCGAAAAGGCGGGGGTGGACCCGCGCCGCGTCGGGGCGGTCGGTTATGGAGAATATCGCCCCCTCGCCGACAATGCGACCGCCGAGGGCAGAGCCAAAAACCGTCGTATTGCCATCACCATTCTGCCGGATGAACTCGCCGGAGCCGACACCGTGCCGGCAGTAAAGCCCGCAGCGTCGACCAATTCCCCACCGCAATCCTCCGGAACAGAAACGCCGCAGAATTAGAGTTCAGGCCCGGACGCCATTCAGCAATTCCGGCAGGATCTTCCCGGCGGCCCCGGCCAGAACGAAATTCGCCTTCGTGGTCAGCGGTGTCGGCTCCGGATTTATTTCCACGACGGTCGCTCCGCCCGCCAACGCTTCGAAAGGCAGGGAGGCTGCCGGATGCACAACGGCTGATGTGCCGATGGAAAAGAAGAAATCGCAATGGGCACTCAGCCCGAACGCCCATGCCGTTTCTTTTTCGGGCATCGCTTCTTCGAACCAGACCACGTCCGGCCGCAATAATCCGCCGCAGTTCGGGCATTTGGGCGGCACATCGCCGGTGTCTTTCCAGGTGCTGACCATCGTGCCTTCATCGAAACATTTGGTCCGCATGATGTTGCCGTGCAGTTCAATGACGTTCCGGCTGCCAGCGCGTTGATGTAAACCATCCACGTTTTGGGTGATCAGATGGAAGTGGGGAAAGAGCTTTTCCATTTCAACCAGGGCGCCGTGCGCCGGATTTGGTTTCGCCTCGTCGACCAGCTTCCGCCGCCATTCGTACCATTCCCAAACGAGGCGTGGATTGCGTTGGAAAGCGCTCGGGGTGGCCAATTCTTCGGGACGAAATTTTGCCCACAGCCCGGTCTGGGCGTCGCGGAATGTCGGCACGCCACTTTCGGCTGACACGCCGGCGCCGGTCAACACCACCACTCGTCGGGCGGACTTCAGTCGCTGAACCAATTGCCGCGGAACCGTCATGTCCCCAGTCTGCCCATCGCCGGTCCAAAAGAACAGCCGATCACTCGTTGGCGCTCATCCGCAACGCCCAGGGCATCGCCGAATGTAAATTGTCTGAATAACATTTGCCCTGAGACCCTTTTCGCACAATCTTTACGGGGTGATTACCAGATTTCATTGTATGAATAAGGCCGTGGCGGTATTCGCTCTCCTGGGTCTTTTTAGAACGTCATTCGCACAGAATCTTACTTTTAGCGCCGGGAACGCACCCACGAATGCTCCCGTACAGATGATTCCAGCCACGGTGCTTGTGGGGCATATCGGGCCGGATATTGTTCAGGATATTGTCTACAGCAACACCAACCGGATTCAGGTGGTTGGCTCCATCAAGGATGCCGCAGGCAATAGTTACAATTCCGTCAGCAATCCCGGCGCCTATACCTATTTCACCAGCGATGGCCGCGGGTATCAGTTCCAAATACCCGTTCCAGCTACGAACAAATATTTTATATCGTATGCCCCAGGTTCGCTTGCCTATGGCTGTACCACAAACGAATTGGGATTGGCTGCCGGAACCGGGGCGGACTACAACAGTTATACCAAACAGATCAATGGGGTGATTCCCTGGACCCCAATGCCGACCAACCTGCTCACGCTGAACATCAACCCCAATTTTTGGTTGAAAAACATCTGGGGAATTCAAAGCGAGAGCGTCGGCTGGGGAGACAATGGAACCAACGCAGGCGGAATCGGAATGACCACCAATTTCATATCTTACTTTTCGGCGTTTGTGCTTTCGCCCAATGCGGTTTTAGGCACGTTGGACTCGGCACTTCCCACCAATACGATGATTTGTTTTGTGGACTGGGACAGCAATCTGATAACCCGACTGACCATTGCCACAACCAGTCTGATCGGAGAAAACGCCATAATTTACATATTAAACAGCAACCTTCCCCCGTCCATTCCGCCTGTATATTTCATGCCCACAAATATGCTGAGCAAAGCGCCGGTGTGGACCAATCTGCTGTCCTTTGGCGCACAAAGAATCGACCTGGTGTATCACAGCCAGTATGACGCTTTTTTGATTGGCGGGTTAAAAACTTTTTACGCCGGCGACGTTCAGCAATATTTGCCCTCGTATATCTATTTGAACACATTGGCCTCAGGCGCAAATTGCTGGTCCGTTGGTTATTGGATCACAAACAACACCGTTTACACCTGGCCTGGAGACAGCGGTGGCATGATTGGGACAGTCGTCGGAACCAATTTTGTGGTGCTCAGCGCGTTTCACTACCCGAATGGCGGCCCTAATTTTTGCGGCATGGATGTGACTACCGGACTATCCGCATTTGATACCATTCAGAATGCCATGCAGGCACAGGAACAAAACGCAGGGGTCACTGTATATCCATTACAGAGAATTAATTTATCCCAGTTCAAGTCCTACTAAATGCGGTATATTTCGCAGTTCGGCTGTCATCAAACGAGAGCACCAATGCGAGGGCCTCCCGCTCAGACGACTGCCGTCACCCGATATTGGTTTTGCGCGCCAGCGAGGTTCAGTTTCAGATCATCACCCTGTTTCCGGCCCAGGAGCTGTTCGCCCAACGGCGATTGCGGGGTGATCACCAGCACTTCCCGCTTGTCATGCACCACTTCCGTGCCGCCCGCCCGGGGACCGATGAAGTAAGCCGTCCTTTCCCCGTCAAATTCCAGTTCCACGAAAGCCCCGACGTCAATCGGTTCGCCCGCCCCAAGTTTGCGGGCGTCCAGCTTTTCGAACGCGGCAATGGCGGCCTGGATTTCCGCTGCCTGTTTCGATTGTCCCCGGGCCAGGTAGGAGGCTTCAAGCCCGCGGGTGTCGTATTTGTTCTCCGCCTTGCTCTGCTCGTGCGTGGCCTCGGCGCGCGAGGCTTGGGCCGCCCGGAAATAAACCTCCAGCTCCTCCGTCAGCCGGGTAACGATCTTCCTGATAAGCACACGTTTGTTCATGCGAAAGCACCCAGCCTACCCCATCGCGGCGGGCCTGGCTAGATTTCCCGGCTTGAGGTGCCGTCCTGATTTGATGGTAGGGACATCGCGCTGCGATGTCCCCGCCTGCGCAGTAGCAGGCGGAATGAATTGCGCGTGACGTGCGAAACACGCCCCCCGTTGCGCCACTGCCCGCAGCGCGCCGTCCCAGATTAAAAAACTTCCGCCGGATGAATTTGCTGTTTGCATTCGCGTCACTTTGATTCATTTTCTTTTCATCAATTGGTATGGCTGAAAACGCAAAACACAATTACGACGAGAGCAAGATCAAGACGCTGTCCTCGCTGGAGCATATCCGGCTGCGCACGGGCATGTACATCGGACGCATCGGCACCGGCGCGCATCCCGACGACGGCTGCTACATCCTGCTCAAGGAGGTCGTGGACAACGCGATTGACGAATACATCATGGGCCACGGCAAGGAGGTCGAGATCAAGATTGAAGGCACCCATGTCAGCGTGCGCGATTTCGGGCGCGGCATCCCCCTGGGCAAGGTCGTGGACTGCGTTTCCAAGATCAATACCGGCGCCAAATACAACGACGACGTGTTCCAGTTCAGCGTCGGCCTCAACGGCGTCGGCACCAAGGCGGTCAATGCCCTCTCGAAAGCGTTCCTGGTGCGCAGCCATCGCGACGGCCAGTTCGCCGAGGCCGCGTTCAAGGTGGGCAAGCTCAAGAAGGAAAATTCGGGCAAAACCAAGGAGCCGGACGGCACCTTCATCGAGTTCGAGCCCGACCCGGAGATTTTCAAGGAAACCCAGTTCCGCGACGAGCACGTCGAGCGCCGGTTGCGCCATTACAGCTATCTCAACACGGGGCTGAAGCTGATTTACAACGGCAAGGCGTTCCAATCACGTCACGGCCTGATGGATCTGGTCATGGAGGACCTGGCCACCGACGGCAGCGAGCCGATTTATCCGCCGCTGCATTACGCCAGCAAGACGCTGGAGTTCTGCTTCACCCACAGCAACAGCCGGTACGGCGAGACGTTTTATTCGTTCGTCAACGGCCAGTACACCAGCGACGGCGGCACGCACCTGAGCGCCTTCCGTGAAGGGCTGCTCAAGGCGGTGAACGAGCATTGCAACGGCAAATACGAGGGCGACGACGTGCGCGAATGCATGGTCGGCGCCGTGTCCATCCGCCTGAAAGACCCGGTGTTCGAGTCGCAGACCAAGAACAAGCTCGGCAACACGGAAATCCGCACCGAGCTGGTCAACAGCGTGCGCGAGGAACTGCTCCATTTCTTTCAGCGCAACAAGGCCATCGCCGACAAGATCATTGAGAAGGTGGCCGACACCCAGCAGTTGCGGAAGGAGCTGCAGGCGGTCAAGAAGCTCGCGCGGGAACGCGCCAAGTCCATCACCCTCCGCATCCCGCAGCTCAAGGATTGCAAGAACCACTTCGACGCCAAGCGCGAAAAGGGCCGCGGCACGATGGTGTTCATCTGCGAAGGCCAGTCCGCCGCCGGCTCCATCACGAGCTGCCGCGACGTGAACAACCAGGCCGTGTTCGTGCTCAAGGGCAAGCCGCTCAACGTCTGGGACCTCAAGCGCGACATCATGTACAAGAACGACGAGATGTATAACCTCATGCAGTCGCTCAACGTCGAGGACAACACCGAGGGCTTGCGTTATGAGAAGGTCATTCTGGCCACCGACGCGGACGTGGACGGCATGCACATCCGCAACCTGATGATCACATATTTTTTCCGGTTCTTCGAACAGCTCGTCCATGACGGCCGTATTTTTGTGCTGGAGACGCCGCTGTTCCGCGTCCGCAACGAGGAAAAGACCATTTACTGCTACAGCGAACCCGAGCGCGACAACGCGGTGAAGGAACTCGGCGGCAAGCCGGAAATCACACGGTTCAAGGGCCTAGGCGAAATCAGCCCGAAGGAATTCGCCCAGTTCATCGGCAAGGAAATGCGCCTGAGCCAGGTGGAATACGCGTCGAAGATGCAGGCCGCGCCCATCTTTAATTTCTACATGGGCAAGAACACGCCGGAACGGAAAGATTACATCATGGATCGGCTTGTGGTGCCGGTGGAGGAGTAGGATTGTAAAACATCGAACACTGAACATCGAACGCCCAACATCGAATGACGCTCATTGCCAAACATTTCCGAGTTCAGCGTTCGATGTTCGATGTTCGATGTTTCCTTAATATTTAAGCCATGTCAGCCAAACGTAAAAAAGAGTCGGATCAGCCGGAATTGCCCATTGAAGGGGCGATGTCTGCGCCGGTGGAGAAAAAGCCTTCAAAGAAATCCGCCGCCGCCAACAGCAACGGCGCGACTCACGTTCTCGCCGAGGACGTGCCCGCCGCCATCACGCACATACCTTTTGACCCAAAAAAATCCGACGGCGGTTTGCATCGCCGCGTGGACCGGGGCTTTCTTGATTACGCCAGCTACGTCATCCGCGACCGCGCCATTCCGAATCTCGCTGACGGCCTGAAGCCCGTGCAACGGCGCATTCTCTGGGCGTTGCACGAGAAGGACGACGGACGGTTCATCAAAGTCGCCAACGTGGTCGGTCACACCATGCAGTATCATCCGCATGGCGATGCTTCCATCGGCGACGCGCTCGTGGTGCTGGCCAACAAGCGTTACCTCATCGAGGGCCAGGGCAATTTCGGCAACATTTTCACCGGCGACCCCGCCGCCGCGCCGCGTTACATCGAGTGCCGGCTCACGGAACTGGCGCGGACGGAACTGTTCAACGACGAAATCACCGATTTCGTGCCGAGCTACGACGGCCGCAACAAGGAACCGGTCGCATTGCCGGCCAAACTGCCGGTGACGCTCATGCTCGGCACGGAAGGCATCGCCGTCGGCCTGGCCGCGCGCATTCTGCCGCATAATTTCCCCGAACTGCTCGAAGCGCAGATTGCCATCCTCAAGAAACAGACGTTCAAATGCCTGCCGGATTTTGCCACCGGCGGTCTGATGGACGCGCGCGACTACTCGGACGGCAAAGGCAGCGTGAAGGTCCGCGCCAAGCTCAAGGTCAAGGACGAGTCCACCGTTACCATCAAAGAAATTCCACCCACCACCACGACCGATTCGCTCATCGCGTCCATCGAGGACGCCGTGCAAAAGGGGAAGTTGAAGGTCAAATCCATCAACGATTTCACGTCCGAGAACGTCGAGATCGAGATCAAATGCCCGGCCGGCGTGGATGCGGAAAAGTTGGTGGACGCCCTGTATGCGTTCACGGACTGCGAAGTCACCATCGCCAGCCGCATCGTGGTCATCCAGGACAGCCGGCCCGTGGAACTGACGGTGTCTGAAATCCTGCGCGAGAACACCAGCCAACTGGTCGCCATTCTCAAGCGCGAGCTGGAATTGCGCGAGCAGCAACTCCAGGACGAGCTGCATTACCGCACGCTGGAACGCATCTTCATCGAGGAACGCATTTACAAGCTGATCGAAAAATGCAAGACCAGCGAAGCGGTGATGGCGGCCGTTCGTGACGGCTTCAAGCCGTTCAAGCGGCAGCTCGTGCGCGACCTGACCGATCCGGACGTGGAACGGCTGTTGCAGGTCCGTATCCGGCGCATTTCCCTGTTCGACATCAACCAGCACCGCGAGGAGATGGAAAAGGTGAAGACCGACCTCGCCGAAACCCGCAAAAATCTCAAGAACCTGACGAAGTACGTCATCGGCCATCTGGAAGCGTTGCTGGAAAAGTACGGCCCGTTGTATCCGCGCCTCACCACCAAGTCTGCCCGGCACGAGGAAGTGGACGTGAAGGCGGTGGCGTTCAAGGCGTTCAAGGTGGCCTACGATCGCGAGACCGGCTACGTCGGCTACAAGGTTTCCGGCGAGGAATTCAAGGTCGAATGCACGAAGTTTGACAAGATGCTGCTCGTGTTCAAGGACGGCACCTACAAGGTGACCGAGCTGCCGGAAAAATTATTCGTCGGGCCGGAGCTGTTTTACTGCGGGCTGCCCGATCGGGAAACGGTTTTCACTTGCGCCTATACGGACCGCAAGGCGAGCTACCTGAAGCGATTCAAATTCGGCGGAACGATTTTGAACAAGGCCTATCTCTGCATCCCGGACAAGTCGCGCATCCTGCTCTTCGTTCCGGGGACGCCGAAGGTGCTTTACGTCCGCTACAAGCCCGCGCCGCATCAGAAGATCAATCAGCAAACGTGCAACCCGTCCAAAATCGACGTGAAAAGCCCCAAAACACGCGGTCGTATGCTTTCAATCAAGGACGTGTCGTCGGTGACCATCGAGCCGACCCGCGGCTGGGATGAAAAGGCGACCACGACGGATATTGTGTTTGTTTGAGTCAATTAATTAGTGGCAACGTTCGTGAGGGACCCGACAGGCAGGGCGCGTCACTCCGTGCGCGCCGTTCTTCCGACTCTCCATGCTCAACCCCATGGGTAGGCTCCGTCTCACATCACACGTAACTCGCCTCAGGTGCCCAATGTTTTCACAAAACCACATGCCTTTGCCTCCATATCATACAGCCCGCGTAAAAGACTTCGTCTCGCGCGGCGGGACCTGGATGCAAATTGAGAAGCGCTGGTTTGGTACATTGCAAACTGCAAACTGATTTTAGCACGGCCAATGGCAATGTTCGTGAGAACATTGCTGAATGTTCCCGTCTTCCGCTCTTTACAGCTCGAAACTGAAGACTGAACACCTTTCCTCAAAAGCCCCGGCATTCGGCCTGCTTCAAGCAGTTGAAAATGAAGCCACAATAAAGAACTGCCTTTGAAAATCCTGCTCATCGTCCTGATTCTGTCCACCAACGTCCTGGCCATGGATCGTTGGACCGCACTGTCCATGCTGGAGAGCGGCGGCAATGACGGCATCGTCGGGCCGTCCGGCGAAATCTCGCGCTACCAGATCCGCCCCGAATTGTGGCCGGGCGGCGATCCGACCGATGCCCGCATCGCTCTGACCAACGCCCGGCAGATCATGTCCCCGCGCCAGGCGACCTTTGAGCGATCCCATCACCGGGCGCCGGATGATTTTGAATTTTACGTTCTCTGGAATGCGCCCGTGCAAATCAATCACCCGCGTCCGGCCGTTGCCGAGCGCGCCCGGCGGTTCGCCAATCTGGTATCTTCCCCGAACCAACCTCGACCGGACAAGTGAAACGCGACAAGATGAGGTTTCGAGTTCTTTCAGCCCTCGTCTTCGTCTTCGTCTTCGTCTTCGATGTTGAGAGTTGAATATTGAATGATCACCGCGTAACCCCCCCGCCATTTCCGGCCGGCCATGGCTTTTGCCTATTCTCCGACCTGTCCATCGGAGTTCCGTAATCCGGAACGAAGTTGGAAGCCAGGCGAAGGATGGAAGCGACGGCTGGAGAACCTTTGGAATTCAGCCCTTTTCCCGAATAAATGATTCAAGGGGCAACACCGCTGCCCGGTTTCTTGCGGCCCTGCGCGGTCCTGCCGCTGCCCGGCTTTTTACGGCTCTGCAAGGTAAACTTCCCATCTTTACCGAGAACCATGACCCCTACGACCTCATCGTCAGAAATGGTAACCATAGACTTCTTGGTCGGGTTGGAGCAGACTGATTTCACCAATTGAATAATAAGGTTGTCAATTTCCGCCGGTAATGCCTCCTCGAATTCCAGCTTGCCGTGGATGAGACCTTTGCATTGTACTTTGGCCGGCATTCCTTTTGTCACGACACATTCGTGGATGATGTCGGTAACTTTGGTGCCCGGCTTGAGCTTTCCCGGAACGGAAATTGCACCGGGCAGCTCGATGGTTTTTGGAACCCCGGCAGCGCCCTCTCCGCCAGCCGGAGAGTATTCAAGATCCGTCAGCTTTCCCCTCCACGTATGTCCACTTCCTGCGTGCGTCAGTCCGATCACGATGTCTGTTTCCACCTTCATGGTTCCTCCTTCGGGTTTAGTGTTTGGGTTTGTCTTTTTCAGGGTGCGCCCCGCCGGCCTCCCCGGTCTTGGGGATCATCTCCTCCGTGTCAATCCGGAACAGCGTCGTAAGGTTCCACCCGAATTCCCGCTCACCGAGCATGGCATTTTCAATGCGGGAATAAACCGACACCAGTTCCGCACCGGCAGGAATGATGAAATCGAATATCAGTTCTTCACTTTCCGATGGCTCGATGTCGTAGCCGTCAAATTCCCGCGCTTCGTATTCGCCGGCGGATTCCGGTTCGTCTGCTGACTTGCCGTCCAGGGACAGGTAGGCAAGCCTGGGCCAGCGAAATTCCGTACCTTCCGGATGGCGAAACTTTATCTTATCGATGGATGATTGGGTTAACTCCTGAGGCCAGGGTTTCAGTTGGTAAACCTCCGCAAACCCCGCACGAATTTTGAGCAGCACCTCGCCGACATTTTGAACGTTAAGATTGACTCGTACCAGTTGTCGGTCTCCGGCAACCGGCCAGGAGCGGATGTGATGCCGCAGGCAGGCCTTGGGCCATCGTTCCCGTTTCTGCACGAACAGCCAATACGTCCACAGCCCGGCCACCCACAGAGCCGCAATTTCAGTCATGCGTTTAACCAGATCAAGAATTTTGACAGGAACGCTGGCCTGGGATTCCGCCACGATGCTGACCGGCAAGGTTATGGATTGAACCGATTGCGTTTTGACCTCCACATTCACCGGCAATTGGACGGTCGCCGGGGAATTGGTGACGGAAATCTTCACTTCGACCGGCACGGACATTGTGTCCGGCGGTTCATTGGTCGGGTGAATCTTGACGTATGCGACGTTCGTTTGCGCCGGGCCGGAATGTCGTGGCCCGAATTCTTCACCTTGTCTCAAGCAAATGTGAATACAGGACGTAAGGAGGAAAATGGCCAGCACGCAACCGACCGTGTGCGGTGACAACAAGCGTTTCATACCGGCCGGTTTAGCGTTCTCCTTTACAGGCAGCAATGGTTGGGACAGA
Organism: uncultured Bifidobacteriaceae bacterium; assembly: GCA_964413165.1. Classification (GTDB taxonomy): domain Bacteria; phylum Verrucomicrobiota; class Verrucomicrobiia; order Limisphaerales; family UBA11358; genus UBA11358. Next base: position 23,467 of record CAYPSF010000061.1, read on the forward strand.
CGGCACTTTTTTCATAAAACACCCCTGAACCCGTCGTGAAACTGTAACCCCTTCAACCTGCCGTCACCCAACGACAGGCCGATCAAGCCTCAATGCGGCCCATCTTCGTCATCAGCCAGAAACACGCAAGCCAAATCTGATTCCCACGTAGCCTCCAGTACTCCTGGCCCGCAAGCCGTGGGGGAAAAGTATCAAGACTTGGGACTGACCCGTTAACGACCCTTTCACGAATCATCCCGCCTTCAATTGCACGAGCAGGTCCTTGCTCTCGACCGTATCGCCGATCTGCACGTTGATGGTGTCTACCACTCCTTTCGCTGCCGCGTAAACCGTGGTTTGCATCTTCATCGCTTCCATCATCAGCAGCT
>CAYPSF010000062.1:0-23699 GCA_964413165.1 uncultured Bifidobacteriaceae bacterium
GCGATGTTGCCCAGCGCCACGCCCAGGAGCAGGGCCGACAGCACGCTGCCGGCGGCGAACCCGACGTCCCACATCTGCCGCCACCAGCGCATCGGCTGCTTGCTGCGAAATTCGATGGCCACTGCCCGGAAAATCAATGACGCCAGCAGCAACATGAGCGCGAGGTAAAAACCGGAGAACACGGTGGCATAGACGTTGGGGAACGCGGCAAACAGCGCCCCGCCGCCGGTCACGAGCCAGACTTCGTTGCCGTCCCAGACTGGCCCGATGGAATTTAGCATGACGCGGCGTTCCTGGTCGTCCCGCGTGAACAGGTGCAGCGCGCCGATGCCCAGGTCAAAGCCGTCCAGCATCGCGTAACCGGTCAACAGCACGCCGACGAGGATGAACCAGATGATGTTAAGATCGAAATTCATGGGGTGGAAGCGTGAACGGTTGAACCGTTGAACCGTTGAATCGCCGCTGCCGTACGGTGGTAAACCGGCTCGACGGTGCAACGGTTCAACGATTTAACCTGTCGGTTCATACGTGGTTAATTTTTCGTTGGCAACGCCAGCTTACCTGATGGTGTCAAGTCCTGTTCATCCGGGCCGTGCTGGATTTTGTCGTTGAGCAGGTAGATGAACACGGCGAACAGCAGGAAATAAATGAACGTAAACAGGATCAACGACGACAGCACCACGTTGGCCTGCACGACGGCCGAGAGACCGGCCGGCGTGCGCATCACGTGATAAACAATCCAGGGCTGACGGCCAACCTCGGCGGCGAACCAGCCGAGCTGGTTGGCGATTTGCGGGCCGAGCACGGAGAAGACAAGGATCCACAGCAGCCAGCGCCGTTCGTGCAGCGAACCGTGGCGGAAATAGAGAAAGCCCAGCGCGGCAATAGCGATCATCGCAAAGCCGATGGCCACCATGCCGTGAAAAAATTGGAAAGACGCCTGCACCGGCGGGCGGTTCTCGGGCGCGTAGGCGTCCAGCCCGGTGACGCTGGCGTGCGTACTGTTGAACGCGAGAAAACTCAGCATGCCAGGGATTTCGACATTAAACAGAAAACCTTCGTTCTTCTCGTCCACCCATCCGAACAAGGACAGCGGGGCGTTGGTGCGGGTGGCATAACGTCCTTCAAATGCGGCGAGCTTTTCCGGCTGGTTTTTGGCCACGCCCTGCGCGCTCATGTGGCCGCTGACCAGCTGCAGCAATGAAGCCACCAGGGCCACGCTCAATCCGACGCGCAAAGATGCGCGGGCAAAATCCGGGTGCCGCTTCTTCAGCAGGTACCACGCGCTCACGCTGACGACGAGAAACGCGCCCGCCTGCCACGCACCGCACAACGTGTGAAACAAACGCTCGACCATGGACGGATTGAACACCACCTGCCAAAATTCGGTGACTTCCGCCCGCGCCTTCAGGCCTTCTCCGACGATGTGATAACCGGTGGGCGTCTGCATCCAGGAATTGGCCACGACAATCCAGATGGCGCTGAAATGCGCGCCGAGGCAGACCATGCAGGTCGAGAAAAAGTGCACCTTGCGGCCGACCCGGTCCCAACCGAACAGCAGCACGGCAAGAAAGCCGGATTCGAGGAAAAACGCGAAGATGCCTTCCGCCGCCAGCGCGCTGCCGAACACGTCGCCGACGAACCGTGAATACGTGGCCCAGTTGGTGCCGAATTCGAATTCCATCACGATGCCGGTGGCGACGCCGATGGCGAACGTGAGCGCAAACACCTTGGTCCAGAACCGCGCCATCTGGTGATAAACCGGGTTTTTGGTTTTCAGCCACAACCCTTCCATGACGACGAGCAGGACGCCCAGACCGATGCTCAACGGCGGGTAGATGTAATGAAACGCAATGGTCGCTCCGAACTGGATGCGGGATAGAGTTAGAACATCCATGAGACGAAAAATTGCAGCCGCGGCGCCCGTTGGTCAAGCGCAACACAATGGGGTTGAGAGTGTTTCATTTTATTTACTTTTCAACATTAGTAGAAACCGGTTCAGCCTTTCCTGTCAAAAATTGCCCAATGCCGGCTGCATTTTGCGGTTGTAATGGTCTCCGCGTGGCTTCGCCGCCTGCGCGGCGTATTCTGCGAAAAACCTGATGCGCGACTGCTCCTTGAGCCAATGTCCGCCTTCATTGGCAACCGGTTCAGGAGTTAATTTTGGCTCCAAAGCGACCGAGTGTGACCGCGTCCGGCCATCCATAGTTCTGGTGACTGTCCCCGCGGAAGGTCATCGGCTAAACTTTCTTACCCGATTTATATTCATGCGTGAAGGCAGCTTGAGCATCAGCCTCGCGGTTGCATCACCAGTGCCGGCTGATGATCCGGATTGATTTTTGCACATGTCCCAATTTGTCATGTTCCGGATTGCCGCTGCGTCATGGTTGTTGGCGTCCAGCGCATTTGTTTGGGCGCACGATCCGTTTGAGGGCGCGGCCACCGTCCGGTTACGGGCCAACTCCATCGACCTTGCCGTCACTTTGAATGGTTCGACGGCGATGGCGTTGTGTGAGGGCGACGATCTCAAATCGGCGCGATTCAGCCCGGAGGTGTTTGCCGGCAACCTCGCCGCGTTCCAAAAGAGCGCGGGCAGCCTGTATGAAATTTCCGTCGCCGGCAACCGGCAGGCCGCGTTTGAAACCAATGCGTTTCTCGGCCAGGAGAACGATGCGGAGTACCGTCTGCGTTATCCGCGACCGCCGGGTGCGATCAACTTACGGGCGATCTACCTGGAGCGGCTGCCGCACGAGGGTTATGGCGCCACGTTGACCGTGCTGGACATGGAAAACAATGTCGTCGTCGGCCAGAAATTGCTGACCGGCGGCGACCTTGCCTTTGCCGCGACGGAGTCGCCGGTGCCGATGCCCACGCCGGCCAACGCAGCAACGCCAACCAGCACGGCGATGACTGCGAATCCGGCACCGGAGCCGCCGAAGTCCATACCCCTGCCGACTTTCGGGGATTTTCTAAAGCTGGGCATCAAGCATATTTTGACGGGCTACGATCATCTGCTGTTCCTGTGCGGACTGCTGGTGGTTTGCCGGAGCGCCGGCAAGATCGCCGTCATCGTCACCTGCTTTACGATTGCCCATTCCCTTACCCTGGCGCTGGCGGCCCTGAATGTCGCGACCCTTTCCAGCCGCGTCGTGGAACCAGCCATTGCCGGGACCATCGTCTTTGTCGGGGTGGAAAACCTGGTCCGGCCGGGCGGGCCCCGATACCGGTGGCTGCTGGCGTTTATTTTCGGCCTGGTGCATGGATTCGGATTCGCGGGCGCGTTGAAGGCGGTTGGGCTGGGCGCCCACGGCACGCCGCTGCTGATGCCATTGTTTTCCTTCAACCTCGGCGTTGAAATCGGGCAACTCGCCGTGGTTGCCATTCTTTTGCCGGTGCTGTGGCAGTTGAGAAAACTGAAGCCGTTTGAGCGTTACGGAACGACCGCGATTTCCTTCGCTGTGGCGGGGATGGGAACGTATTGGCTGATGCAAAGGCTTTTCTTTTCGTAACCGTGATAACCGGCAGCTTTGATTTGAATTACCTGAAAAATAAGGCAAAATAGAAAGACCACCCATGAACTCACGCCCAACCCTTTTGCCCTGGATTTGCCTGGCCCTGATGCTGGCCGGCCCGGCGGCGTACGCGCAACGCCAGATGGAAAAACTCGGCCGCGGGGTCGTCGCGATGCGCACCAGCAGCACGCAGGTTTATGTCGGCTGGCGGATGCTGGGTTCCGACCCGGAAAACATCGGCTTCAAACTGTACCGCGTCGCCTCGGGTGCCACCAACGTGCTCAACGGCGGCAACTTGCTGACCAACACGACGGATTTCGTGGACGCGCCGCCGAACTTGACGGTCGCCAACACCTATTTTGTCCAACCAGTGACCAACGGGGTTGGACAGGCCCTCAGCGGCACTTACACGTTGATCGCCAATGCGCCCGTACAACAATACATTTCCATTCCGCTCACGCAGCCGCCGGGCGGCACCGAACCGGCCAGCGCCGACGGCACGGATGCGGGCGGTCCTTATACTTACAACGCCAACGATTGCAGCGTGGGCGACGTGGACGGCGACGGCGAATACGAAATCATCCTGAAATGGGATCCGACGAATTCGAAGGACAATTCGCAGAGCGGATTCACCGGCGACACCTACCTCGATTGCTACAAACTCAACGGGACCCGGCTCTGGCGCATCGATCTGGGCCCGAACATCCGTTCCGGCGCGCATTACATGGATTTCATGGTTTATGATTATGACGGCGACGGCAAAGCCGAAGTCATGTGCCGCACGGCGCCCGGTTCCCGGGACGGGTTGGGCAACTACGTCGGCGGAGCCGCCAAATGGCAGAATGCCAACGGCCCGCGTCCGGCTTTCAATGACACGGATGATTACCGGACCACCGGGCCGAACGGCGTCAACGGTTACGTCCTCGCCGGCCCGGAATTTCTCTCCGTCTTCAATGGCCAGACCGGCGAAGAACTGGCCACGGCCACGTTTTATCCCAAGCGCGACCAGGACAACAATGACGACAATCCGACGGCGACGCGCATCAACACGATCTGGGGCGACGGCTACGGCAACCGCCTCGACCGTTTCCTGGCAGGCGTGGCCTATGTGGACGGCAAGCAGCCCAGCGGGATTTTTTGCCGCGGCTATTACACGCGCGCTTTCATCACGGCGTGGGATTGGCGCAACGGCCAGCTTACCCGGCGCTGGACGTTCGACAGCAACGACGGCAACCCGGCCAACCTCGCTTATCGCGGCCAGGGCGCGCACAGCCTGACCATTGGTGACGTGGATGGGGACGGCAAGGATGAAATCACCTACGGAGCATGTGCAATTGATGACAACGGCACCGGGCTTTACTCGACCGGTCTGGGCCATGGCGACGCCGAACATTTGTCCGACATGGACCCCTTGCGGCCGGGACAGGAAGTCTGGATGGTCCATGAATCACCCACCGAATATGGCCCGACCGGTCTGGAGTTCCGCGACGCGAAAACCGGCGCGTTGATTTTTGGATTGGACGGCCAAAATTCGGATATCGGACGAGGGGTGGCGTATGATATCGATCCGCGTTACCGGGGATATGAAATGTGGGGTGCCCGGGGCGGATTGATGAGCGCGACCGGCGTCCAAATTTCCAGCACGCATCCGTCGCAGGAAAATTTCTGCGTGTGGTGGGACGCCGACCCGCTGCGCGAGACGCTCGATGGCACGACCATTTCCAAGTGGGATTGGACGGCTGGTGCCAACAATTCCATCCTTTCACCCGCCGGCCTGTCCTCGAACAACGGCACCAAGTCCACGCCCTGTTTGAGCGCGGACATTCTGGGCGACTGGCGTGAGGAGGTCATCTGGCGTACGGCCAACAACACCGCGTTGCGCATCTATACCACTACTATCCCGGCCACCAACCGCCTTTACACCCTGATGCACGACCCGCAATACCGTTGTGCCATCGCGTGGCAAAACACCGGCTACAACCAGCCGCCGCATCCCGGTTTCTTCCTCGGCCAGGACATGCGTCCGCCGCCGCTCCCGCCGATCTCGGATGCCAGACTGCTCTGGCGCGGCGCGACGGTCGGCAACGACTGGGACACCACGACGGCCAACTGGCTGACGAACGGTGTCTGGACGAACAACAACCCGGCAACCACGTTCAGTTCGGGCGACACGGTGCTGTTCGACATCAGCGGTTCGAACCAGGTTCCCGTTAATCTCCCGGCCGCGCTGACGCCCGGCAAAGTCACCGTCTTTTCGCCGAAGGACTACATTTTCAGCGGTAACGGTTCCCTGGCGGGAGCGATGGCGCTGGTCAAAGCCGGGCAGGGTAGACTTAGCATCAACACGACGAACAGCTACACCGGCCCCACGACGGTCAGCGGCGGCACCCTCATCGTTAACGGCGGCCTGGATGGGAGCCCGGTGACGGTTGAGCGACGCGGCACGCCCGAAGGTTCCGCGCAATTCGGCGGCAGCGGGCGATTGGGCCAGGGTTTGACCGTGCAAAAGGACTGCGGACTGATCATCGGTCCCGACACCAACTCCGCTGGAACCCTCATCGTATCCAACCAACTTACCGAACTAGGCAATGTGTTGAACCAGTTCGACCTTTCCAGCGACCCGGCCGGTGTCACCAAAACCAACGACCGGGTTACCATCATCGGCAACCTCATCGTTACCGGCACCAATGTCATTCAAGTCAGCCAGCCCGACGGTTTTCTGGGTGGCGGTATTTATCCATTGTTGAGTTACTCCGGCACCTTGACCGGCAGCGTGGCCAATTTTGCCTTGAGCGGCACATTCATCCAACCCGTCGTGCTCACCAACCCGCCGGGCATGATCGCGTTGCTCGCCGTTGTCCCGGCCGCGCCGCCGAATGCCCCAACCAGCCTGGGGGCGACCGCCATCGGCGCCTTTCAAATCAACCTGGCCTGGCAGGACAACTCGTCCGACGAAAACGCGTTCCTGCTCGAGCGTTCCACGGACAACGTAAGCTTCGCTCAAATCGCGTCCCTCAGCCCGAATGCCACGAACTATGCGGATATGGGCCTGCTCGCCAATACGACGTATTATTACCGGGTCCGGGGGACCAATCTCGCCGGCGCCTCGGCTTATTCCAACACGACCAACGCGACGACGACCGTCACGCCGCCGTCATTGACGTGGCGGGGCGACAACATCGCCAACGTCTGGGACATCGCTACCACGGCAAACTGGTTGAATGGCACCAACGTCACCCTGTACGCCGACGGCTCGTTTGTCACTTTTGATGCCACCGGCTCCAATACTCCGGCCATCAACCTGTCCACCGTGCTGCAGCCCGGTTCGCTCACCGTCACGGGGACCAAGAATTACACCTTTGGCGGCACCGGCTGGGTGGCCGGCCCGACGACACTCGTCAAGTCCGGCACGGGAACCCTGACCATCAATACGACCAACACGTACAGCGGCGGCACCATTTTGAGCAACGGCACGGCCATCCTTGGCAACACCGCGATGAACCTGGTCGGGCTGGGCTCCGGCCCGGTCACTTTCTACGGCGGCACCCTGGAATTTACCGGCTTCAGCGGCAGCACCACGCCCGATTACCTCGGCAATACCAACGCGCTCATCGTCCCCGCCAACCAGACTGGTACCATCCACATCCCGTCACGGTTCCTTACGCCCGGACTCAATGGCACGCTTTCCGGCAGCGGCACGCTCAACCTCGTCGTTAATTTTGTCCGCGACGACGTCTCCGGCAACTGGACCGGTTTCACCGGCAAAATCAATGTCGTCAGCAACGGTTCCGTGACGAACGATTTCCGGGTCGTCAACGCCCTCGGATTCCCGAACGCGCGGCTGAACCTGGGCAACAATGTATTGATGTATTCGCGGGCGTCGGCCGGTTCGGTCATTCCCATCGGCGAATTTTCCGGATCCGGCAGCGGCTCAACCATCGCCGCCGGCGGCGGCACCAGTGCCGGTACGCAGAATTCCGTGACCTGGCGTGTCGGCGGTCTCAACACCGACGCCACCAACGCGGTGCTGATCCAGGGTACCACGTCGCTCATCAAGGAAGGCGCCGGTAAATGGACGCTCACCGCCTCCAACACCTACACCGGCACCACCCTCGTCAATGGCGGGACCTTGCTCATCAACGGCAACCAGTCCGGCTCCACCAGCCAGTTTACCGTTGCTGCCGGCGGGACGCTGGGCGGTTCGGGAATCATCGGCGGAAACACGACGGTCAACGGCACGCTCTCGCCCGGGAATTCCATCGGCACGCTCACGTTCAACAACAACCTCGTCCTGTCCGGGAGCAGCACGGCCTTTTTTGAGTTGACCCGGGTGCCGTTGACCAACGATGTCGTCCGGGTGCTGGGCACCGTGACTTACGGGGGCACGTTGAGTGTCGCGAACCTCAGCCCGGATTTCCTCCAGGCCGGCGACAACTTCCGGTTGTTCAATGCGGCCGGTTACAACGGCGCGTTCACCAATTTGATTCTGCCGGACCTCAACGACGGATTGGCCTGGAGCACCAACCAGCTCGCCGTGAACGGCCGGTTGTGGGTGGTGAAAACCACGCCGCCGGCAGTCGCCAACGCCGCCCTGTCCGGCGGCAACCAGTTCACCTTCTCGGGCGGCGGCGGAACTCCGGGCTGGGATTACTACGTGCTGGCTTCGACCAATATGACGCTGCCGCTGTCGCAGTGGCCCCGCATCCGGACGAATCAATTTGACGCCAGTGGCAACTTTTCAGTCACGAACCCGGTTATTACGGGCTGGCCGTGGCAATTTTACCTGCTGCAAACACCTTGATGACCGGCTTGACCGGTCAAAATTCCGGCTCCCGGGTTTGATTTTCCCGCGGTCCAGCCGCTGGTAGTGGTGCGTTTTGCAACTTTCGGTGGGGCGAGCGTCCTCGTCCCGCATTGCGGGATCAGTAGCCTCACCCCACCAAAGAGTACCCAACCGCCTGCCCAGCGCATTGCTTCGACATCTCCGGGCGCGTAAGCTGCCGGCCGCCATCTCATGAGAATCCTTGTCATCGGTTCGGGCGGACGCGAACACGCGCTGGTTTGGAAACTGGCGCAGTCGCCGCACGTCACGCAAATGTGGTGCGCGCCGGGCAACGCCGGCATCGCCCAGGAGCGGCTCGCAAAAAGTTCCGCGCCGGTCGAGTGCGTGAACCTCGGGGCCGAGGATTTGCCGAAGCTGCTCGCGTTCGTGCAGGAAAAGAAGGTCGACCTCACCGTTGTCGGCCCGGACAACCCGCTGGCGCTGGGTATAGTGGATTTGTTCCAGAAAGACGGCCGGCGGATCTGGGGGCCGAACCAGAACGCGGCCCAGTTTGAGTCGTCCAAGGCCTTCTCGCAGGATTTCATGGACAAATACGGTGTGCCGACGGCCCGTTCGGGGGTGTTCACCGCCAGCGAGGTGCCGGCGGCGCGCGCCTTTGCCGGTTCGTTGGCTGGTCGTTGTGCGGTAAAAGCCGATGGCCTGGCGCTGGGCAAAGGGGTCCTGATTTGCACGAGCGAGGCGGAGGCCAATCGGGCCATTGACGAAATTCTGGTCGGCAAATCTTTTGGGATTGCGGGTTCAAAAATTGTGATCCAGGAGCTTTTGGAAGGGATCGAAATTTCATTGCACGCCATTTGCGACGGCAAAACCGCAAAACTTTTTCCCACCGCCCAGGATCACAAACGGGCGCTCGACGGTGACGCCGGGTTGAATACCGGTGGCATGGGGACCTATTCGCCCACGCCATTTTTGAGCGAACCTGCCCTGGCGGATGTCGGCAAAAAAATCCTGACCCCGTGGTTGCAAGGATGCCTCCAGGAGCGGATCCATTATTGTGGTATCCTTTATCCGGGAGTGATGCTGACCAAGGACGGCCCGAAGGTGTTGGAGTTCAATGCCCGCTTCGGGGACCCGGAGACGCAGGTTTACCTGACGCGGATGGAAAACGACCTGCTGGAGGTGCTCGCCGCGAGCGTGAGCGGGACGCTGGGCGGCATCACGCTGAAATGGAGCCCGCTCGCGAGCGTGTGCGTGGTGATGGCCAGTGGCGGTTATCCGGGCAACTACGCGAAAGGCAAGGTTATCTCCGGCCTCGACTCTGCCAATGCGCTCCCGCACACAAAAGTTTTCCATGCCGGAACGGCATCGAAGGATGGACAAATTTTAACCAACGGCGGCCGCGTCCTGGGGGTGACGGCACTGGGCAAGGATCTTCAGGCTGCCAAAACCGCCGCTTACGCCGCAGTGGAGAAGATTCGTTTCGACGGCGCGCATTTCCGTCATGACATTGCCGCCAAGGCGCTGAGGTAACGGTTTTCAGGGCAAGGCGGTCGGGTGTGGTGGCATTACTCGGACTCGTTGAATATTTCGGTATGCAGAACCCCATCGGGCGAGATGGCACCTAGAATACGGGTGGCTGGCGTTCCCGACTCGTGAAGGGAGACCCGGAGACTGAGAACGATTTTGTTGCCTTGCGGGTCAACCGATCCGTCTTGTACAAATTCAAAATCACTCAATCCCACGTGGTCCAAAAAATTGGTGGATTTCAGTTTGCCCGCCGCCATCAACTGTTCATAACCGGTCGGATATTGGCCATTATTGTTGGTTGCGAAATCCTTGACCGCGGCGAGCAGGGTAGTCATCGCGTCATTGGCGTGGGTCTTCAGCAGGGTAAGCTGGTCGTCAGATGATATCTGATTGGTCGGATCCGATGTGGTCGCAACCTGTGACCGGAGATCGCGATTCTCCTGTTTCAGCCGGCTGAGGTCGTTGGTTTGTTGCCGGAGTTTTTGAACGTCCCCGCGCAGTTTCACAAGTTCGGTCAGGTTCGATCTTAAAAGCGAATTTTCCCCGGACAATCCGGCCAGCCGGTTCGTCGCATCATTGCGCTCCTCTTGCAACTGCTGGATTTGCTCAGTCAGCGGCGCTTGCTGTTGCTGAAGCGTTTGGTTTTGTTCGCGCAGTCGGGAAGCTTGGTACGATTCGTAGATTCCTGCACCAGCGAGAACAGCAACGGTGGCGGTGACGAGAGTTTTTTGGAGTGTGGTCATGGCAATGACTTTGGTTGTGGCAATCACGGCGGAAGTGGAAACAGTGGTTCCGGCCAGCGCAGCGGCAGAAAGGGTGGCAGCCAGGCCCGTCGGCGCCGCCTGCACGGCGTTGGCAGCAATGGCGATAGCGAGCCCGGTGGCGCCGGCGGCAACGCCGCGTTTGGCAAAGACTTCGCGCAACCGTTCCACGGCGCGGCTGACACGCTTTTGCGCGGCGTCATCGCTGATGCCCAGGGCTTGACCAACGGCGCGGTAATCCTGGTTTTTGAAATAACGAAGCAACACGGCTTCACGATCTTCATCGCCGAGGCTGTCGATGGCTTCGTCGAGCGCGGGACGGATTTGTTCCCAGTTCGCCGGCGATTCGGAATTGACCAGCAGTTGTTCCATGGCCTGCCTTTCGTTGGTGAGGCGACGTCGGGTGTCGCGCAGGTGATTCAGGGCCGCATAACGTGTGGCGCGGTGCAACCACCCGGCGAGGCTTGGTGACGACGCGGCGGCGCAACCCGGTGCAAGCGCGCCGGCCTTGTGAGCGAGGTCGGTGAATACACTCTGCGCGATGTCGCCGGCAACAGCGGAGGATTCGACCTGGCGCACCGCGGCGGAATAAACCAGGTCGGTGTAGCGGGTGACAATTTCGCGAAAGGCGGATTCCTGGCCGTTTTTGGCGTAGTCGCCAAGCAGTTGGATGTCGGGTTTTTCCTGCATCTCACCCATTAAACAACCGCTCCGGTGCAAATCCGACAAGGATTTTCAAATTTGAACCTGACGCCGCAAAAATTGCAGTTTGACGGCGCGCACCAGCATCGAGATATTAGTATCTTTAAATGCGTACCCACCTCACGGCCGCTCGTGCTAAAGCTGTTCCGGCTTCCTCCTGGGACTTGAAAGTGCCTGAGTTCTTCAATTTTGCCACCGATGTAGTGGATCGTTGGGCGAAGGTGCAGCCGGATGCCTTGGGGTTGTGGTGTGTGAGTGCGGCAACCGGTGTGGAACAAAAATTCACGTTTCAACAACTCTCCGGGTTGAGTGTCCGGGCGGCCAATGTCTTCCGCTCCGCCGGCGTGCAGCGCGGCGACCGGGTGCTCATCATGCTGCCCCGTGTGTCGCAATGGTGGATCGCCATGCTCGGCCTTATCCGGCTGGGCGCCGTGCCGGTGCCAGGCACGCTGTTGCTGACGCCGCGCGATGTGGCCTACCGGATTCAGTCCGCGCGCATCAGCGCGGTGATTGCCAGTGCGGAAGGCATTGCCAAGCTGGATGGATTTGCGGGCGTGCGTTTGGCGGTGGGAGAAACCCCATCGGGCTGGATCGATTTTGATTCCCGGTTACGGGTGGCGGACATGGCGTTTGACACCGAGCCCACCCGCAGCGATGACCCGGGCATCATTTATTTTACCAGTGCCACGACCGGCGAACCAAAAATGGTGCTGCACACGCAGGCCAGCTACGGCCTCGGCCACCGGCTCACCGGCGGGTTATGGCTCGATTGCCGGCCCGGCGAAGTGCATTGGAACATTTCCGACCTGGGCTGGGGCAAGGCCGCGTGGTCCAGTTTCTACGGCCCGTGGCACATGGGCGCCTGCGTGTTCGCGCTGGATGTCCGGGGCAAATTTGATGCCGTTCAGACCCTGGACACCCTGGCTCATTTTCCCATCAACACCTGGTGCGTGCCGCCGACGGTGTTGCGGCTGATTGTGCGGCAGGACCTTTCCCGCTGGAAATTTCGGCATCTGCGCCATTGCGTCACCGCGGGCGAACCGCTGAATCCCGAGGTGCTCAAACTCTGGCAGGCCACCACCGGGTTGGTCCTCCATGAGGCCTATGGCCAGACGGAAACCGTGGTGCTGATCGGCAACTTCCGTTCCCTCGACCACGAAGTGCGGCCAGGTTCGATGGGTAGACCCACGCCCGGTTTCACCGTGGCGCTGCTGGACGATGATTTAATCGAGGTGCCGGCCGGGCAGGAAGGTGAAATTGCCGTGCGGGTAAAGCCCCACCGGCCGGCGGGATTGTTCCGCGAATACTGGCTGAACCCGGGGGAGATGGCGCACCAGTTCCGTGGTGATTGGTATCTCACGGGCGATCGCGCGGTACGGGATGCAGATGGCTATTTTTATTTTATCGGCCGTCGGGACGACGTGATCAAGAGCTCGGGCTACCGCATCGGGCCGTTCGAGGTCGAAAGCGTGCTGCTCGAACATCCGGCCGTGCTGGACGCGGCCGTCATTGGCAAACCGGACGAACTGCGCGGACAGATTGTGAAGGCATTTGTCATCCCGCGTCCGGGAGCCGTCGCCGGCGAGGATTTGAAGCAGGCGCTCCAGCAGCATTGCAAACAGACCGCCGCGCCCTACAAATATCCGCGGGAAATCGAATTCGTGAAGGAGCTGCCCCAGACCCTCAGCGGCAAGACCCGGCGCGTGGAACTGCGCAATCGCCCGGCGAATGAGGTCCGGGTTTGACCAGTCAGGGTAAAAAAGCCGTTCTGCTTCTGTGTCAGTGCAATCCGGTAATAAGCCATTGGTTATTCGTTTTTATGAGAGACCAGCGTTCCACAGTTTGATTGGTAGTCATTTCCCCATTATCAATAGTCTGTGGCTCTTCAAGAATGGCTTCGATTTGGGCCATGTCGTGTGGTCCGTTCTCCGTCAGCAAAACAAACTCACCACAGCTGACAATTTGAACGGCTGAAGCTGTATCCCAACTGATTTTTGGAAGGGTAAGCTGTTCAAGTGTATAGGATGCGTTCATTCGATAGACAATCTGGTTGAGCCTGTTTTCATCTTTCCGCTTGATTGCCGCGAGCATGGTAAACAGTGTGTCCAGAGGTTTGCTGGTTCCTTTCTCGGACCATTCGTCCCTTTGGGAATAGGGGAGATCGAATTTGATATGCGGTGTGGTTTGTTCCGGGTTGGCCTTCGTTTGGCTTAATTGTTCGCGAAGCAAGCGGACCTCGTCACGCAGCTTGAGCAATTCCAGATTATGGCTTTTAATTTTTGCGGTTTCGGCGGCCAGCAAGGCTTGCTGGTTCGTCGCGTCATCCCGTTCCTGCTGCAATCGCCGGATTTGTTCCATCAACGGCGCTTGCTGTTGCTGGAGCAATTGGTTTTGTCCGCGTAAGGTTGACGCCTGGCGCGCTTCGTAGATTCCTGTTCCGGCAAGAACGGCCACGGCGGTGGTGATGAGAGCTTTTTGCAGGGTGGTCATGGCAACGGTTTTGGTGGTGGCAATTACGGTGGAAGTTGAAACGGCAGTTCCTGTCAACGCGGCGGCGGTCGAAATGGTAATGGCCAGACCGACTGGGGCGGCTTGAACGGCATTGGCGGAGATGACGATAACGAGCCCGCTGGCGCCGACGGTGACGCCGCGTTTGGTGAAAAATTCGCGCAGGCGTTCGACGGCGCGGCTCACGCGCTTTTGCGCGGTGTCGTCGGACGTGCCCAACGCTTCGCCTACTTCACGCAAACTCTTGTTCTCAAAATAACGGAGCAGGACGGCGCCGCGATCGGTTTCTTCAAGCGCTGCCATCGCGTCGTCGAGCAGGGGCTCGATTCCCATCCAGTCGGAAGCGGTCGCATTCATGGTGTTCATCTCCACGGCAATTTGCTCGCGCAACTGGCGACGGGATTCGCGGCGCACGACGTCAATCGCCGCGCGGCGAGTCACCTGATAAAGCCACGCGGTCAAAATCGGCGTGCCGCCGGTGGGGTTATTCAATTTGCCGGCGTTGCGGGCCAGGTCGATGAAGACGGATTGGGCGACTTCCTCGGCCAGTTGCGGCGAACGGACCTGGCGCAATGCCACTGAATAAACCAGGTTCACATGGCGGCCGACCAGTGCCGCGAAGGCGTCCTGTGAATGGTCGCGGGTGAATTGCCCCAGCAAATCCAAATCATTCGTCATCGTTTGACAGTATATCGACACCCAAGCCGGAAATCCGACAGAAAAGAATTGCGGTTGACGGAATATATTTGCGCGCCAAAAAGCGATAAGACGGTGGATGCGCATATTGCAGATCGTAAATCGTGACTGTCTCGCACCTTTACTTTCCCCCGCTGGTCGCGCATTTTGGGCGCAGCATGACCCGACGCTTGTTGAGTTTTTTCACCCTGGCTTTGACCGGTTGGCTGGCCGCGCCCGGTTCCTTGCGGGCGGACCCGACCAACCCGGCCCCGGATTTCAAGGAAGTCTATGAATTGCTCCGGACCAACCTTCCGGGCACGACGGACGGCGCCCTGAATCGCGCGGCGGTCGCGGGCCTGGTGTCACAGTTTCCCGGCAAGGTGGTGCTCGTCGGCGGCACGATGGACGGGATGGCGGGGGCGCCCGCCGCCTCGGCCCTGGGCAAATGCGCCATCATCGAAAACAACGTCGCCTATTTGCGCGTCAACCGGGTTACCGGGAACCTCGTCAATGAACTGGGCGCAGCCGGGCAGGCCTTGACGGTGACGAACGCGGTGGCCGGCGTGGTTTTGGATTTGCGTTATGCGAGCGGCGAGGATTACGGGGCGGCGCAGGCGGCGGCAAAATTACTGGCCGGCAAAAAGAACGCCCGGCCTTTCGCCGGACCGCTGGTCGTTCTGGTGAACGGCGGGACGCGCGGCGCGGCGGAAGCGCTGGTGGTGGCGTTGCGGACAACCGGCGCGGTGTTGAGCCTCGGGAGTCCCACGGCCGGCGCGGCAATGACCTTCAAGGAATTTGTCCTGAAAGACGGCGAACGGCTGCTCATCGCGGCCACGCCGGTGAAAGTGGACGGCAAAGTCATCCCGGCCGGTGGTTTGCAGCCGGACATTGCTGTGCCCGTAAAGGCCGACGACGAGCGCGTTTTCTGGGAAAATCCTTACGGCCCGCCGGCGTCGGGTACCAATACTGTCCGGCTGACAACGAATGTTTTCCTGCCGTTTGTGGACCACACCAGCGAGGCGGATCTGGTGCGGCAGAGGCAAAAAGACGGGAGACTCATCAGTCCGCCCCCGGCGTTGAAACCGGTCCGGGGCCGTGGGAGCAACGATGACAGCGACAGCGATGACGATTCACCGTCACCAGGCGGTGCCGGGCCGCTCAGGCCGGTGCTGCGCGATCCCGTCCTGGCCCGGGCGGTGGATTTGGTCAAAGGTCTCGCGGCCATGCGTGAAGCGCGTCCCTGATTTCGGGTTGACGATTGGCGGTTCAGAATTCACCTTGAACCCTTGCGCGGCATGAAAACCATCTTGTTCGTTTGCACCGGCAATGTCTGTCGCAGCCCGATGGCCGAGGCGCTGTTCCGGCGGGCGGCGGCCGGACGCGGGGAATTTCGCGTGTTTTCGGCGGGGCTGGGCGCGATGGACGGCCAGCCGCCGACGGCGCATTCGGTGACGGCGATGCGGGAGCTCGGCGTGGACATTTCCAGCCAGCGCAGCCGGATGCTCACGACGGAGCTGGTGCGGCAGGCGGATTATATTTTCGGCATGACGCACAGCCACGTGGACGCGATTGCGCTCCTGTACCCGCCGGTGGCCGAGAAGACCTTTCTGCTGCGCGAATTTGACGACACGCTCGAGGAATTTGAAAAGGACATCAGCGACCCGATCGGCGGCTCCTACGAAGTATATGAGAGTTGCCGCGACCAGATCGAACAGGGCATCGCAACCTTGCTGAAATTTATGGAACAACACGAAATTCTGTCAGCTTCGCTGGCGGCCAAACCCGTGGGGGTCACCCGCTTCGCGCTCGGCGCGGACCACGGCGGTTACGAACTGAAGGAAGCGTTGAAGCAACACCTGCAGCAGCGCGGGCTGAGCGTCACCGACTTCGGCGCCAAAACGAAGGATCCGGCCGACGATTACCCGGATTTTGCCCGGCCGGCCGCCCTGGCCGTGGCGGCGGGAAAGGCCGAACTCGGCCTGCTCGTCTGCACCAGCGGCGTCGGGGTGAGCATGACCGCCAACAAAGTGCCGGGCGTGCGCGCCGCGCTCGTGGCCGATGAAGCGGCCGCGGCATCGGCGCGGCAACACAATGACGCAAATGTCCTGTGCCTCAGCGGCAAAAACACCCCGCCGGAACTGGGCCGGAAGATTCTCGACGCCTTCATCGGCGCCCGGTTTGAAGGCGGACGCCACGAACGCCGGGTCAATAAAATGGATGTCCGTTTCGCCGTGCCACAGCTCCGCCTGCGGAACGTGGATCCCGACGTGGCCGAAGCCATCGAACACGAGCGCGTGCGCCAGCAGGAAAACATCGAGTTGATCGCCAGCGAAAATTTTGTCAGCCCGGCGGTGATGGAAGCGCAGGGCTCCGTGCTCACGAACAAATACGCCGAAGGCCTGCCGAAGAAACGCTGGTATGGAGGTTGTGAAAACGTGGACACCGTCGAGCAACTGGCGATTGACCGCGCGAAAAAGCTCTTCGGTGCGGAACACGCCAACGTCCAGCCCCATTCCGGCAGCCAGGCCAACATGGCCGTCTATTTTGCCGTGCTCAAACCCGGGGACAGGATGCTGACGATGGATTTGAGCCATGGCGGGCATCTGACGCACGGTAACAAGGCCAATTTCTCAGGCAAATTCTTCGAAATCGTCCACTACGGCGTGCGCCAGGACGACGAGCGGATTGATTATGACCAGCTCGCCAAAATGGCGCGCGAACACAAACCGAAGATGATCACCGTCGGCGCCAGCGCGTATCCCCGCAGCATCGATTTCAAGCGCATGGGCGAAATCGCCCGGGAAGTCGGCGCGTATCTGCTGGCCGACATCGCGCACATTGCCGGACTCGTCGCGGCGGGCATCCATCCCAGCCCGATGGACCACGCGGATTTCGTGACCACCACGACGCACAAGACCCTGCGCGGGCCGCGCGGCGGGTTGATTTTGTGCCGGGAGAAGAACGCCAAGGAAATCGATTCCACCGTTTTCCCCGGCATCCAGGGCGGGCCGCTGGAACACGTGATCGCCGCGAAAGCAGTCTGTTTCCAGGAGGCGCTGCAGCCGACCTTCAAGGCATACCAGGAACAAATCGTGAAAAACGCGAAGGCGCTGGCCGAAGGCATGAAACGCAACGGCTATCGCCTCGTCAGCGGCGGCACGGACAACCATCTGATGCTGGTGGACGTGGGGGCGAAGGACGTGACTGGCAAGGACTGCCAGATCGCGCTGGACGAGGCTGGCATCACCGTGAACAAAAACACGATCCCGTTCGAGACCCGCTCGCCATTCCAGGCCAGCGGCATCCGGCTGGGCACGCCGGCAGTGACCACGCGGGGGATGAAGGAAGCGGAGATGGCGGCCATTGCGGACATGATTTCCGAAGTGCTGTTGGACATCAAAAATGTGGACGCCGCGCACAAAGTGCGGGGTCGCGTCCGCGAATTGACGGCAAAATTTCCGCTGCCGTATTGAAATGTGGCTGCTGACGCACTTAAAACCCGCCTTTTAAAATCCAGCGCCGGGTTTTCGGATCCTGGGCCACATGCAGCCGCATTGTCTTTTCACTGCCATCCTTGAATCGGATGGTATAAGGCACAAACCACATATTCGGACCGAAGCTGTTAGTTGGCTGGCCAATGCTCACGACTTGCATGCCGAGCAGATTACTTTTCATTTCGTCAGTGATGGCTTTGTCCCACATTTCGCGTCCTCCATCCACGTCGAAGTTGGCAAAAAACGCGTCCCAATCACCCCGTCCCCATGCCTCGAAAATGCCCTTGGTCGCGCCGTCGGCCGTCTTTGGATAATCTTCGGGTAAGGCCGGCGATTGTTCTTGTTGCGTTGCCTGGGTTGGGCTTTGGGGCTGAACGGTTCGCGTCGCGGCCAACGAGCGCTCGAGTTTGTTTGTTTGGCGGCGCAGCACTCCTACTTCGCCACGCAGCCGCAACAATTCATTGAATTGTTCGTCGGGCAGCGATTTGCCTGTCGTCACCGCGCGACTTGAAAGATTTTCGTTATCGGTTTTCAGCTGGTTGATTTGTTGACGCAAGGATTGATTTTCCTCGCGCAGTTTGATTTGAGCCTGGTGTTGAACTACCAGTACGGTGGAGGCACCGGCAACAACGAGCGCGCTGATGCCGAGTTTGAGTTTGGTCATGGTCATAAATTTCAAAAGGGTGAATGTTCCGGTCCCCGCACCTGCCAGCGAAGCGGTCGTCAACGTCGCCGCCAGACCGGCAGGCGCGGCTTGCACTGCGTGAGCCGAGATCATCGGGGCCAGCGTGGCGGTGGCGGTGATGCCGCGTTTGGCCAGGGCGATGCGGAGCTTGTCCAACGCCCGGTGAACACGTTTTCGGGCGGCGTCCTCATTTGCATCAATTGCCCGGCCGACTTCCATCAGGCTGCGTTGTTCGAAAAAGCGGAGGAGCACGACGTCGCGGTCGATGGAATTGAGTTGGTCGAGGGCTTCATCGAGCAGGGGCCGTATTTGGTTCCAATCGAGGTTTGCTTCAGGTTCGAGTGCATTCATCGCGACAGCCTCCTGTTCGCGCCTCTGACGGCGTCGTTCGGTTCGGAGCGATTGCGCGGCGGCATAACGGGTGGCGCGATGGAGCCAGCCGGCTAAAACGGTATTTTCCGGCAGAGAACGGGCCTTGCGTGCCAGGTCGGTGAAAACCAATTGCGCCACGTCCTGCGCCAAATGCGCGTCCCCGTTCGTTCGCCGCAGCGCGGTGGAATAAACCAGGTTTATATGGCGCGCAACCAGTTCGCTGAAAGCGGCTTCCGACTCTTCGGTGGCGTACCGGCGCAGGAGTTGATGGTCGTCCAACATCGTTCTTTACCCATCATACAGCCGCTGAATCCCGAAAGCGGACAGAAAAATGTTCCTGACGTTCCGCCGTTACCTCGCCGGCAGGGGCTCAGAATCGTTCGCTGACGGCAAAGTTTCCGCTGCCTTATTGACCGGGTGGCGGAGCAGCCCAGTGTTGCTGCTCCCAGGCGCCAAACTCGCCATTGGGTTCGGCGTGCAGTTCGCAATGGCCGTCCGCAAAACCATAGACCTTGACCCATTCCCCGTTATACAACCAGGGCCGGTTTTCCCGGACAACGATGGCGGACGCGGGGTTGGTCATGTTTTTCCACGATCCATGATAAACAATTTCGAGTCTGCTCAAATTGCTGCGAACCAAATTCGGGTCGCCGCCCAGATAGGGCATTGCCTGATCAAAATTCGTGGGAAACTGATCCCCGTTGTCGTTCGCAAACATGAGCATTCCCATCACCGATTGTTTGGCGTTGTTCATCACGAACAGAGCGGCCTTTTCCTGTTCCGCATGTAAATCAACTTCCGGCGGCTGTTGGCTTGAGGTTCCGGGAGACGGCGCGGCGCGTAACATTCCAAGTTCGTTTGTCCGCTGCCGCAGCACGCCCACTTCTCCGCGCAATTTCAGCAGTTCGTTGAGTCGTTCGTCCGACAGCGGTTTGGCATTGCCGGCCGCCGCCAGGCGACTGGCAAGGTCTTCATTGTCGGTTTTCAGTTGCGCAATTTGTCGCGTCAACGTTTCGTTTTCCGCGCGCAGTTTTTCCTGTGCTTGATGTTGGACCACCAGGGCGGTGGTCGCGCCGGCAACCGCCAGCACGCCGAGGCCGAATTTGAGTTTGGTGAGGGTCATAAAATTCCAAAGGGCGAACGCCCCGGTTCCCGCGCCGGCCAGCGAAGTTTTCGTCAGCGTTGCCGCCAGGCTGGCGGGCGCAAGTTGGACGGCGTTGGCCGAAATCACGGAGGCCAGCGTCGCGGCGGGCGCGACGCCTCGACGAAGAAAAACCGCCCGGAGCTTTTCCAAAGCACGTTCCACCCGCATCCGCGCGGCATTTTCATTGAGGTCCAGCTGCCGGCCGATTTCGGCAAACGGCCGGTTTTCAAAATAGCGCAGCAGGATGGCTTCCCGGTCGGATTCCTTGAGCTCGTGCATGGCCCGGTCCAACCCGGGGCGAAGTTTGTCCCAATCGGGTTCGGGCGCGGTTTCAGGGATGGGTTCGCGCATAAATTTTTCCTCATGGTCGCGCCGCCGGCTTTCCCCGCGCGCGGCTTTGCTGGCGGCAAAGTGCGCGCTGGTGTAAAGCCAGCCGGTCAGCGTGGTGCGCCGGGAGAGCGCTGCGGCCTTGCGGGCGAGATCGGTAAAGACCGTCTGAGCCACGTCCTGGGCCAGATGCGTGTCGCCATTGACCTGCCTCAGTGCCGCGGAATGGACGAGGTTGACGTGCCGTTGCACCAGTTCGGCAAAGGCCGTTTCGGATTTGGTCTCGACGTAGCGGCGGAGTAATTCGCAATCGGGCGTCATGTTCACCTTATAGCACCCGCCGGGAGGAAAATCGCACCAGAAAAAAACGGATTTGACACAGCGGTCAAAGTGCGCCAACCTGTCCGTGAGTTGACTGCGAAATTTCCCTTGCCGTATTGAGGCGGCCATTGCCTTAAACGCTCGGTAGACGAATCCATTTTGAACTTTTCCGGTTGCCGGCCGTCCAATGCATGAAGGACGTGCCAATCCGGGAACCGAAATCCAGCCAATCCATTTTAATCTATGCCAAGAGTCTCAACGAAAAAGCCCAAATCGAAACCGGTGGCGGAAACCGCTGTTGAATCGCCGGAATCATCGACCAACGGCGCGGTCGAAACCACCGTTGCGCCCGAACCCTCCGGCTCCGCCGCCCTCCGGCCGCCGTCCACCCCGGTCGAACTGGCCGAGGAACCGAAAGGGGAGGAAGCCCGGTTGGAAGAACGCCGCGGCACGCAGCGCGACAAGATCGTCGCCTCCCTCAACATCGCCAAATTGCAGGCCATGCAGATGAGCGAGTTGAACCAGATGGCCCGGGAACTTGGCGTCGAAAATTTCGGCACCATGCGCAAGCACGAGGTGATTTTCCACATCCTCCAGAAAAATGCCGAGCGCGCGGGAGTGCTGTTTTCCGAAGGCGTGCTCGAAGTCCTGCCGGAAGGTTTCGGCTTTTTGCGCTCGCAGAGCTTCAATTATCTGCCCTGTCCGGAGGACATTTACGTCTCGCCCTCGCAAATCCGCCGGTTCGATCTGCAGACCGGCAACCTTATCGCCGGCCAGATCCGGCCGCCGAAGGAGAAGGAAAAGTTCTTCGCCCTGCTCAAGGTGGAAGGTGTGGACGGCGAGGACCCGGACAAGGCGAAGGAAAAAACGCATTTCGACAATCTCACGCCGTTGTTCCCGAACAAGCGGTTTATTCTGGAAACCGCCGCCGAAGAGCTGAACACCCGGGTGCTGGACCTCGTCTGCCCGATCGGCAAGGGCACGCGCGGCCTCATCGTCGCCCCGCCGCGCACGGGTAAAACCGTGCTCATGCAGAAAATCGCCAACGCGATCCTGAAAAACAATCCGGAAACCTACTTGTTCATCCTGCTGATTGACGAGCGGCCGGAGGAAGTCACGGACATGGAACGCACCTGCAAAGGCGCGGAGGTCATCAGCTCCACGTTCGACGAGCCGCCGGAACGCCATGTGCAGGTGGCTGAAATGGTCATTGAAAAGGCCCGCCGCATGATCGAACACAAACGCGATGTGGTGATCCTGCTCGATTCCATCACGCGCCTGGCCCGGGCCTACAACACCATCCAGCCGCATTCCGGCAAGATTTTGTCCGGCGGCGTGGACGCGAACGCATTGCACAAGCCAAAAAGGTTTTTCGGCGCGGCGCGCAACATCGAGGAAGGCGGCTCGCTCACCATCATGGCGACCGCGCTGGTGGACACCGGCAGCCGCATGGACGAGGTCATCTTCGAAGAATTCAAGGGCACCGGCAACATGGAGGTACACCTGGACCGCGGGCTGGTGGACCGCCGCATTTTTCCCTCGATCAACATAGAGATGTCCGGCACGCGCAAGGAGGAGTTGCTCTACCATCCGGACGAACTGAGCCGGATCGTCCTGTTGCGCCGCGCGCTCACCGGCGTGCCGCCGGTGGAGGCGATGGAACTGCTGCTGGGCAAGCTGAAGAAGACCAAGACCAATATCGAATTCCTGCTGGGTATGGGAGTGGGTTAGGCCCCGGTGCGGGCGGTTCGCCCGCATTTTCCATTGTCGGGACCGAAGGTTTCGCCTGTATTGGCAAGGGTTTGTTTGCGCTTGACGGGTTCTGGTTTCCTTCTTAAGCTATACCTCAAGAACGGTAAAGTTTGCTGGGTCATCCAGCGCGCGAAAGTCGGAAGATGCATATCTGCCGACTTTTTTGTTCGCTGGATGCAGACGCAGCATGGAGCATATGAACGCTGATTTTTTGGCAGTTTTGGAATTCTGGGAGCGCGAAAAGGGCATCAACCGTGATGTCCTCGTCGGTGCTGTCCAGGAAGCCTTGCTGTCCGCCGCCAAGAAGGCGGTTGGCGCGGCGCGTGAATTGCGCGTCGAAATCGACCAGAAAAATGGCGACATCAAGGCCTTTGCCAAACTCATCGTCTCCGACAAGGTCATTTCCAAGCACGACCAGATTTCCGTGTTTGACGCGCGCCGCATCAAGCCGGACGCGCAGATCGGCGATGAAATTGAGAAGGAAGTGACGCCGACCGGCTTTGGTCGTATCGCGTCGCAATATGCCAAGCAGGCGCTCATGCAGAAAATCCGGCAGGCGGAAAAGGCGCTGATTTTCACCGAATTCAAAGACCGCGTGGGCGACATCGTCAGCGGCACGGTGCGGCGGTTCGAGCGTTCGGACGTGATTTTGGACCTGGGCAAATACGAGGCGTTGCTGCCGAATCGTGAGCGTGTGCCGACCGAGGAATACCAGGTGGGTGAACGCATCCGTTGTTACGTCAAGGCGGTGGAACAGGGCCCGCATGGGCCCGAAATCATTTTGTCCCGCGCTGACCCGCGGTTTGTCGTCAAATTGTTCCAGCTCGAGGTTTCGGAAATCAACGACGGCACGATTGAGATCAAGGGCGTGGCGCGCGAACCGGGTTTCCGCACGAAGATGGCCGTTTATTCCCGCGACAGCAAGGTGGACCCCGTGGGCGCGTGCGTCGGCATGCGCGGACAGCGGGTCAAAAACATCGTCCGCGAGCTGAACAACGAGAAAGTGGATGTCATTCCGTGGTCGCCGGATGTCCGGACGTACGTCACCAACGCATTGTCACCCGCGAAGCTCAAGAATTTTGAAATTGATGAAGCCCGCAAGCGGGTGAAAATCCTGGTGGCGGAAGACCAGC
>CAYPSF010000063.1:0-23662 GCA_964413165.1 uncultured Bifidobacteriaceae bacterium
GATGCTGGATGAAATCGTGAAAGGCTTCGGTATTGCGCACGACCAGACGCCGGCCGGCCCCAGACTTGTCTTCGGTCACAATGCCGGAATCCAACAAAGGCGCGAGGGTGGTGAGGAACTCCCGGCTGCACGCGGAGCGAGCGAGCGAGCCAGTTTCCAGCAGGCGCGTGAGCTGAATCAATTTGTTTTCAGACCCTTTCATGCGGTCACGGAGCGGTGTTTGATGCCGACGCGATGTTTTTGCCGGAGGACAATCATACCTTTGCGCGGCTGCAGGAAATAGAGGGCATCCACCTCGCTGACGGCTTCCGGCGCGGCGGTGATGGCGATAAAGCCGAGTTTGCGCGCCGTGTCCAAGATGGCGTGGCGGTTGGCCGGGTCGAGTATCTGGATTTCGTCGAGGAAGAACGGCACCTGGCAGTCGTCACGTTTCAACTGACTTTTCAGGAGCAGCAGATTGAACAGGACCTTGATGGTGACGGTCGTGCCGTGGGATTCAATCTGCCGGAAATCATGGTAGGTGTGCGCCCGGTCATCCGCGCCGACTACAGTGAAGCCGAGTGTGAACAGATCGGCGTAGCGCACCTGCGAGCTGACCTCCAGTTTCTTGCGAAAATTGATGAGCGCCGATTCGCGCTGCGGATCGTGCTCAAACAATCCGCCGGGCTCATACGCGGCAAGCCGGCGAATCCAACTCATGAGGTCGCTTTGTTCCAGAACCTCCATCTTGACGGCTTTCAGGTCAGAGACTTGAACCCTGGCGAAGTGACGATTCAGTTCATCGCGCGCACTGGTGACATCGCCCAGCCGCTTCAAAATCTGGTCAAACGTGGCGCGCAAGGCATGAATGTGGGCATTCCAATCCCGTACGAGCGCCGCCTCCTTTTCGGTGATGGCTTCCAGTTCTTCGCGCAGCAGGCGGACGGTTTCCACCTCGTCGGTACCATGAAATTCCTCACCGAACCAGCGTTCGATCTCGCCCAGATGATTATGCACCTCGTCGGTGAGGCGGGTTTCCTGATTTTGCTGGCGAAGAAACAGGGCGATGACTGCGCCAAAATCGTTGGGAATTTCCTCATCCGGGGTGCGGGCCTTGGCAGAGTATTCCGGGAAATTGCACTGGCCGAATTCACCCATGATTTTGTTGAACTCCTCTTCCCGCTTAAGGATGGCAGACTGGGCCGCCGCCTCGGCTTTCTCGGCTGATTTCTGGCTCCCGGTCAATTTGTCAATCCGGGCCTTGGCCACCTTGACGGTTTCGTCAATGGCCTTGAATTCCTCCCGCAGCCGCTTTTCCTGCTGTTTCGCTTTCTGATGTTCTTCGTAGCGAAACAGCCGCCGGATTTTGCCCTCGCGCGCGGTGGTGCCGTCCAGTTCCTCCTGGATGGCCTTTTTTTCTTTCTCCAGCGTTTCGCGCTGTTCGATGGCGGTCAAAATGTCCTGCCAGCGTTTGAGATTCTGGCGATCTTCCTCCATGCGCTCGCGCACGGTTTCAATATTGGCGACTTTTGCCACCGGCAGGGCGACGCCCCGGAATGAAACCGTGACATTGTCGTCGCGATACGCATCGCCGGTGAGTTTGGAAATCAACCCGCGTAGCGCAGTTAGAAGTTCCGGCCGCCGATGGATATCAATGCTCCCGGCGGTGACGGGATATTCCAACAAATCGGGATTGAGCAGCCGAAAGAGCGGATTCAACTCGTCGTCACTGAAATGTTTGCGGAGCGCGGTTACCACGACTTTGTCGAACCGGGCGATGGTCTGTTCCTTCTCGCGAACCAGGCCGGCAAAGATGTCACGACGCTCGACCGCCTTGGCGCGCGGCTGATTTTCGGCGGAACGCAACTGGTCATCCAGCGCCCGGGCCTTTTGTTGCAGTGCCTGGATCGACGCGCGTTCCAAGTCGGGAGTGAACTGGGTGAACTCGCGGTCGCCGGCAGCAAGTTGCTTGAGCTTTTCATCCACACGCCCCAACTGGACGGTGTAATTATCCGACTCTTCCCGCCGCTTGGAAATTTCAGCCGTCAAATCCGCAGCCAATTTGGCCTGTTTGGCCTTTTCGTCCCGGTGGTGGGTCAATTGCCGTGCGTGCTCGGTTTCAAAGGCCTCCCGCTTGGTGCGCAGATCGGTCCAACGGAAGATGAGCTCGCCGCGCGTGATTTCCCGCTCGGCGAATTTATCCACGAGACGGCTAACAAGATCCTGATGTTCCTTGAACCGGATGAGTTTTTCGCGCCGCGCACGAATGCGGTCGTAATCCTCGCCAAACAGTTCGCGCGCGTTCAGAGCCAGCCGGTCCGGCGGGATGCCGGCGAGCATCAATACGCGGTCGCGCATCTGTTCCTGGGTGATGGCACTCAAGGTGAGCAGATTTTTGAGTGTTTCACGAAACTGGTGATACTTGTCAGTATCGCGCAACGCGACGATACCAAGACCGGGTGCGCCCGTGCCGTCAGGCGGCAGAAGCAATTCGCGGTGTTCCTCGGCGCTCTTGATCGCGCGGAAATTCTTCAAGGCGAGACGGGCGCTGACGTCGCGCGGTGGCCGGACCTGACGTTTGGCGTCGTAGAAATCGTCCGGCTGATACGGCCCGGAATAGCAAAAGCGTTCAGGTTCCGCACCGCTGGCCTTGCTTTGACCGCGCCAGCCGATGACACAATCGCCCTGCACACCGGAACATTCAAACAGCATGTAGCTGTATTCACTGGGAAAATAGAAGGCGCGCGTCTGCTCCCATTTGTAGCCGAAGTCCATTGTCCGCAAATCGTTCAGGTAAAGAAACTGGAGCGAATTAATGAGCGTGGTTTTGCCGGTGTTGTTGGGGCCAACAATCTGCAACGCGCCGGAAAGCTCCACTTCGGCGTATTCGTAACGCCCTGAGTGGATCAGGATGATTTTGCGTGGTCCGGTAGGCATAGTTTATGGCTTTGGGCTGGGAATGGCACCGTCGGCAGCGGGCGGCGTGGCGGTGGCCTGCGCGAGTTCAATACAGCGCGAAAATACACGGTGAAACGGACGCAAAAAGCGGAATTCATCCGGGCCAAGAATTTGCACCCAGCCAATCCGCTTCATCTGTTGCAAGATGATTTCCAGACCCCTGACATCATGAATTTCGACCTGGCGCAACAACGCGGCGTAGCGGTCAAAGGCGAAATGGGGCAGGGAGCTGATGAGAAAATTCTGGCCGAAGATGAAATCCTCAATCGGCTGACCCTGGTTTGCGGCATGGTCCACGAGGATGTAGGAGAAGATCGCGATGCGCGGCAAAGTGTCGGGGATCGTCTCGGAATTTTCCGGGTCAAAGTAGAAAAATTCGCGTTCATGGCGAACCAGATGCAAGCCGAGCGGGGCAAAGTAAGCGGCGTAATCGTCGTAACGCGAGACGAGTGCGGAATAGAATGGCTCATCGTCGGGGCCGAGATGCGCGCCACGCTTGAGGCGGTCAAAAATGTCGCCGAGGTGAGGAATTTCAGTCATGTGGATTGGAGTTGCACCGGATTGGCAGAAAGCTGGCCGGTGGCGGTTTGGTATTTTTTGGGGTTGGCATCAAGGAAGCGGGCATCAAAATCCGCATGGAAAACAAGTTCGGCCAAGCCGGCGAGGATATCGGGCAGGCCCTTCTCGGGATGCTGCTGAACCATCCAACCGAGCAAGTCATCGAGCGGCAGGTTGGGGCGCACCTGTTCGGGCAAGTCATCGAGCCATTGCCGCCGTGCGAGCGCAGCCGGCGCACTGTCCTCCTTGTCCAAGTCCAATACGGGTGGTGGTTCTGGCGGATGTTCAACGATCCGCCGGAGCGCGAGACTGATGGCGCTATCGCCGGGCACGTTCTGAATCCGGAGCGTGCAAATGTTTATGAGGGGAGCGGTGCCCCAGGCGGACAAGCCTTCGTTCTGTAATTTTTGGAGCGCCAGAGCCGCACCTTCCGCAATGAGACTGGAGCGGCGGAGCGATTCGTAGAGCGGCTGGATTTCCTTGCGGGACTGGATGAACACACGCAAGGCGTGCGTGCCCACGAGCCGGAGGTGACGGAGATTACGTTCCAAAGCGGGGAGGTCGGTGAACAAAGCCTGGGCCCGCGCCTGTTGGAGCAAGCGCTCGGTTTCGTCGAAGGCGGCCCGCATCGGCCCGTCGGCGCGAACCAAATCAATCATCGGTTCGACGTAGCGGTCCATCCAGTAAACGATGCGGCGAAATTTATCGCGGACGGACACCCGATAGCGCTCGGTCTTGTAGTTGGCGATCTCGGTCAAAATGGCATGGTGGGTCTGGTCGAGGTCGGCGTAAATGCGGCGGAGCGTCACAGTGATTTCATCAAACGCCAGTTTAACCACCGTGATGTCCTCGGTGGACAAAGCCGCTGAGAGGCGTTGGCCCAATGTTTCCAGTGATTGAACGTAGCCGCGAATCAGCTCCGGCGTGGCGGGGTTCGCCTCATTTTGGAGGTAGGCGAGCAAACCGGCCACCGGCTCGGCGAGCAAATAAACGTCACTGCCGGGTTCAACGGGAACGAGAATTTGAAGATCGCGCAGGTTGCGCCAGACTGTCTGAGGGAGTTCCTCATGGTCAGCGGAATGAATTTTGACGAGGCGCATCAATTCCGCCTCGGAGAATTCGCCGGGTCCCTCGGCCAGCGCGCGCAACAGCGAGACGTGGCGGCTGCAGAAATTGAAGAATGTTTGAGGGTTAACTTTCACGAGACATACGCCATTCGTTTGTGTATCCTGAGGCAATCATGGGAGAAGCGGTGTGGTGTTGCCCCCCGTTTATCGCGTGACACCCGTCAAAAGCCGGTGCCGAATTTACAGAATTAGAGCAGATTCCCATGAAGCGGAAATTGATCGTGGATGATTATGCTGGCTTCCGCTTTGGGCAAGATAGAAATTCGATGTGGCTGAATGATTTCATGTGGGCAGCCTGACATGGCTGGTTGGACATTGGTGGTCCAAGGCGGGTGGCATGAGCCAGTTAATCAGCTTTGCAGGCAGTCGTGGCTGGGCAGAGGTTTTCCGGAGCCGGAGGACTTTTTTCTATCTTTTTCTATCACCCGAAAAGGATTTTGTTGCATTTTGCCGCATCTTAACGAAAACGCAAAACGTCACTTAAAGCATTGATTCTGTACGCTATACTGTGTTTTCAATGGTTTCATGAAAAGTGCCCTAACGAGTTCAAATCTCACCGCCCCGACCATTTTTCAAGGGGCTTTCGCGGGAGCGTTGGTGTCCTTCGCCATCTCCGGTATCAGCGTGAGGCTCAAACCGCTGAAATCAAATTCAAACTGCTGGTCGGGCTGGCTGACCACTTTCGTGATGTTCAACCCCTTGGTTTTTCCATCCGCCATCTTGGATTCGAGCACCATGGTGAGCTGCAGACGTTTCGGGTCGATCAAATGGGGGGTGATGGTGCAGCTTTTTCCGCCGCCCAATTCGATGTGGGTTTCGCAATGGTTGGTGAGCTGCACCACGCCCAAATCTCTGGTTCGTGCGGGCACTGCCGGGGCCTCCGGAACGGCCGGGACATTGGTCTCCGACACGACGTTCGTTTCCTGCACCGGTTCAACCGGTTCATGCCTTTTGCAGCCCGATGCCAACAGGCCCATCAGGATGACAACGCCAATTACAATGGTTTGTGAAACGCCCACGGGCTCCAAAAAGCAGCTTTCAGGCCGGTTTTGCAAGTGGAATAAAGCAAAATGACCCGGGCCCATCGGGACAGAAGGGCTGGCGGCCGAATCTCCAGCGCCAGCAGGCAATCCGCTTTCAGTCCTGACGATCAAACACCAGCGTGTTTTTGTCGTCTTTAATCGTCAGCCGGGTGCTATCGATCTGGGCAGGCATGGATTGTTTTTTGCTGTTGCTGTTGAGCGATAATTCGTAGTCGACCCCGTTCCCTTTCCATTTGCCGTCCCAGGAGGCGGTTTCGGTGGTCGGCGGCTGACCGGGCGTTATTTTCAAATGCGGCAACTCCTTCAGGAATGCTTGGCGATCGGCCCCGGCGATGAATGCGGTTTTGACATACGACTGGGTCACCCAGGCGCGCAGGGTCCGCATTTCGCGCGAGGAGATGACCGGCCTGCCCTCCAGCAGCTTGCTCGTGGTCGCGGCAACATTGAAATCCCAACGACCGACGATTTTTTCCGAGTCATATTTTGGCGACTGGCCCGTTTTCAAATATGTGTTTAGGTCTTCGAAATTGTCCTGGATTACGCTCCAGACCATATTGGCCGTCTCCTGGTTTCCCCAGATGGCCTTGAACTGGGCGTTGTCGAGCACTTGCTGGATGGGGGCATGTTGTTTCCACGCATTCTGAAAGTCGGTGTTCTGGCCGAGCTGTTTGAATTCTTCGCGTTCGGTCAGCGAAATGAACATCGGGTAGTCCGCCAGCCGGCTGACCAACTGCGGGTTTTGCCAGAGCAACCCGGCGAAATCGGCGTACTGGAAATAGCTGTCCGGCATCGGGTCGACGGCGCGGGCAATCTGGGCGAACCCGGTCGTTTCCGAATCCCGTCCCAGCTGGTTCAGCAGCTTGAGCCATTTGGCCTCGTCGTCGGACGTGGCGACCTGTGTCGACCAGTAGCTGAGGTCGAAGATGGCGAACGAGATGAGGATGAGATAGGCGAGGGCGTTCATCGGGCCGAGGCAGAGGCCGAGCCGGGAATTCAGCCGGAGAAAACGGACCAGTTGCATGCCTTCGGACTTGTACTTGAAATAAAGTTCCACCTTGCGATGCACCAAAAACCCGACTGACTTGAACGGGATCAACAAAAGCACAAATACGACCACGGGCGACAGCATCCAGATGACCGTCGGGTCATGAATGCCAAGGTGCGGCAGGACGGGCGAGACATATTTGGCCAGTGGCGCTGCCAGCAGCGCGGAAACCATGATGCCGATCAGCGAAAATGCCACACGAATCGCGCCCTGGCGAAAACCCAGGGCGGCGAGCGATATCAGCAACACCAAAGCCAGAATCCAGATGGTCATGCCCATCAATAAAAACCATCTGGCGGAAAATGCACGCTAAAATTTGCCTTCCGGCCCGGAGGAGGCGCGGCACAAATTGAGGAGGAACAGGTTTTTCGGCTCAAATCCCCTCACCCCGGCCCTCTCCCCGCCCGGGCGGGGAGAGGGGGATGGGGGCAGGGTCAAAGTGCATTCCCGGGATTCGCGCGTTGAAATGCCGGGCGAAACCGGGCACACTGGACCCGGTGAAAATCTCCATTGTGGTGCCGGCCTTCAACGAGGAGCGGCTGCTCGGCAAGTCCCTGGCGCAAATCCAATCAGCGGCCGGGGTGTTTGCGCGCCGGGGGTGGAGCTTTGAATTGATTGTGTGTGACAACAATTCCACCGACCGCACGGCGGAAATCGCGCGGGCTGCGGGTGCCACCGTTGTGTTCGAGCCGGTCAATCAGATTGCCCGCGCCCGGAACCGCGGCGCGGCAGCGGCGACCGGTGACTGGCTGGTTTTTGTGGATGCGGATTCGCAACCGGGCGCGGGGCTGTTGGCTGAAGTCGCGGATCAAATCGGTTCCGGCCGTTGTCTGGCCGGCGGGACCACGGTCCGGCTGGATGAAAAGCACCTGGCCGGCGGATGCATCACGTGGGTTTGGAACTGGACCAGCCGGATCGGGCGGTTGCTCGCCGGTTCGTTCATTTTTGTCGAGACGGAGGCGTTCCGGAAAATCGGCGGGTTCAACGAGAAAATGTTTGCCGGTGAAGAGCTGGAATTGAGCGGGCGATTGAAAAAACTGGCCCGGGAAACGGGCCGGCCGATGGTCATTCTGCACCGGCATCCGCTGGTGACCTCTGCGCGTAAGGTGCGGCTTTATTCGTTGGGGGAATATTTGCGGCTGCTGCTGCGCGTCGGATTCAACCGCCGTTTGCTGACCGACCGCGAAGCCTGTTACCTGTGGTACGATGGCCGGAGGTAGTATTGAAAGCAGCCTGGCGTGCGGGTACTGTCCTGATTTCCGGCAGGGCGCGTCACTCCGTGCGCGCCGTTTTCCATCCCGCTCTGCGGGACGGCGGGCAGAGGACTGCCCGCCCTACCCGGATTTTGAGATTAGGACACTACCGGCTGGTGTCAATTCACCCGTGAGTAACGCTGGGGCAAAGGCTACAAAGCGGCGGCAGCGGCGGCGGCTTTTTTACGCACGGCGAGGAAGCTGAGATACTCGATCAAACGCTCCTTCATTTCCCGGCGCGACACGATGGCGTCAATCAGCCCGTGATCGAGGAGAAATTCGGCGGTCTGGAATCCCGGCGGCAGTTCGCTCTGGGTCGTGTCCTTGATGACGCGCGGGCCCGCAAAACCAATCATGGCGCCCGGCTCGGCCAGGATCAGGTCGCCCAGGCTCGCGTAGCTGGCCATCACCCCGGCCGTGGTTGGATGCGTCAGCACGCTGATGTACGGCAGGCGTTGTTGCGCGTGATAGGCGAGGGCGGCGGACGTTTTGGCCATCTGCATCAGGCTGAACATGCCTTCATACATGCGCGCGCCGCCACTGCTGGAAATAATGATGACGGGCAGTTCCTTTTCCGTTGCGCGCTCGATGAGGCGGGTCAGCTTTTCGCCCACCACCGCGCCCATTGAACCGCCCAGGAAGCTGAAATCCATCACGCCGAGCGCGGCCCGATGTTCGCCGATCTTGCACAGGCCGGTGACGACGGCATCCCGCAGCGAAGTCCGCTTTTGATGCGCTTCCAGTTTGGACTTGTAGGTGGCCACGCCGGTGAAACTGAGCGCGTCCATACTCGTCATTTTGGCGTCCATCTCCTCGAAGGTGCAGGTTTCCACCAGCGAGTGGATCCGTTCGCGCGAACCGATGGGGAAATGGTTGGCGCATTTCGGGCAGACCTTCAGGTTCTCGTCCAGTTCCTTGTCAAAAACCATCGTACCGCACTTCGGGCACTTGGTCCACAACCCCTCAGGGATATCGCGTTTTTTCGATTTGCCGCCGCCCATTTTGGGCTTTTTGGGCAGTGTCGCCGCCTTGTCGGTCGGCGGCGGGGTCAATGCTGGTTCGACCGTTTCGAGACCAAGCGATTTCTTGGTGAAAGAAGTCGTATCCATGAGCAATCAAATCATACTAAAGTCCACGGGCCACTGTCCAGACACAAACGTCACCCGCTCCCGCGGCCAAAAGCGCCTGCGCGCACGCGCCCGTCGTCGCCCCGGTTGTGAAAACGTCGTCTACGAGCACCACCCGTTCGCCGTTTAAACGGCCGCCGGGGCGGACGGCAAAGGCGCCGCGCATGTTCACGGCGCGCTGCTGCCGGGTCAGCCGGGTCTGGGTCATGGTAGGTGTGACACGGCGGAGCAGTTTCCTGTTCAAGGGAATTTCCAGGGCGACGGCCAGGGGAACGGCCAGGCGCCCGGCCTGGTTGAATTCCCGTTCGCGCTGTTTCAGCGAATGCAGCGGGACGGGGACGATCAAATTCCAGCCCTGACCGCGCAGCGCGGGCACAGCGGCGCGCAGGAACAGGCCGGCGAGGAAGTTCTCAAACCACAACTGGCGCCGGTATTTGAAGCGGTGGACGGCTTCAAGCACGATGCCCCGGGCGACGACTGCCGAACGCGCGAAGCGGAAGGGCAATTCCAGTTCGCGGCAGTTCGTGCAATCGAAGGGCGTGGTGAGGTCGCCCGCATGGGGCAATCCGCAGCGCTCGCAAAAAGGCGGTTTGATGAAGCGTACCTGGGACCAGCAGTGCGCGCCGACGTAGCCGTCCCGGGGGGTGGCGCGTTCGGATTCGCACAGCCGGCAGATTTCGGGGTAGAAAAAGCCGAGTCCGGTATTGACCCACTTTTGGACGGGTTCAATGAGCGCGTTCATCGGGAAATGGCGAAGGGTTCGCGCGCGGGTTTGAGGGGCAAAAATTTGAAAACGGCGAGCGTAGTGGCCAGCACGAGGAACGCCAGCCAGCCGTCAATCAACCGGCCCGTGCCCCAGAACCAGGTTCCGGCGGGCGTGGCTGCGGTGGTAAAGGCGCCGTAGGTTTTCAGCCAGAAGATCCAACTGGAGTGCAGGCCGATGGAGAAATAAAGGTTGCCGGTGCGCTGGAAGGCGAGGCCGAGCAGGAGCCCGGCGAGCAGAAGGGAGAAAAAGCCGGGCACGAGCGCATGCCAATCGACAAACCCGTGCATCATTTGCGGGAGCAGGATCAGCCCGGAATTCCAGGCAACCGGGCCGGTGAGTTCCGCGGGTTGCAGAAAATGCACGAGCGCGTAAACGCCGCTGCTGATCAATAACGCCAGCGACCAGTAAAACGTCCGGCGCAAGCCGCCAAAAATGCCGCCGCGAAACAGGATTTCCTCGAAGCCGGCGAGCACCACCGCCGCGGCGACGGCGTTAAAGAGGGTGCCCACGATTTTATGGGCGGTCAGGTTCTGAGCCAGGGTGCGGTCACTGCAAACGAGGGCGGTTCCCGCGCCAACGGCCAGCATCACGAAGCCGAGCAGCAAACCGCCCCCGAGTTTCTTCCACTGGTCGCGGGGTGAAACCAGGCCGATTTCGCGACCGGAGGTCGCCCCGAGCCCGCGCAGCAACGGCCACAGCCCGGTCAGCGCGAGCGCCAATAGCGAATGGTCCACAAAACGGTGAAACGGTGCGCCGGCGATATGAGGAAATGGAGTGGCAACGGTTTGAGCGAGCCGGTAAAGCCACGGCGCCAGCAAGGCGCCGCCCATGAATACCCCGATCAGATAGATGACCAGCGCCCGGAGCGGCCGCATGGCGCACAATAAGTTTTTCGTCACCGAATGCAATCTCATTTCGTCTATAACTTTGAAGAGGAAAATATTTTCCTTCGCGTCCGCGGACGCAACGTGCTAAGGAATAGCAGGATGGCGAGTGAATCACAGGCAGCAGCGGCAACCGAACCCGTGACCCAGGAACGGTTCGGCCGGTTTTATACGCAGGAACTCATCAACCGGGGCGGCATGGCCGAGATCTGGCTGGTGACCGACAGCCGGGGCAGGGCTTATGCCATGCGGAAATTGAACGATCGGTTGCGGTTCAACCTGCTCGCCCGGCGGCGGTTCATGCGCGGCTGCGAGGTGCTTTCCAAAATCAACGAGAGCGATTACGTCGTTGGCTACGTCGAGCACGGCCGGCAAGGCGGAACGCTTTACATGGTCATGGATTACGTGGAAGCGGCGAATCTGAAGGAGCTGTTTGCGAAACATGATCCCCTCCTGACGGAAAACGTCGCGCAAATCCTGATCGACATGGCGATGGGCCTGAGCCACGTGCACGAGAGCGGCTACATGCACCTCGATTTCAAACCGGAAAACGTGCTGGTGACGCGCAATGGCAATGTGCGGCTGATTGATTTCGACCTGGCGCAGCCCATTCCCGAAAAGCC
This sequence comes from uncultured Bifidobacteriaceae bacterium, assembly GCA_964413165.1. Lineage (GTDB taxonomy): Bacteria > Verrucomicrobiota > Verrucomicrobiia > Limisphaerales > UBA11358 > UBA11358. The sequence goes on from CAYPSF010000063.1 coordinate 11,364, forward strand.
GAAGAAAATGTCGAAGAACCCGGGTACGCCCGGCTACATGGCGCCGGAGCAGTTGCAGCAGAAGCCGATCGACCCGCGCGCGGACATTTTCGCCTACGGCGTCGCCGCCTACGAGTTGCTGACCTACCAGAAGCCGTTTCCCGGCGAGACTCCGTCGGAAATCCTGGCAGCGCAGATGGATGCTTCCTCCCCGGTGCCGCCGCGCGAACATAACGCGGACATTCCGGCTCCGCTGGAAAAAGTCGTCCTGAAATGCCTCGCGCGCGACCCGGACAAGCGTTACCCGTTCATGAGCGTGCTGATGCGCGACCTGGAAAGCGCGCTGTACGTTTGAAGCGGCGAGGGTCGGAGACGCATTTAATAACGGCCTTGCCTCGTTTGGCGGACAATCTCTCTATTGGCTGAACTTGACCCGGACCACCGCCGGTATACCGTTTGGTCAAAAACGCGATGACCCAACGCGCCAAAGGCAACTTTCCTGATTTATCCCGCAAATTGAAGTCCTTCATGGTTTGCCTGTTTCTGGCGGCGGCTGTCTGGGCGGTTTTTGGCCAGACCCGGCACTACGGATTCGTCAACTACGACGATGATGTTTACGTGTACGATAATCCCGCGATTGCGCAAGGGCTGAGCTTTCATGGGGTGGTCAGGATATTCACCCATGCGGATGCTCCCGGCGAATGGTTGCCGATGACGGCGTTGTCCCGCATGTTGGATTGTCAGCTCTACGGTCTGCATGCCGGAGGCCATCATCTGACCAACATCCTGCTTCATATCGCAACCGCCTGCTTGCTGTTCCTGTTGCTCCGGAATCTGACGGGGTTGTTCTGGCCGGCGGCCTTCGTGGCCGGCGTGTTTGCGATTCATCCGTTGCGGGTCGAATCCGTGGCCTGGGTGACGGAACGCAAGGATGTGTTGAGCGGTCTGTTTTTCATGCTGACCCTCCTTTGCTATGCCCGGGCAGTGACCGGAACTCAAACCGGAGCCGCACCTGGGCGTATCGTGCCACGTTATTACTGGTTGGCGGTGATGTTCTTTGTGTTAGGGCTGGTGAGCAAGCCGATGCTGGTGACGTTGCCGTTTGTCCTGCTGCTGCTCGACTACTGGCCGCTGAACCGCTGGGCGCACTATGTTTCCGATGTTTCCCGTTCCCGGTTGCAGGTCTGGCTCGGTTTGTTTGTCGAAAAGATCCCCTTCCTGCTGCTGAGCATTGCTGCCTGTGTCGTCACGGTCCAGCTGCAAAAAAAATCACTCGGGTCGGTCCAAGTCTTCGACTTTTCCTCGAGGATCGGGAATGCCCTGGAAACCTACGTCGCTTACCTCTGGCAAATGCTGTGTCCGTTGGGGCTGGCGGTTTTTTATCCTCATCCACAAAACCATTTTTCAATTTTGAATGCCGGCTTGTCCCTGTTGGTATTGTGCCTCATTTCTGCGGGAGTCCTGGCCGGACGACGAAAGCATCCCTACCTGTTGGTGGGCTGGTTATGGTATCTGGGGATGCTGGTGCCGGTGATCGGTCTCTTGCAGGCGGGGGAACAGGCCAGGGCGGACCGCTACACTTATCTGCCGCAAATCGGATTGTATATCCTGGTGGCCTGGGGAGCGATGGATCTGGCCGGTGCCTGGCGCCATGGCCGCGCCGGTTTGGGATTCGCTGCGACGGCGATTCTCATTGCGCTGCTGGGGGTCGCTCAGGTCCAGGCGAGTTACTGGAAAGACAGCGTATCCCTCTGGACGCATACCCTCGCCTGCACGACACAAAATTACCTGGCGCATAATGATTTGGGCATGGCACTGGACAGTCAAGGGAAGGCGGCTGAAGCGATTGAACAATACGAGCAGGCCGTTCAAATCATGCCCGGCTATATCAACGCTCATAACAACCTGGGGGTCGCCCTGGCCAGCCAGGGCAGGTTGGCCGAGGCGATCAATCAGTATGCGCAGGCGCTCCAGCTCGATCCGGGCCGGGCCGAAGTGCACAATAATCTGGGCATTGTGCTGGCGGGTGAAGGCCGCCTGACCGATGCCGTTGAACAGTATGAGCGGGCACTTCAACTCAAGCCCGACTATGCCAACGCTCATAATAATCTGGGCGTCGCACTGGCGGGTGAAAACCGGCTGGCGGAAGCCATCGAGCATTACCAACGGGCACTTCAACTTGAAGCGGGCCATGCTGAAGTCCATTATAACGTGGGGAACGCATTGACCGGCGAAGGCAAGCTGACGGAGGCGATTGAACAATACGAGCGGGCGCTTCAACTGGCACCGGACCATGCCGGAGCCCATAATAATCTTGGCATGGCACTGGCCGGGGCAGGCAGGTTGACGGAAGCGATTGAGCAATACCAGCGGGTGATTCAACTCAAACCGGATGCGGCGGAGCCCTATTTTAATTTAGGCAACGTCCTCGTCCAGCAGGGGAAATCGGCTGAAGCCGGAACCTTTTATCAGCAGGCCCTGACCCTGGCTATGGCTCAGGGCAACACCGCGTTGGCCGAAACCATCCGGCTCCGGCTCAAGTCCAGCGCGGATTCGAACTAAAAACCGGGAACGGGACCTTCGGTGGATTACCCCAACAACCGTTTGAGCTGCAGCGCCACTTCCTCGATCCAGTCGTTGCCGGGCAGCGCGTAGGGCCGGAACGTCTCAATGTACCCTTCGCGATCATTGTAATAGAGCGCCCGATGCAAACCGAGCGTGCCGGCATCGGGGGCGTCTATCAGGCTGGCGGAGTCGCTGGCACTCATCTGGAAAAGCACGCGCATCTCAAATTCGGTCAGGGTCTTCCGGCCCAGGAAACGGTTCGTGTTGTTGTACGTGTCGCAGGTGGCGATGACGTGGAACCCGTTGGCCGGGCCTTCGCTGATAAGGTTCATGAGCACGGCAGCGGGGTTGACGGCGCCGCTAGCGTCACTGCTGGAGAAGCTGAACTCATCCTCCTGCCGGAGTTTCTTGTAATTCTGCAGGCCGTGAATCAGCACGAATGTCTCCCGCGCCTGGCCTGTTTTATCGTCGCGTTTCAAATCTTCCGCCAGGCCGCCCATGATTTCAGCGAGGTTGCTGTTGTTGGCCTGGATGATTTCGTGCGGGATGGCCTGGATGATGCGCTGCAGAAATTCGCGTTGGGGGAAGCCGGGCGGCGTGCTGTCGAGCAGGATGAACCGCGCGGAATTTTTTGGATACTGGGCGGCGAGCGACACGAGCGCGATGGCGGCCAACGTCACGGAGCGCTCCTCGCTTTGTCCGACAATCAGGAGATTGCTGCCGCTTTGCCTTTGGAGGACGGCTTCGGTCGGTCCCTTGATGGAATTCGGTGCGCCCAGCCAGATCCGCGCCTGGGCCGCCGGCGCCACGGACTTTGCGTCCAGAATTGAGCGCAGGAGGAGGTTTTCTTTCACGTCGGCCGCCGCATTGCCTTCAAACACAAACGGTCCCGGGTACGGTTTTTGGGTCTGGTCGGCGCGCTGGCGGACCTGGGCGAGAAAACGGTCGCGCACTTCTTCGGGCAGCCACACGGTCTGGAACGGGCTGTTGCCCTCGATGGAACCTGCTGTGTCATTGTAAATGCCTTCGCCGGGGCGGGTGAGCAGGCGCGGGGCCGGGTTGTCCTGGTCCATGATCAGGTAGGCGTCGGCTTCATTGCACATGAGGGCGATGCGGATGACCATCTGGCCGATGGTGGCGCGGGCGAGGGTGTAGGCGCCGCCGAGCGTCTGGGACCCGAGCAACACGTGGATGCCGAAGGCGCGGCCCTGCCGGACGATGCGGTCGAGCAGGACAGCGGCGGATTGTGAGACACGGTCTTCCTCGGTGAAAAACTCCTGGAACTCATCAATGATGAGGAGCGAACGGGGCATGGGCTCGGTACCGCCGGCGCGTTTGTAACCGGCGACATCCTGCACGCCCGCTTTACGGAACAGGTCGCCACGACGGCGCAACTCCTCGTCCACGCGCTGCAACACGCTCAATCCGAACTCCCGGTCGCTTTCGATGGCCACCACCTTCGCGTGCGGCAGCCGGCGGGTGCCGTAACATTTGAACTCGACGCCTTTTTTGAAGTCCACGAGATAAAACTCGACCTGCTCCGGGCTGCACCAGAGGGCGAGGTTGGTGATGATGACGTGGAAGAGGGTGGACTTGCCGGAACCGGTTTTGCCGGCCACCAGGGCGTGCTGGCGGGTGCCTTTGCCGATTTCGAGGCGTTGCAGCTTGGTCGCGCCGGACCGGCCGATGGGCACGGTGAGTTCCTCGGTCGTTTCCTCCGTCCAGAACTTTTCCGGCCTGGGGGCAATCTGCTCGAAGGGCACCTCGACGCGGTTGGAATCGCGGCCGCTTTCGCCCACGCGGTGGAGAAAATCCGTCACAAATTCCGGCGATGGCGGGGTATCGAGCGCCAGGCGGGCGCCCGCCGGCTGATTGTTTTCCAGCCGGAAAGCCGTGTCGGTGCGGGTGAGGCAGATGCTGTTCTTGCGGAGTTCATCGGCCACGAAGCCCTGAGGCAAGGCATGGCGCCGGTCCCAATGGATGAGCGTGAACACGCCGCAACGCGCGCCGCTGGTGGCGATGTTGATGAGCCGCCGGCCGGCCGTCTCACTGAAGTTCACCGGGAAATCGGCAATGACCAGCACGTGATATTTTTCGGCGATGGTGCCGGCCTGGGCGTTGTATTCGGCGATGGTTTCGTATTCGTTGCGGAGATACATCTGGATGACCTTCTCCATGTGTTCGTTCAGCTCGGCAAGTTTCTCTTCGAGCTGGCCGGATTGGGTCCAGATTCGGCTGTTGATGTGGGTTTCCTCGTAATCAGCCAGGTGCATGAGGCCGGCGAAATTCTGGCCCAGGCCGACGGGATCGAAAATGGTGAAGTTGAGTTTGCCGGGCGGATGGGTGGAAAGCAGGCGGAAGATGATGTTGTTGATGGCGGCAATGGCCTCGTCGCCGCCCAGTTTGGCTGATTCAAAGAGGATGGAGCCCTGGCCGGGATATTTGAGCAGGAGCGGGGCGGAAAAAGTGTTGGGGAAGGGCAGGGCCAGGCGCTGGTCTTTCGGCAGGGCCTCGGCAAATTTTGCGACGTCCACGTCCAGGCGCCCGAATTTGGCCACATTTTTAAAATCCGCCGGCGGCGTCCACTGCTTCCAGGTCGGCGACAGCCAGCCGGGAAACAATTCCTCCGCCGCAGCGTTGGCGGCGCGGAGGGTTTCGTGGATGGGCGAGATGCAATTCTTCCATTCCGTTTCCAATTCCTGCCAGCGGGCCTGCTGTTCGGCTTCGATGCGCGACATTCTCTCCGCGTGAACGCCGTCCAGTTCTTTTGCCTCGGCCTCGCCTTGCTGTTTCAGGCGGGCCACGTTTTCCGCGCGGCTGGTCTGAATGGCCTTGAGTTTGGCGCGATGATCCAGTTCATTGGTCAGCAGGGCGCGGGACCCTTTTTCGTCCACGGCTTGCGCCCGGGCGCCGCGGGTGTTCATGTTTTCCTTGAGGGACTCCTTCCATTGTTGGGTGACGCTGAAGCTGGTGGTCTCATACTCCCTCTGGATGCGTTCCTGTTCGTGTTGATAGTGCGCCTCGGCCTGTTCCCGGGAGGCGTCATGGAGACGGCGGGCCCGGGCCAGGCTGGCGGCAATCGACCGGGCCCGGGGTGCCGCCGGGCGTTTGCCCAGTTGATGAATCACGAATAGCACCACCCAAACCGCGGCCAGGGTGATGGCCGGTACCCGGCAGGAACTGAAGCCTGTTTCCAGGGAAGGCTGGAGGAGAAACCAGCCGCCCAATGCCAGCAACAGGAAAAGGGTCAGCAGCCAGAACGGCAGGTACTTGAAAATCCGCGGCAGCAGGATCTTATCGAAACGGCCGAGCTCGTCCCGGGTTTCGGTCTCCAGCCGGTGGAATTCTTCGAACAACTGTTTTTCGTGCGGGAACAACTGCGGTTCCGGCCACTGCCGGCGCGCGGAAAGGAGACGGCGGAAGGCGCCGTAGCCGCGGAAGGCGCTGCGCGCCAATTTTTCCAGCGGGATGAAAACGGCGCGGCTTTCAGCCAGCCGGATTTTGAAGTTATTGAAGCGGGCGGTATTGCCGGTCAGTTCCTCATCCCGCTGACGTTCGGCATCCATCGCGCTGCGTTGCAGGCCTTGTTTCCGGCGGCCGGTGCGGTCGTTCCCGTCCTCGATCTGCCGGTTGCAGGCGAGGTGGGCCTGGGTGATGCGGGCTTTGCGGCGTTCGAATCGGGTCTGGCGTTTTTTTCTTTCGCTTTCGAAGGCCGCCTCGGCGTCGGCGAGACTTTCGGCCAGTTTGGCGGATTGGGCCTGGTCGGCGGCTTCATGGGCCTTGTTTTCCGCGGCGATGCGGGTGCGGAATTCGCCGGCGAGTTTTTCCTCGCGGGCAGCAAAATCCTGGAGGGCGCTTTTGAGCCGGGCCAAAAGCGCGAGCATTTCGTTGGCTCCCAAATGCCTATTCACAATCTTTCCTGACTTTGTTCAAAACTTCATCCAGCTTTTCCATCACCGTGACGGTCTTGTCCACGCTCGCGAACAGTTCATTCAGGTAACGTTGTTCAAATTCCTGTGCTTTCGCGTCGCGCCAGTGATTTTTGGTGTCCTCCCAGCGCTTGGAAAGCTCTTTTGTGATGGCGACCAGCCGGTTTTTGCTTCCACCGAGGTTCATGGCTGCTTTTCCCCTTCGCCGGCCGGCATGGTTTCCGTCGGGGCCGCCGCCGTGGCTGCGCCGGGGGTGGGAACGCCGGCGTACGCTTCCAGGGCCTTCACCACCTGCTCCAGGTAGGCGATCGCGCGTTTCATGTCGGTGGCCAGGAATCCGTGGAACTGGTTGACCTGTTTGGTCAGGGGGTCGGTGCGGTTCTCGAGTTCCCGGTCCCATTTTTTCAGGACGGTAATTTTGGCCTCGGCCTCGCGGTTGGAGCGTTCGGCCCGTTGCATGGCCATGAGGCATAAGGCGGTTGATTCATGGAATTTTGAAAGCTGGGCGCTGAACAATTCCGCTCGTGCCTCCTCCAGTTTCCGGTAGCGGACGCGCAATTCATTTTCCCAGGTCCGGCGCTGGTCGTTTTGCACCCAGAGCCGGGTGCGCACGACGTCATCGGTAGTCTCCTCCAGGGCGGCGCGCGCCTTGGCCACGTACACAATCAGGTCGGCCCGGAAGGATTCCACGGCTTCGAAGGAGGTGACTTGGGCGCGTTCGGCCATGAAAGGTCAACGTTGGTGGAGGTACTCCTCGATGCGCTGGGCTTTGCGCAACAGGTAGGGCGTATGTTCCTTGGATAGCTCGACAAATTTCTTGAGCGCTTTCATCGCCGTCCGGAATTCCTCGGCGAATTTTTCGTGTTCCTGGTCCTGCCAGGTGTCGCCCAGCGCGGTGAAACGGGCCTGGAGCATCACCAGCCGGTTTTCGAGGTCGGTGTTGAACCGGTTCAGCTCGTCGGCAAATCGCCGCACCTTTTCCGGGTCCATGATTGCCTGTGCCATAAATTTCCTTTTCTTTGGACTTTGAGGCGACCCGTCACTTCGGCGGCTCGCTGGAAAGAACTTAACATAGTTGCCTGCCGCCGCCGAGTCCATTTGTAATGGGACAGGGGCCGGGAGAGGGATTTCACGGATTGACCCGAAGCAAAACGCGGGGGGCTGGTGTTCTGCTCCCGGACAACGAAATTAAGACCTGCCGCTGTCGCTTTCAAATTTGCATGGATAATTGTTATTGAAAGTCAGGCCTGCATCAACACTGTGCGCGCCACTGGCCAAGCTTCCGCGGTTCGCATCGTACGCGGTTTTCCCGCCCGCAGCACACGCAACGAAAAGCCCTTCCTATTCTCGAATGGTTCGACCGTGGCGGTGACTTCCAGTACCGGGTACCGCACGGTCGCCAGCCCGTAGCTCCTGTAGGTTTGAGCGAACAGTTCCGTCTCCACCATGCCCGTCCAGTCGGCCAGGGTGAGGAATTTCATCGGCTCGCCCGTGATCTGGTGATGGGTGCGTTGTTCAACGATCAGCCCGCATGTCACCACCGTTTCGCCGACATGCTCGGCCAGTCTTGCCACAGGGCAGTAGGTGTCCCAGGCAATGTGATCATGCAGTTCCAGCGGATGGCCGCTCGCAGGAAAGCCCAACAGTTCATCTTCTGCTTCTAAACGTTCGCGTCGGGTCGGTTCTTTGAGCGTCACTTCCGGCAAGTGGTCCATGTCGGCCGGCGGTAGCAGCAGGCCCTGCCGCCCGCTGTCCGCATGTCCAAAGGCGCGTTGGAGAAATTGGCATTCCCAAAATTGCGCGGTGCGCGTCCGGCCAAATTCATCGAAAGCCCCCACGCGCAGCAGCGATTCCATTTCTTCAGGCGATGCCGCAATCCGACGGTAAAAGTCAGCCAGCGATTGAAACGGTTCGCGTTCATGTTCGGTCAGAATCCGATCGCTGGTCCGGGTGGTGAGCCCCTTGACGTAACGAACCGGCGCCTGGATGGCTTGACCGGCCGGCTGGAATAGTGGCCCGGGCTTATTGATTGATGGCGGCAGCAGTTTCAGCCCGAGCCGGTGACATTCCATCACGTAAACGATGGGATGATAGAAGCCCTTGCCGTTCGACAAGACCGCCGCCATGAACTCGGCCGGGAAATATTTCTTGAGCCAGGCAGACTGATATGCCTCAACGCCATACGCCGTCGAATGTGCCTTGCAGAAGGCGTAACCGGCAAAGCCGGTGACCAGCCCCCACACTTCAGCGATCTTTTCGGGCGAATGGCCACGTGATAGCGCCGATTGGACGAACTCACCTTGTATTTTCTCAATGACCCGCCGGTTCTGTTTGTTTAAGGCACGCCGCAGCACGTCCGCCCGGCCCGGTGCCAGTCCGGCAAAGGCTTCACTGAGCTGGAGGATATGTTCTTCGTAAACCACCAGCCCATACGTGCTCCGCAAGCAGGCTTCTAGCGATGGATGTGGATAGACAACCGGCTCCAAGCCCTGATAACGGCGCGTGAAGGCCAGTTTCTTGCCTTCGTTGGCTGCTCCGGGCCGGATGACGCTCACAATGGCAACAAGGCCGTCAATTTCCCGCACGTTGCATTGGCGGCAAAGGCTGGTCATGGCGGGGGATTCGATATGATGCACCGCCCGCGCCCCACCACCGGCGATCATTTCCCATACCTGCGGATCCTGCCAGGGTTCGGGTGCTTGCGGGTCACCCAGTACCAGCTGGCCATCGGATTTGTCCCGGGCAATACACCGTTCCAGGTCCACCTCAATTCCACGTTGGCTGAGCATCCCCTTCACATCGCGCATGGCTGCCAAGCCCCCTTGGGCGAGGATGTCCATCTTCACCAACCCGATGGCCTCCACCGCGTCCATGTCAAAGTGCGTGGTAGCGTAGCCCTTGTTGGCGATGAACGTTGGCGTTAACTCGTGCATGGGCTGGCGCGAGAGCACCAGGCCACACGGGTGCATTTTCGGGTAGCGCGGCACGCCGTCGAGGAATTCGGCCATTTGCAGCGCCGTCCGGTAAGGTTCCTCATCCAGCGGCAAGTCCCGGTTTTCGGGACTGGCCCGGAGTAAATCAATCAACTTGGCCCCGCCGCTGGGCGTGTGCTCGGCCGGGACCCAACCGCCGCCAAAACTCCATGGAAAATGGTCGGTGAACCTCCTCACTTCGCGTTCCGCCACACCCATCACCTTGGCCACTTCCGCGAACGCGCTCCGGGCTTGGAAGGTCGAGAAGCCTCCGACCACGGCACAATGGTCCCGGCCGTATTTCTCGAAAACCAGCTTCACCACGTCGTCTTTCGAGTCGTGCGCAAAGTCAATGTCAATGTCCGGTAGCTTGTTGAGCGCCATGCGGTCCTTGTTCAAAAACCTACGGAAATAAAGATCGAACCGGATCGGGCACACGCTGCTGATGCCCAGGCAATAACAGACCAACGAATCAGCCGCGCTTCCGCGTGTTATCCAATCAATGCCACGCTTCCGACAGTCCTGGAGGAAATCCCAGGTAATCAGGAAATATTCCTCGTAACCGACGTCACTGATGATGGAGAGTTCCTCCATCACTTGTGGCCGGAATTGGCCGGCACGTGCACCGTAACGCTCCTGCAGGCCCCTTAACACTAGACAGTGCAGAAATTCACTTGGTGGAGATCCGTCTGGCGGAGTGAAGGCTGGGAACTGAGGTTTATCAAACGGGAGATCGAAATCGCACCGTTCCGCAATTTCCAGCGTGTAACGCAGCCAGTCTAGGTGTTCCCGGCAGACCGCGGTCATTTCAGCAGGACTACGAAAATGGAGCCGCCCGTCCTGACGTTTTTCCGGGTGTTCCTCGCGCAACAGGGTCAGGGTGCGGATGCTTTGGACGATGTCATATTTCTGCCGGTCTCGCGGTGTGGCATAACGGATGACTGGACACGCCACGACAGGAAATTCCCTCTCCGCATCGGATGGGGAGAGGGTGGCCGAAGGCCAGGTGAGGTGTCGTTTCGTCGCCATCCGGTAGAACCGGCCTGGAAACATTTCCGCCAAGCACACGTCCCCGCTGACGGCGATTAATCCTTCGGTGAATCCCTCAAGTTCCTGGTGCTGGAATGACCGGCGTTGCTGTGCCGCAACTGAGGCTTCGTCGTCCCGGGCTGAGGATTGTTCCGCATGGCGTGACAATAGTCGGCAAAGGTTGTGATACCCACGAGCCGACTCAACGTAGAGCAGCAGTGCTTTGTCACCGACGCATAGCTCCGCGCCAAGAATCGGCTTGATGCCCGCCCGCTTCGCGGCCAACACAAACTCAACGGCGCCGTGCAGGTTGCCCATGTCCGCCAAGGCAACAGCTGGCAAACCGTGCTGTTTGGCTAGATCCACAATGGCAGTCGGTGAAAGCGTGGAATCAAGAAACGAGTAGTGGCTGTGAACGCGCAGCGGAACGAAGGTCGCGGCGCTAGGCGGCGCACTGGTTCGCCTTTGAATGATGAACTGGAGTTTGGCGGATGGTTTCGGACGCTCGTTGACGATGTCTCTTGGCGCATCACGCAATCGCAGGTCATGTCCGCGCAGAATGACCGACCATCCCTTGTTCCGTCGAAGATCGTCCAGCACCGAGGCCAGCCGCTCGCGTGCTTCGTGGTTACGGGCATTAGTTTCAAGCGGCAGTTCGCTGCGGAACACCCCGTCATACACGTGTGACAGTTTCAGAGACACCATGCGTAAGCTCACTCGCCGTTGCCAGGCTTCACGCAGTAGCCCGTGCAAACGCCCGTAAACATCTGTTTCCAAGTCTGTCGGCTCTCTCAGGCTTTCGGCTCGTTGGTTTTCATCGCGGTCGTTGTAGCGCACCTTGACGGTCAGCGTCCGCACACTCCGGCCCTCCTGACGCACCGTGGCAAACAGTCGGTCAGCCATGCGTCGGAGCACAGCTTCGACATATTCCTCGTCCGTCACGTCCTCATTGAATGTTTCCTGCTGGCTGTACGACTTCTGCGGCTGGCTTGCCGGGATCAACGGGCGTTCGTCGATGCCATTGGCGAACTGCCGCATAACGGGCGCCTGGTTGCCCAGGAGCAATGCAAGCAGATCAACCGGCGTTGCGGCGATCTGGCCGATGTCAGCAAGTCCAGCAGCGTTCAACCGCACAGCGGTTTTCGGCCCGATCCCAGGCAGCCAGCGGTTTGGCAGCGGATGCAGGAACTGCCGTTCCAGCCCGGTCGGCACAGTTTGAAACGCGGCTGGCTTGTTCAGCTTGGAGGCGATCTGACTGACCAGCTTGTTTGAGCCAAGACCTTCGCTGACGGTGATTTTCAGTGATTGCCGGATGGCCTTGCTGATCGTTAGTGCAATTTCAATGGATGGTTTGCTCCGATTGGCGGTGATGTCAAAATAGCCTTCGTCGATTGAAGTCTGCTCCACATTTGGCGTGAAGTCGTAGGCATAACCGAACATCCAGTTGGAGAACTGCTCGTAGCGTTCGTAATCGCCGGGCAAAACGATGAGCTTCGGGCAGAGCTTGCGCGCCCGGGCGGTGGGCATGGGCGTATAAATGCCGAACTTGCGGGCTTCGTAGGAGGCGGAGGCGATAATGCCGCGACTTTCACCGCCCACCGCCATGGGTTTGCCCCGCAACCGGGAATCGGCAGCTTGTTCAACGGACGCGAAGAACGCATCGGCGTCGAGATGAACGATTGTCCGCATGGCACAACTTCTATCAAACCGGGTAGGACAACCGCTGTCCGGGCGCGTTACTCCTTTGCCCGTCGGATGAGGGCTTTGAGTACACCCTGGATCATCAATTCCTGGGCGGGAATGAGATCAGGATATTTCGGGTTCT
>CAYPSF010000064.1:0-23643 GCA_964413165.1 uncultured Bifidobacteriaceae bacterium
GAACAGCACCAGCGCGCAGGTCAAAACGAAAAACAGTTGCGCAATCGTCCCGTGATAAATGCCGAGCGAATCCATGTGCATCGTTACGCGCAACCCGCCGAGCACACCCTGGGCGACCACGCCGAGAAATGCGGCCACGCCGAGCCAGCGCATCCAGGAGCGCGGGTCCTTCAACCAGAGCCAGACGGTGAGAACGGTGGTCATCAGGCCGACGGCCGAGGCGAGCAGCCGGTGCGTATGCTCAAAGAACGCCCCCCCGCTCCACAATTTGATGGGCAGGGCGAACATGTTGTAACCGTAGCTGGTCGGCCAGTCGGGCACGGACATGCCGGCTTCATGGCTGGTGACCAGGCCGCCCAAGCCAAGCAGCAGGAACGTGGCAAACGCCGTCAGCCCGGCGAACCCGCACAACCACGGATTGGTTTTAATTGGCGCTTCAGCATTCATATCAAAAATTAAATCGCCCCGACAGGGCCGGTCGGGGTCGTGCCTGTCCTTAAAAAAATCATTTCACTTCGAAGGTGAAATTCACTGTCGCTTCGCCGTCCTTGACCTCCACGTCCTGGGTCTGCGGGCCAAGTTTGCGGTGGGCGGCCGCCACGGTGTATTTGCCCGGCGGCACATTCTTGATGACAAATTTGCCGTCCGGGCCGCTGATGCAATAATAAGGGCTGTCGATCACACTGACCCAGGCGAACATCCACGGATGTACGTCGCACTTGAACCGCAGGAACATTTCCGGCTGGGCAAACTGGTAGTCCAGGTCCGCGCCGCCGGCCATTTGCACCTGGTTGGATTCGGGATTGCCGGGCACGGTGGGCGTGGCGTGAACATTATGGACGCAAGGGTCGGAATTTTTGACGATGAGCTTCTGGCCGGTCTGGATGGCCAGGATCTGGGGCGCATACAGGCAGCCCTTCTGGTCCAGCACCACGGGCGGAGCGCTCGCGCCGGTGGACTTGCCGGTGACGCCCTTCAAGGAAACCACCACATCCGCCAGTTCGCCTTTGGAGCCAACAACATAAAAATGGGTCGTCGGCGCGGCCTTGTACAGCGCGCCGCAGTTGGCGTCTTCCTTGATCGGCGTGATTTCCTTTTCCGCCGGCGGCGTGCCTTTGAGGGTGATGACCCCAACGATGTCCGCCGACTTTGCGACCGGCGGCAGCGCCAGCATCGCCAGCAGCAGAGCCGCGGGAAGTTTCATGTCTTTCATTGTTTCAATATTCAAAAAGCGCGTGGATTTTATCATCCCCCCTAATCCTGAGCAAGCCTGAGTGAGAAATTTCACCGGCCCTCATCGGCATCCTTGCCTGTTTGACGGCAGCTAATCGTCGGTGTTCAAATCAGCCACCTTGCGCCAGCATCCGTCCTTCGCGACAGAACGTGGTCAGTTCTTGCGGAGCACCCGGAAAAGCGTGATGCCGGCAAAAAGCCCTACCTGGCCAAGCAGACAACCCAGCCAGCCCCAGTGCAGCACGAAGAAGGTCACCGTGGAAATCAGCAACGATAAACCCATCCACTGCCAGGTGGATTCATTTTCGAATTCCGCCGCGCGATAGAAGAAAGCCGCGCAGGCGGCGATGATCAGGATGGCGAAATAGGGCATCGCTCAGCGTTGCCCGCCGGGCTCTAGCTCGGCAGGCTTTTCAAAACATGTACCGCGGCCAGCGCGGTCTGCGCCGCTTCCGTCCCGCGATTGTGCCGGGGATCGAGGCAACGGACGCGCGCCTGTTCTTCATTCTCCAGCAACAGCACCTCGTGGATGACCGGAATTTCGTACGCCAGCTGGATTTCCATCAGGGCGCGGCTCACGGTGTCGCCGATGTGGGCGGCGTGGGCCGTTTCGCCGCGCAGCACCACGCCCAGGCAGATGATGGCGGACAAACCGGGCAGGGTTCGGGCCAGCCGTTTGGCCACGACGGGAATTTCATACGCGCCCGGCACGCGGATGATCTGGATACGGGAAACCTCGGCCCGCCACAATTCCGCCTTGGCCGCGCGCAACATCGAATCCACGTAACGGGCATTGTAGCGCGACGCGACGATGGCAAAGGTGCCGTTGCCGGTTTCCGCCTTCGACTCGGCGTCCGCTTCCGCCTTCGATTCCGGATTTTTGCGCAACATGGTTTCTGAACCGCAGATTACGCCGCCGCCGTGAATTGTCCAAGCCAATCCTTAAAATTCAGGGTATAAGGCCAACGCTCCAACGGCTCCCGCTTCACCGTCCAATCCCGCCGTCCCATTCCACGTCCACCGGTTAGAAGTCCAGTTTTTCTCCCTTGGGTTTCAAGCTGAAGAGATACGTCGTCAGGTCATCCAGCTCGGTGTCCTTGATGACGGGTCCCCACTTGGGCATGAAGTGCGGCGGCTCCGGGCCAGCGGGATTCAATTTGGGGATGACGCGCTCTCCCCGCTTGATAAAAGCGATCAATTCACCCCTGGTATAGCCGTCGGCCACATAAACCAGGCTGGGAACCTGTTCCGCCGTCTTGGCATTTGTATTGTGCACCCCACCCTTGGCATCCGGGCCGTGACATTGGAAGCAACCGTATTTTTGAAACACGGCATGGCCGCGTTCCACCGGCGTCATTTTGGCCAGATCCGCCTCGGACGGGGCATTGCCGCTGATGGCTGCCCGCGCGGCTTTCATTTCGTCAACCGACACCGTGCTGCTTTTGTTTCCCCACGCCCCCCGGACATAGGTCAGCACGGCGGCGAGATCGGCGTCGGACAATCCCGCGCCCATTGGAGCCATGGCCAGATTCCATGGCTGGCCGGCCACTTGAATCGGACCATTGAGCCCGGCCAGCGGAACACGTGCGAGCGATGTGACGTCCCGGGTCACCCATTCGGAGCCGGCCAGAGGCGGTGCCTGGCCGGGTTTGCCCAGACCGTCACTGCCATGGCAGACACCACAGGCGGTTTCATAAACCGTCCGGCCATGGGCCAGTAACGAGGCCGCGCCGGATTGGGGTTGATACGAAGCCAGTTGGGCAGCGGAGGTGTAAGGAGCGTAAACCTGTTTGTCAAACCACCCGCTGTGACGGTCAAAATACACTGCACCGAGAAACAACAGCATCAGCGTCAGCATGATGATCCAAATCGGCATGGCCGAGGGTGACGCTGTCGACCCGGCATCGGCCGATGGGAATATGCTCGATTTTACCTCGTCGCTCATGAAGGAACATCGCTTCCCGATGTAATACTGGTCGCCGGTTGCGTAGCCGAACTACTTGCCGTCGTACTTGTCGTGGACTTCCTTGATCTTGGCTTCGGCATCGGCTTTCTCCGCCGCGGTGGCTTTCGCCAGTTTCTCATCGAGCATCGCCTTTTTGCGGACGCTGGAATCATAGACCAGGAATTCGTAGATTTTCTTTCCGTCGGAACTGTCAATGCCCGAGCCGGGCTTGTGCATCATCCGTTTGACATAGCGCGACCATTCGTCGGGCAACACATAGTCGCAATTGACGGGACGGCTCAGTTTGTGGCACTGCGTGCATTTCTGGCTGAACACCTCGTAATTGTCCTGGATGCCCTGGGGATATTTGGACGCATCAATGGTGGCCGGGCCTTTTTCGAACCGGTCGATACGGGCCTTGGTTTCCGCATCGAGCTGGTCTTCGGCGCGTGCCACGCCTGCCCCAAACAGGATCAGCGTGGCCGCACCCAGGAGGAACACCCCAAATTTATTGTTCATTCGCATAGTGATATTTTTCTGTTTGGGTTAAAAGCCATAGGAAAGTTGGATAACAAACTGGCTGGAAGGCAATCCATTGGCATTGAGCCCGCGGTTCTTAAACCATTCGTAGTCGCCCTCCAACAGCAGCGTGTTCGTGAGGTAATAGACAAAACCGGTGGTAAACCGATCGGTGGTCGATCCCATCGCGTCATTGGCCGAGTCATAGCGCTCGACCAGTTCAAGGTCGTTCACCACGGGTGCATCCAGATTCAGCCCCGCGAGTTTATAACCCGCCTGAACCCACCAGCCTCCCGGTTGGATGGTTCCGGCATTGTCCGTTTGTTCCCAGGTCTTGATATACTCTCCCTTCACTTCAATATAGGGACTGATATGAACGGCCGCATCCACCACAAAAGCCGACCAGAGAGCATTTCCCGCCCAAGTGCCCGACTGGCCCGAGAGACCCAATTCAACATCGTAATGGGCTTTCCAGGGATAAAACCAACCGATGCGCCCGCCGCCGCTGGGGTTGCCATTCAGATTCGGCGAGTCTCCCACGTTGCCGCCCAGGTCCAAGGACCCGGCGTTGGCGGTGCCATCGACTGATGAAGGTCCGTTCACCCCGTAGGCGGAGTAGGTCAGCATCTGTCCCATTCCCCCGACCGGCACCGCGCCCCGCAACTGGGCGCCCACACCGCTGCCGGGCAGGAAATCAACCGGCAACGGGTCATCCGGTATCTTGTTCAGCCAGCCCGCCGCCCTTTCGGAATAGGTGCCCAACGGCAGAACCATGTCCCCGGCCACGATCGTCACGTAATCGTTGAGCAGGTAATCCAACTGGGCAAAACTCAAATCCACCGCCGTCGAACTGCCGCCGTTGGGCAGCCCGTTGGTCCCGGTGTTGTTTTGGAGCGTCACATCGAAGCCAGCCTCGAACAACACGTTGTTGTTCGCCCGGAACAGGAAGATAGGCGCAAAATCCGCCAGCGCAAAAGTGCCGTTCTGCCCCTTGGCCTGTCCGAATTGAACCTCGGCGTCGCCCACCATCGTGAAGTTGTGCAGTGCGTTCATGACGGGATTCGCCGGTTGGATTCTGGCCGCAGCATCGGCTTTTTGCTCCGCGTTTGTGGCCAGCGTTTGCGTTTCGCCCAGCCGTTGTTGCAACTGCTGGATGGTCTGCTGGTCCTGCTGGTGTGTCTGTTGGTCCTGGTCGTGCTGTTTTTCCAATTGACTGACTCTTTGGTTGTCATTGGTAACCATGCTTTTCAAGGCATTGAAATCCTCATCGGTGATCATCGCCGCCGCGCGCGGCGTCAGGGCCACCCCCAGGACACAAATCGCCGCCGCCATACCGGTAATTAGGGAATATATTTTCATGGGTAAAATAAATGGGTGAAGGTTCCCGGGTTTTAGCTGCCGGCGTCTTCCTTGAGAAACTTCAGGATCTCCTTGGCCTGGGCCGCGGGAAGGTTGGCCCGCACCCGCATGTGCAGCATGATGGTCTGCCACTGGCCAGGAGTGAATTCGGTGGCATAACGCTCCGGGTGACAACGCGAACAATTGATCGCGTACAGCTCGGCGCCAGTGAGCTTCTTCGGAGCGGCCTTCGGCTCCGCTTTCTGGTCCGTTTTTGGTTCCGCCTTCGGGTCGGTGTTCTTTTCCGGGTCGGCGTAGGCCGATGTCAGGCCCAGCCCCATCAGGCATACGCCCAATAGCGTTGAAGCAATAAATAAGATTATCTTTTTTATTTTCATATCTTTTAAGTGTAATACTTATTTTGTTTTTCTTGTCACAATTTTTAGCCAGTCCATTAAAACAGGCTCCGCCAATTTTGTTATTTCAGCACCCTTTTTTGGCCGGGGGAATTCGAGGGGATGGCCCGGCGGAAGCGAACCAGCCGGACCGCGCGCCGTCATGCCATGAACGTTCACTTGCATCCTCATTTCAGAGTGTTTGTCCGTTCACGCCCAAAAACATAAAGAGGGAAAGTGGGCGGGCGATATGGGGTGTTTACCCCATATCCGACCCGATGAGTTCGGACCGGAGATGAGGGATCAGAATGGCGACGAGCGACTTCTGCGGCGAAGACCGTCGGCGGGAGAATTTATGGTTCGAGGCAAAAATGGCCTCGACCGCCGGGGCGGATTAAAGCAGATGCCCCATCTTCTCGCGCTTGGCCTTCAAATACTTCTCATTGTGCGGATTGGGCTTCACGCGGATCGGCAGTTGCTCGACAATCTTCAGCCCGTACCCCTCCAGCCCGACCAGTTTTTTGGGATTGTTCGTCAGCAGTCGGATGGTTTTCAGGCCGAGGTCCACCAGGATTTGCGCGCCGAGACCGTACTCGCGCAAATCCATCTCGTAGCCGAGTTTTTGGTTCGCCTCGACGGTGTCGTAGCCCTGTTCCTGCAACTTGTAGGCTTTGATTTTCGGCGCCAGGCCGATGCCGCGGCCCTCCTGCCGCATGTAAACAATCACGCCCCGCCCCGCCGCGGTCACCTGCCGCATGGCCTGGTGCAGTTGTGACCCGCAATCGCAACGGCGCGAGCCGAACACGTCGCCGGTCAGACATTCACTGTGAACGCGCACGAGGACGTTTTGCCGCCCGGCCACGTCGCCGTGCACGAGCGCGAGGTGATGCTGGCCGTCCAGCTTGGAACGATAGAGATGCAAATTGAAATCACCGTAGTCGGTCGGCATCTTGACGGTTTCGACGGGCTCGACCAGTTTTTCCCGCGTGCGCCGGAATTCGATCAGATCGGCGATCGTGCAGATTTTCAGGCGGTGTTTTTTGGCAAACTTCAATAATTGCGGCAGGCGCGCCATCGTGCCGTCATCGTTCATGATCTCGCACAAGATGCCGACGGCCCGGCATTCGGCCAGCGTCACCAGGTCCACTGCCGCCTCGGTGTGGCCGGAACGCTGGAGCACGCCGCCGGGACGCGCCCGGAGCGGGAACACGTGGCCGGGCTGGACCAGATCCTCCGGCACCGCCGTGGGCGAGGCCATGATCTGGATGGTTTTCGCCCGGTCGGCGGCGCTGATGCCGGTGGTGACGCCGCGCGCGGCATCCACGCTCACCTGGAAATCGGTGCGGAAGCTTTCCCGGTTCTGCCGCACCATGCGCTCGATACCCAGCTGCTGCAGCCGTTCGGACGTCGTCGGCACGCAAATCAGACCGCGGCCGAATTTGGCCATGAAATTCACCGCAGCCGGCGTGACAAACTGCCCGGCCATGATCAAATCCCCCTCGTTCTCGCGGTCGGCATCGTCCACGACGATGACCATTTTGCCCTTCCGAAGGTCGGCAATGACGGACTCGATGCGGTCAAAAGTTTTTTTCATCGGCGAAGATAGCATAACCGGCTGCGGTGCAAACGCCAGAGGCAAAACCAACCGGCGGGGTCCGGATGCACCTGGACCCTGCGCCGGAACGCCGCATTCATGCGGCAGCGGACCGCGTAACGGAATGCCCGGCCGGATAAATCCGGCGTTCCCTCCGAAACGATGCAGCTCTGTTTATCGTCACGTTTCGGCGCGCCCGATCTTGCCGCGTCGATTTTTGCTGGCTTGACATCAATTGCCGGCTCACGTTTCTTGCTGTCCTGTTAGAGGGCGCTTTTCAATGAGCGGCGGCGGGAAGACGTAGCAACCGAACGACCGAATCCAATGTCATCAAAAAAACTGGGCAACGGGGCCGGCAGACTTTCGAACGGAAACCCCGCAAGTCTGCTCCAGGAATGTTTCGCCTGCGGTGTGCTCGTCGTAGGCGCCCGCAAACGCATCGCTGCCTGCACCGACGAAGCCGCCGGACACCTGAACCGCGACGCAGCAAAGCTGCTGAACGCGCCGCTGAGTTCGCTGCCCGCGCCGCTGGCCCGACTGATCCAGGAGACGGCCAAAAACGGCAAGGCGATTCTAAACCGCGAAATTCCCATCGGCCGCACGGCCGCCTTGCGCGCCAGCATTTTGCCCATCAAAGCCGGCGAACTGTCGGAAACGGTCGTGGTCCTGAACAGCCTGACGTCCACGCCGGTCTTCGAACAGAACCTGCGGCGGCTCGACCGGCTGGCCGGCCTCGGCACGCTCTCGGCCAGCATGGCGCACGAAATCAAAAACGGCATGGTCGCCATCAAGACGTTCGTGGAGGTGCTCTCCCAGAAGGGGCAAGACACGGAACTCACCGAGATCGTCGGACGTGAACTGGAGCGCATCAACGGTATTGTGTCGCAGATGCTGCGGTTTGCCGCGCCCAACCGCGCGGCCTTCACCACCGTAAGCATCCACGAGCTGCTCGACCATTCGCTCCGCGTGATGCAACACCAGATCAGCGCGAAATTGATTTCCCTGCAACGCCAGTACCAGGCCAGGCCGGACACCGTGCGCGGCGACGACGCACAACTGCAACAGGCATTCATGAACCTGCTGCTCAACGCGCTCGAAGCAATGGGCACCAACGGCGTGCTGACCGTTGGCACGGAAACGGTGAAGGACGAACAGGGCGGACGGCAATTGCGGGTCAACATCCAGGACACCGGCGTAGGCATCGCGCCGGAAAACCTCGAGCGAATGTTCGAGCCGTTTTTCACCACCAAGCGAAACGGCACGGGCCTGGGCCTGGCCATCAGCCATCGCATCGTCCTGGAGCATCATGGTTTGATTCAAGTGCACAGCGACCCCGGCAATGGCTCGCGGTTCAGCCTGTCGCTGCCGGCGTTTACGGCGGGGTGACAGCGAACCTTCGGGTGTTGATGGCGCGGAGATTTTTCTAAACTTATCTAAATTCATCCTCTCATGGCGCGGGTTCTAAATTCCGCGAACCCGATGGATTCAGAACCGAATCAATCATGCAAAAATGCTGCCCGCCGGCTATCATTGAAAATGTCATCCTTCCGTAACGTCCATCAGCAAGCCGATAGTAAAATTTCAGGTCAACATCGCTTGTCCAATCGGTGCGGTCGGTGGGCATCGCTATCCCGTTTGTGGGCGCGTATCCGTTTTCCGGCGCTTGAAAGGCAAACTCCTCGTCCGTGGGCACAACTCCGCCACCGGGGATGGTGACGACGCAATGCCAGTCGTATTTCTGGCCGGACGGTTTTCCCTGGTCGTCTGTCCAGCATTGCACCACCAGGTCACTGCTTCCCTCGGTCGTGGCCTTGCCCGTCGTCAGGTCAATGCCAAGCGGTGTTCCATCACGGGCAACCCGGTAATTTTGTTTCACTCCGATTAAGTTTTCACCAGTGCTTTTTTTGCGCAAATGAAAGATGACTGGATCCCGCGGATCCTATGAAATGGCTTTTGGCAACGCATACAAAAAAGTTTGTTCCCCTCTGCCTGAAGAATAATAACCTCGCTTGCCGAATGAAATGGTTAAGCTTGCCCCGCGCTTTCCGTTCAGCGAGAACAACCCTTCAGAATCACTTTTGGTGTCAGCCATTCTCATGCCGTCTCTTGCAGGAATCTCACTCCAACGGAAATGGATGTTCGCTTCTGCGACTGGATTACTGGCCTCGTCTAGGACCTTTCCATAGAACTCAATGGGAGCCTGCCATGCAGTTAGAAACTTTGTTTCTATCAGGTTGGTCTTTGAAGCTTCTCTAGCAAGTGAACTCACCGAGGCCGGGTTGGACGATAGTTGGGAAATGTTTGTGAGTTGGCGATGTTCGACCATCTGCGGTTGTTCCGGTCGATTCGTGAGCGTCGCCTCTGCTTGCACCGGCGTTTCGCGCTTGGCCGTATGGCGAAGCCAGAGGAGCAAGAAGTTCGCTGCTATTACGAGGATGCAAAGTATCCAAATTCGTGTTCTCATGGGGCTGGTATCAGTTTGCAACTTCTCAAAATTTGTTGAAAGTAGGGCCGCACAACAAAGGGGTCAGTCAATAGTATAGTGCTTTTTCTTGTTTGCGCGCTTCTGCCAGTAGAGCAAGTGTGCCAAATACGTCTTGGTCCCCGTTTGCAACCGTTTCGCAATCCATTCCAGCGTCATCGTCGTCTCCCGCCGCAACCGTTGGGCCATGATCACCTTCTTTGCATCACCTTTCTCACGCTCCAACAAAGTCTTGTCACTCCAACCGTGTCTCTTCAACTCCTCAGCCACAATTCGCTCCGCCGTTGCTTGGGCTGACTCACGCACGGCCTCGCCGTAATGCCATGCGCCAATCTTGGCCGACACTTGGGCCAGCAATTCCTTTTTCAAGGTTTCTTCCCCAAAAAACCAGCCTCGCCGAACCGCCTTAAATGTGTCTCCCTCGGCCATTCCACGCCGCTGTTCCAGCACTTCCTCCAATCGTCGCCGCCCGGCCACGCTGTCTCGCGGAATATGATACTCGCCCAGCAAGCGATCCACCCTCAACCACGGCCAGCGCTTGCCCGGAGTCTTCAAGTATTCCGGCCAACTGCCCCAGTGATATGTTCGCAAGAGTTGTTCCGCTCTCAAGAGCTTTGCCCGCGCCGGATTCAAATGCACATAATCACACACCGTCCGTAGGTAACCATCCCCGCTCCCATCTACGATCAATGCCTTGTATCGCCCACTGAACAAATGTCCGAAGGCTTTGTGCCGCCGGTTGAACCGCAAAGTGTAGGTCCCCAAAAACCATTTCATCCCCGCTACTAAATTACCTTGCGGCGTTTCCACCACCAGATGAAAGTGATTCGGCATCAAACAGAGGGCATGAACTTGCCAGCCAGTTTTCGCACAAGCTTCACCCAGGGTATCCAGAAAGCGTTGCCGGTCTTCGTCGTCCTTATAAATGGGTTCCCGTCGGTCGCCGCGACTCATCACGTGATACAATGCCCCCGCATATTCCACTCTTAGTTTGCGCGCCATGAATCATACATTGTGGCAGGGGAATGCAGTTGTCAATACTATTGACTGACCCCTATGTGCTGCGGGTGGCCGCCATCGGGCGATGGATTTTATTCCCCGACGAGGTGATAGGGCTGGACGGCGTCGTCACCGACGTGGACTTTCGGCGCGGCCTTGAGCGAGAAGGTAAAGGCCACCGTGTAATCCGTCGGGCCGGTGGTGTTGTTCTGCACCCGGAAAGTCAGCGCGCAGGTCCAGCTCCGCAGGTCGCGGTAGAGCGTATAATTTTGTTCCTGCAACTGGCCGTCCGCGGCATTGTATTCGTGCCGCATGCGCATACCCCAGTTGTCATTCAGCCGGTAGAAAAAGGTGCTGGTGATGAAATTGTTCGCCTGGTTGAACCCGTCAAATCCGTTGCGCAAATACCAGTAGCCGAACCCCCAGCTCCAGCGCTCATTTGGTGTAAAGTTGAGTTGATTAAACGCCAGATTCAACCGGCCGCCATTGATTGCGTAGCGCAGTTGCGAATCCAGCGCGATCCACGAACGCGGCTTGAAGGCAAGGTCGGAGTAAAGATCACTGAACGTCGCCTGGTTGCTGAACGGCTGGTCAAGATTGGGCAGGTCCTTGCCCGGGGTGAGCCGCCAATCCAACATCACATTCCAATCGACCAGGTTGTCGAGCTGCCCGTCGCGTTTGGTCTGGAGCGTGTTGCGCAGGCCGAAACGGATGACATTCTCGCTGTCAATGGAATCGATGTTGTTGTAATCGGGAAACTGCACCGGCAACAGCAGCAGGCTGGGCAACGCGGAATCGAACTGCGGCAGTTGCGCCGGCTGCGTGCTGGGCGAGGGCACATAGGTATAGGTCACCGACGGCTCGACAATGTGGCGCAGGCCGCTGACGGCCAGCAGCGAATTCGTCGCGCCCGCCCAGAGCTGCGAGGCTTTGAACGAGGTCTCGACGCCGGTGTTGAACACCCAGCGATCGGCTTCGCCGTTCGTGCCGCCCGGCCCGGTTTCCGCCCCGTAATAAGTGAAGCGCCCGCCGGCGCGGGGAGTGACATTCAGCCAGCCGAAATACGTCTCCGGCAGGAGCAATTGTTGGAAGGTGTCGGCGCGGGGGGCGGCATAAGCCGGCGGCGTGGGCCCGTTCGTGTCCGCAAAAAACATCTGGTAATAGCCCGCCGAGCTTTCGCTCTCGTAATAAAGCGGCGTGTTGAAGACCTGCTGGCGATGGCCGGTGAGCCGTACATCGGGCAGGCGTTCCACCTGGTTGAAAAAATTATTCAACTGCGGCGTGGCCTCGGCATCGACGCTCCAGTTGTCCCAATACCGGTTGACCTCGAAGAACGTGTTGGGCTGTGGATTGTTGCGATATTCGCCCTCGAAAAAATCATGCAGCACGAGCGGATCGGTCTGGTAATTGACGAGCGCCTTCAGATTCAAATTGGTGGCCGGGGTCGCCTGGTAGCCAAGGTAAAAGCGCTGCCGGTCCTTGGGAATGCCATTGGTCCAGGGCGTGCCGTTCGTGCTCGTGTTCGGTTTCTCGTCGTGTAAATAATAATACCTGAACGTCCCCTCGCCCCATTGGCCGAGGTTCAGGTGCAAGTCCGGCCCCACGCCCAGCCCCCGCTTCTCGCGATAATCCAGGTGAAGCTTTCCGTCCACCTCGTTGTTGAGATACCAGGTGTAGGTGCTGAGCAAAAATGGCCCGTAGGAGCTGCGGTAGCCGGGGACAAAATTCAAATTGTTTCCGCGCGGCCCCAGTTCCCGCCGGTAATACGGGAAGTAAAACACCGGCACCCCGTCCGCGAAAACCACGGCGTTCCACATCTCGACGTATTTCCCGGGGACAATTTTGATGTGGCTGGAGCGGACGCGCAGCTCCGGTTCGCTGACGTCATCCGTCGTGACATAGGCATGACGCGCGTGGTAAGTGCTATTGGTGATGTCGCCCTGCAATTGTTTACCCTCGGCGAACATGGGCGGTTTGCCGGTACGAAACTGTTCGCTCTGCATCTGGTGGGTTTTGAAATTGAAACGGATATGCTCGCCGGTCCAGATTTGATCGCCTTCCTCGATACGCACATGGCCGTTGGCCATCACCTCACCCGTCTGATAATCAAGCATCGCATTGTCCGCGATAAGGGTCGTATTGCTCCCGTACTGCACAAAGATATTCGTGCAGTACACCTTGTTTCCCACCGTATCCATGCTGCCGATGGGCGCGCCGGGAATGATTTGATTCAGCGCCTGCACTACCCAGGAAGCTTGCTCTTGAGCCGAGACGACGAACGGGAAAACCGCGCAAAAAAAGGCGAGCAGGGCAATGGCGGGCGGTTTTCTCATCAGGCGCGGCCAATTAAACAAAACGAAATGAGCTTGTCGAGAATCGAAGGACGAGCGGCGCGGACAAAAAATATCATCGCCGCCCGGATGTCTTCGGCGTCATGGTGCCGGCTACCGGTTCATAGCCGCACCGAAATGCCGTTCCGGGCGAGGAATTTTTTGACGTCACCCACGGTGTATTCGCCAAAATGAAAAATACTCGCGGCCAGCACCGCGTCCGCCCGGCCGGCCTGCAACACCTCCGCCAGGTGTTCCAGCGTGCCCGCGCCGCCGCTCGCCACCACCGGCACGCCGACGGCCTCGCTGATCCGGCGGGTGATGACCAGGTCAAACCCGGCTTTGGTGCCATCGGCATCGATGCTGTTGAGCACAATTTCGCCCGCGCCGAGTGACACCGCGCGTTCGGCCCAGGCCACGGCGTCCAGTCCGGTGGCCTGCCGGCCGCCATGGGAAAAGGCCTCCCATCTGTCCGGCGCCACCTTTTTCGCGTCGATCGATACCACGATGCACTGGCTGCCGAATTTTTCCGCGCCGGCACGGATCAAATCGGGATGGGCGAGCGCCGAGGAATTGATGCTGATTTTGTCGGCGCCGGCGCGCAACATTGCGAACATATCGTCGACGCTCCGAAGGCCGCCGCCGACGGTGAGTGGCATGAAACATTGGTCGGCGGTGCGTTCGATCACCTCCACCATGGTCGCGCGACCGTGCGCGCTGGCGGTGATGTCGAAGAAAACCATTTCATCCGCGCCCTGCTCGTTGTAACGCAGCGCGAGTTCCACCGGGTCGCCGACGTTGCGCAGTTCGCCCGCCTCGGCTTTGCCGAACTGGACGCCGCGCGTGACTTTGCCGTCATGCACGTCCAGACACGGAATCACTCTTTTGGCCACCATGAGCAGGCATTAAAACGGCGGCGACGATGCACAGCAACTGATTAACCTGTCAACTTATTCACACCGCAAATGAACGTCCACCGCAGGCTGCATTATAACCTTGACGCGCGATTTTGTGGCACTAGGGTTGCTTAAGGCTATTCGTTTCAAAACCCAAATGGCTATGAAATCATTTCTCACCCTTATTGTACTTGGTTCATTATCATGTGCCTGGCTGCTTACCGGTTGCTCCCGCACCGACTACGGCAACACCAGCCCGTATCACCCCGGCCCGGTAGCCGGCAAAACCGTCGGCAATGCCGTTGGAGTCACCGCCGGCAACGTTGCCGGTTTTGGCGTCGGCACCGTCCAGGGCGTCGCCCATGGCATGGCCGCGCCGTTCGATCCGAGTTACCATATGGTGCGTTATTGGCGCGCGGAGACCACGGCGGATGGCCGGACAGTCCAGGTGCCGTATGATATTTTGGTGGATCAATATGGCCGCCCGGTGCATATGCCGCCACCGACGGGAAATTCCAAGCCGCCGCCGGCAGTAACCGCGCCAGCCACCACCAATGGCGCACCTCAGTAGTTAGATTGTTTTGATTTTTGCCAACCGCACAAAAAATATGCGCTTCTTCACTCCATTCCTGCTGGCCGCCGGTTTACTGGTTTCTGGATCTTTGTTCGCCGCCGATCCGCCCGCCAACGCCCCGCTCCGCAAAGTCGCCATCATTGTCGAAAACCGAGCCGGTGCGCAGCTCAATGACAAGGTCCTCGTGCTCGAGGACTTATTGAGCAGCCGCATCGCGGGCAAGGGCTATTCGGTCATCAGCCGCGAAGTGACGGTCAATGCTTTGAAAACATACCCGTCCGTGGGCGTTGCCGTGTCTTCCGAAAGTGCCGCCAAGGCCAACACCGGGACGGCGGCTCACACCCACTCCACGTCGGCGGGGACGGCGCATGACGAACTGGCCCAGGCAACCGCCCAGCGGGCCAAGTCAGCCGACGCCTCCGGCGCCAGTGCCAGCTCCGTGGATCTGGCGCAGACGGACTCGGCGAAGTACACCGGCGGGCAAACCAATTTGAGCAGCGAATTCAGCCATGGCTCCGCTTCGATGGAATTGTCCCAGTCGGACTCCGCGAAGGTCGCCGTCACCCCGGAGACGACCAAGCTGGACCAGGCGCTGAGTGACAGCACCTCCGCGCTCCGGCTGGCGCAAAACCTCGGAGCCGATTTCATTTTGATCCCGTCGCTCACGACCTACGGCACGGAGAAAAAGACCTACAACGGCGATGGCATCAGCACGGTCAACGTCACGTATACGCTGCGCGTCAGCTGCAAAATTGTCGAGGCCGGCGCCGGCGGCGCTCTCCAGGGCAACACGGTCACGGCTTCCAAAACCATCCGTCAGAGCGGCAATTTGCAGGTGGACAGCAGCGACGTGATCAATGACTTGCTCGACGACGCCGCCGATCAGCTGGCCGACAACCTCGTACAGAATGCCGGATCGCTGCCCACCGAGGTCGCCAAGGGCAAACAGGTTGATTTCTCCATCGTCTGCTCCATGACGGACATCAAGGATCAACCGATCCTGGTGCCGGACGTGCAGGTGACAGCCGACAAGCGCGTCGTGAAGACCAACGCCCCCATCGAGGTCCAGCCGCTGGATGTAACCGTGGAGCTGGACGGCGTCGCGATCGGTTCGGCGCCCGGTACCTTCCAGGCATTTCCCGGCTTGCACAAGCTGCGGCTCTCCCGCGAAGGCTTCAAGGATTGGGAGCGGACGGTCAACGTCTATCCCGGCCAGAAACTGCGGGTGGCGCTGCAAATGAGCGACGCCGGCTTTGCGCGCTGGCAGGAAAACCTCTCCTTCCTGCAGTTGCTGCAGGACGACCGCAAGTTGACGGACGCCGAGGTCAAGCGGATTGAAGGCGTGGCGAAATTTTTCAGCGAAAGTCATTACCGGGTGGACACCAAGGAAAACGTCAAAATTTATAAAAGCCTCTATTAACTGAATCAAACCATTGCCATGAAAAATTCCCTTTTCCGCAACTTTTGTCTCGGTCTTTTGAGCGCTGCGCTGCTGGCGGCGCCGGCCTCCGCCCAGGACGGCAAGGCCACGCTGGCTGTTTCGTCCATCAAAGCCACACCGTCGCTGGCCGCCTCGGTCAAGCCGGACAAAAAACTGGAAATGGGACGCATCATCGAGTCCCTCGACAGCCAGCTGATTGACCGCATCAACGCCACGCGCAAGTTCGACGTGGTGGGGCGCAGTGATTTGAACGATGTCATCAAGGAGCAGGACCTGGGCGCTTCCGGCAACGTGGACGCCAAGACCGCCGCCAAGGCCGGCAAACTGACCGGCGCGAAATATCTGCTGGTGACGACGGTGGACGACTATCAGGATTACGTGGAGAAGGCCACGTTTGAAGGCACGGGCCGCGCCGCCACCAAGCGCGTCTTCCGGTTTTCGGTCGTGGGCAAGGTTTATGATGCGAGCACCGGCAAATTGCTGGAGTCAGCGAACTTTCAAACCGGCAACGACCAGTTCAAGCAGATTCAGGAGGAACGCAGCTATTCGGTGAAGGACGGCGAATTGAGCGATGAGATGATGGTGGCGGTTTCGCGGGACATGGCCCAGAAAATCGCCAATCGCATTGCCGACGTGATTTTCCCGGCCAAGGTGCTGCTCAAGCGCGACAAGGAAGTCACCATCAACCGCGGCGAGGGCGGCGGTGTGGCCGTGGGCGACACGTTCAATGTTTTTGCGCAAGGCGAGGAATTGATTGACCCGGACACCAAGGAATCGCTGGGCCGCGAAGAGGTGAAGGTGGGCAAGATAAAAGTCACCCAGGTCAACCCCAAGACTTCGACCGGGGAAATTCTGGATGATACCGGCATCGACAAAGGCGCGATCCTGCGCAAACCGCAGTAAACCCATAGCCAAAGGCCAACGAACGTGAAAACGCACCATGCAGTTACACTCAAGAAGTGTCTCCTACCGCTGTTTTTTGCCGCCGTTTTCGGCCTGTTGACGACCGGGTGCAGGACCTACCAGCAGCAAAATCAGGTCATCATGTATTGGCATCAGGGCAACATGACCAATGCCGTGGCCGAAGCCACAAAAATGGCCAACAAAAACGAAACGGGCAAAGACGCCATCATCTGGCATCTGGAGCAGGGCGCGGTCCTGCGCGGCGCCGGCAAATACGAGGAAAGCAACAAGGTGTTTGACGAAGCGCAGGGTCGGATTGACCAGTACTCGCAGGAAGCCAAGGTAAAAGTCGGCGCCGAAGCCGGCGCGTTGTTCTCCAACCAGGCCAATCTGCCCTACCGGGGCCGCTCCTACGACGGCATCATGCTCAACACCTACAAGGCACTGAATTACCTTCAACTGGGCGAACCCGACAAGGCGCGCGTGGAGCTCATCCGCGCCTACCAGCGCCAGCAGGAAGCCGTCGAGGACAACCAAAAACGCATCGCCAAGGTCCAGGCCGAGGTCGACGCCAGCACCAATAAGGCGGCGATCGACAAGGCGCAGGAGGACCCGAAATTCAAGTCCCAGATGCAGGGCGCTTACACCAATTTTGACAACCTCAAACCCTACGCCGACTACGTCAACCCGTTCACCGTTTATCTCGACGGCCTGTTTTTCATGGCCAATGCGGCGGATGCCTCGGACCTGGAACGCGCCCACAAATCGCTCGAACGCGTCGTGAGCTTTGATCCGAACAACGAATACGTCAAACAAGACCTGGCCACGGTGGATAGTTTGATCCAGGGCAAACCGTTGGCCCCGACGACCTATGTGATTTTCGAGACCGGTTGCGCGCCCGTCCGCGACCAGGTTCGCATCGACATTCCCATCCTCGTCGCGAAGGTTTCCTATGTCGGCGCGGCGTTTCCCACGCTCAAACCCGAGGGTAATTATCTTCCCAGCCTGGCCGTGACTGCCAACGTCGTCACCATGTCCACCAACCTGACCGCCACGGCCAGCGATACAATCGTGACCGCCAGCGGCACGACCACGGTGACCAACGAAACGACCGTGACCGTCAGTACCACCACCACTGCCACCAACGATGCGGGCGCAACGGTTACCAGCACCACCGCAACCACCAACGAGACGGCCGTGGCCGCCAACGGCACGACTTCGGCAACCAACGATCCGGCCGTGATCGCCAACAGCACCACCACCACGACCGTCAATAGCACCACCGTAACCACCAACAACCTGGCCGCCACGACCAGCCTGGTGGCCAGCATGGACAGCGTGATCGGCCTGGATTTTAAGAATGACATGCCCGTCGTCATTACCAAAACCATCGCCGCCACCGTCGCCAAGGCCGTGGCCGCCTATGCCCTCAATGACGCGGCCAACCAGCAGGGCGCTGTCTACGGACTGATATCCATGATCGGCACCGGCATTTATCAAGCAGCCGTGAACATTGCCGACGAACGCACCTGGACGACGTTGCCGAAGGAATTCCAGGTCTGCCGCATCCCCACCCCGCCCGACCGCAAGCTTGAACTGGAGGTGCCCGGGCCCGGCGGTACCCAAAAAATCCCGGTGACAATCGGAGACGGCACGATTAATATCGTTTACGTCAAATCCATCACGGCCGCCAGTCCGCTGCTGGTGACACAAATGAAATTGAAATGAAAACACGCATTTTTCTCCCCCTCGCCGGCGTGCTGCTGCTCGCCGTCTCTGGTTGCCGCACCTCGATGAACACCGTGGAAAACGCCCAGAAAGAGGGCCAGCGCCAGATGGTCTCCGACCAACGGGTCGTCACCGACGCCAGCCTGGCCGACAAGGTTTCCGTGGTTGGCGTCAATCAAGCCATGACTCCGGGTGGGCTGCTCAAAATCCAGATCGAACTGCTCAACCGCAGGCATTCCCTCCAGCGTTTCAGCTACCAGTTCGAGTGGTTTGATGCCAACGGCATGCAGGTCAACAATGTCGCCTCGCCGACGGTCCCCAGCCAGATTGACGGCGGGGAAGACAAATTCATCACCAGTGTGGCGCCAACACCCACGTGCAAAGATTTCCGTGTCAAATTCGTTGAAAACTGATCACTCCAACTGAAAGATCCCATGAAAAAAAACGTCATCTTATCCCTCTTGGCCGCCGTCCTCCCGCTGATTGTCGGCGGTTGCGGTAGCCAGGCGCATTACATTCAAACCGGCGGCCGCGAAAGCGTGGTCACCGTCAGTGGCATCAACATTCAGGATTTCATCCAGGCGGCCGACGCTGCGACCAGCGACCTGCTGGCGTCCGGCAAGCTCGACAAGGTGGCCAATCCACCCGCCGTGCTCGCCATCAGCCGCATCATCAACAACACCGGCCAGCAGATTGACACCGACCTGCTCACCAAGAAAATCCGCGTGGCCCTGTTGAACAGCGGCAAGGCCCAGACCACCACGACCATGGGCCTGGGCGGCACCGCCGAGGACCCGATGGCCAAGGGCCTGCAGCAGGAGGCGGAATTCAAATCGGACCAGAAAGCCACCCGTACCCCCGACTTCACCCTCTCCGGCAAGATTATTGAAACCGTTGCGCGGACCGGCAATACCAGCCAGTCCACTTACAGTTTCCAGCTCTCGTTGACCGACACCCAGACGGGTCTGGCTGTCTGGGAAGGCGAAAAGGAAATCACCAAGCAGGGCTCCCGACCGACCGTGGGTTTCTGATTTGAAATTGATTCTGTTTCAGCGCCGGCAGGGAATCTCCCTGCCGGCGTTTCTGATTTCAGGCCCGGGCTGAAACCTGTTGGCCTCAATTCCCGTCCGAACAAATGGAAACGGCCGCGGCCGGTTGATTTTTGAATGCGGCCCCGCCGTTCATTGTCAGTAATTCAGGCAGGCAATATGAAACTGAATATTTTGATAATGGTGGCTCTGGCCGGCGTGCTGGCCGGTTGTGAATACCCCAACGGCGACCCCAATTACACGGGCACCGGCGCCCTGACCGGCGGGGGCGTAGGAGCAGTCACCGGCGCAGCCATTGGCGGCGAACGGAACGGCGGCGAGGGCGCCTTGATTGGCGCCGCCGTCGGGGCGGTGGCCGGCGGGCTGATCGGCAATTCAATGGACCGGCAACAGCAGGAACGGCTGCACCAGCAGGCGCCGCAAACGTATGCCCGGGTCGACCAGGGTCAGCCGTTGAGCGTGGCGGATGTCAAGGCGTTGGCCCGGGCCGGGATTGGCGAAGATATCATCATCAGCCAGATTCGCAATTCACACATGGTGTATCATCTCAGTACGGCCGACATCATTGATCTGCGCGACGCCGGCGTGAGCAACCGGGTCATTGACTTTATGATCAACACGCCGCAATCCGTCAACGGATCCCCTCCGACCCAGGCAACCACAGTGGTGGTTGACCAACCGCCGCCGCCGCCGCCGGCGGAAACGATCGTCGTTGCGCCCGGACCCGGTTATGTCTGGATTGGCGGCGAGTGGGTATGGAACGGCAGATGGATTTGGGTGACCGGGCACTGGGGTTACCCGCCCTACCCCCGTGCTGTTTGGGTTCGCGGCTACTGGTATCAGGGACCGCATGGCTGGCATCGCGCGGGAGGACATTGGCACTGATCCCCGTCAAACTTCGCTTCCGTTTTCGAAGGTCGCGCTTTCGTCCCGCCCCTTTGTCGGGCGGCTACAATTTCCAGATATTCTCTTGACAAAATGCAGCCTCGATCCGATGAGGGGCATCATACCTGCTCAAATTACAATCGGATTCGGGCGGTGGCCAACTTACTACGGCTACCCTTAAATAAATGGGCCGTTATCCGACGCCACTGCCTGAATCCGATATTGACTGCAGTGCTTCCACCGTCTTCGTTGTGCCTGGTTACGGCCCGTCCGCTTTCAAGTCATTCCGGAGCGACTCGATTATGAATTGTGTACTGCGAAGCTGCGAGAAGGCCGGGAACAACCAACGTTTGGTGCCGGAAGAAAATACCGGTCAGGATTGGTCGGCAACCCCATGCCGCCAGGGATATCTGCGCCGTAATGCCGGTTCGAGCAGTTCCAAGGGGGCTCTGGATTTGTCGTCGTTCAAGATTTGATCTGAAGCATCCTGACCCGGATCAGCGGTTGGGGCGGTAAACGGATTTTTGGTCCCGGCTGTGCCTTCCTGGTTTGCCAGGCGGTAGATCCCTAAGCCCAATCGGCCCAGGATGATGCCAAATCCGGCCAATGCCCGGCGAAGGACGGAGAAAAAGAGACTGACGAATACAAGACCGCCTGCCAGTCGGGCGACCGGGCCCATGAGATCAGTTTCCTTTTTTTGTGGTACCATGGGTGAAAAATGCGCACATCCCATGCCATCCCATATCGCTGGTATTAGCTGTGGCACAATAACTTGCGTCTTGAGTGACGCAAAATGAACCGGTTTGGGGCGTCCGGCCGTTGCGTTATCAGTTCGGTACATCTCCTTCTTTTTTTTGCTATTGAAACACTTATAACTAATGCTTGTGAACACCGTCCCTGCATGAAACGGACCTGGTGCATTTTTCTCCTGGCGGCCACCTTGTTCGCCAGCGGCTGCACCCATTATCAAATCCAGCCGGTCCGTCCCGCGTCACTCAAAGACTGGGACAAAACCAGCGGACTGGCGCTGGAGCTGCAACCTGGGCGGCGGACCTTTGAGCCCGCCCGCCACGGGGAGCGGAAACTTGTTTACTTCGCCGTCCGGCCAAATATATTGGCGCAGGTTGCCGATGTGGCGGAATTGGCAGACGCGCCAGACTCAAAATCTGGTACTCGCAAGAGTGTGTGGGTTCGACCCCCTCCGTCGGCACCATCTAAATCAACGTGGGTTGTCGCGCGCAGTTTCTTTTCCAGTTCCTTGAGCATTGAAAATCAAACGTGGGAGAAGAAACCAATGAACCTAAAATCAGAGGGCAAAAGTCGCGATTGACGCGATCAGGAGAAGGATTGTGGTGCCATCAAACCCAAATAATCCGCCGGCCAAAGATCTTGCCCATCCGGCTAGCGCGCCTCCGCTGTTGCCGCCGGAGTCAAAGCGCAAACCCGGCTCCTTCCGACAGTTTTTCGCCATCCTGCTCAGCCTTTGCCTCGCGCTTTTCTTGGTGGATGCCGTGGTTTCCCTGGTTGATGATTCCTTGATTCTGTTTTTTGGGCTTCACATCTTTTCATTGATCCGCGGCTTGGTGGCCATTCTTGCCCTACTAATGGGGGTGGGACTTTACGGATTGATGGGACTGACACCAATGGTCCCCAAACGTCTATTCCTTCCCATCCCGCTTTACTTTCTGGTCGTATTGCTGGCGGTGTTTCCAATCATGATTTTTTGCTTCGGCCGGCTTCAGCAGTTTGCCTGGGGATTCTCAATCGGCCAGGTTGTCCTTGCCCTGTGGATTCTCCGGTCGGCCCAAGGTAAGCCCGGGCTCCGCTGGCCGCTGGTGTCAGCGGATCAGCTGGGGGTCCGACGCTTCGGCTGGTGGAACCTGTCCGGGTTCGTTTTGGTGAACCTCTTTGGCTTGCTGCCCGCAATCGTGTTATTTTTATACCTTTGCGCCGGTGGGGCGGTGGATCGCTTTAGCGAAGGTTTCATGACCCTCCGTCCGAATGGCTTCTCGGTGCAGGTGCGAAAATACGTCCGCAACGACGGCAAGTCGATCGAGTTGTTTCCGATGTCACATGTCGCCGACGCAGGTTTCTACCAAAAGGTGGCGCAGACGTTTCCCACCAATTCGA
Source organism: uncultured Bifidobacteriaceae bacterium (assembly GCA_964413165.1). Taxonomy (GTDB): domain Bacteria; phylum Verrucomicrobiota; class Verrucomicrobiia; order Limisphaerales; family UBA11358; genus UBA11358. The sequence goes on from CAYPSF010000064.1 coordinate 22,442, forward strand.
TCATTTTGATGGAAGGTGTCACGGACAATCAGAACCTGCTGACGAACAAGCTCAGTTACAAACGGATGGCGAAATCGCTCGGCCTGTCCGAACAAAAGGTTAAGTTCGTGCCAACCCGCGGGGAAAAGGTGCCGGCGGACGTGGATGTGGCCCAGTTCTCGACGGATACAATTGCTTTCCTCAACCTGATCACGCTGATTCATGCCAAGGGTGTGAATTCCGAGGTCGTGCTAAAGCTGCTGCAATATTCACCACCTGATTTTGAGACCAGTCTCTTTCAGGATCTGCTCACGAAGCGCAACGAGCACCTGCTGAAAGAAATCCAGTCCCACCTTTCGGAAACGGATAACATCATGGTGCCGTGGGGCGTGGCCCACATGCCGGGGATCGCCAAAGAAATTCAAAAATCCGGCTTCCGATTGGACGAAACCCGCGAATATACGGTCATCAGCTTCCATTTCACTTCGAGGAAATGAAATGGTCGGTCTTGGAATGGCGACATTTTCCCATGGCTAACCACAAATTGCATCAGCAGCTGGCCGATTCCCGGCAAAGTCACAAAGGTTCAAACCGCCCATTGCTTCAGTGAGATAGCCATGTCCCCGCACGGAAGGGCCCCTCCCCGACGGGAGGGTAGCATCCGAATCAACGATCGAAACGACGGGAACGAATCGCGCCTAGTACGCTGTCCGCGCCGGCCAAAGACAAAAACAGCTTTTAAGAAAAACGCTGTTGATGGAGTCGCTTTTTCGCTTTTGACCCCTCACGCCAATGGGTGACCCGTTTATAGCAGGACCGACCCTATCACTTTTTTGGCATAGGACGTACCCAGTTGTTCACATTTGGGTAATAGGCTCACAATCTCCTGGGAACATTTACGATACTATCGCGCTTTATACTTTCGATATTATCTGGTGTTTCATTTGTAGCAAGTTGCCAAGGCTCCTTGATTAAATCCCGCACTTCGCTCGCTGGCAGGCGCACAGTCCCCTGCCCAGGTAACACAACATATCCGTATTTCCCGTGATGATTTTCAGGCGGCGAAATTAGTATTGGGACATCTGGCCTAGTGTCTTTATTGTTGCCAATATAGATATAGTCTGACCATTCATCCACATTGGAAATACTACCAGGAATAGAGCCTGTTCCCGGGCATACAAAATAGTTGGAATTTAAGTCCGGAGTCATGAGCCATGCGTTTG
>CAYPSF010000065.1:0-23586 GCA_964413165.1 uncultured Bifidobacteriaceae bacterium
ACAACGAGCCGTATTTTCCCGGGCATTTTCCCGGGCATCCCATCATGCCGGGCGTGCTGCAATTGGAGGCCATCGCGCAAGTCGCGGGCATCCTCATGTTGCGACAGATGGAAAACATCGGGCAGTTGGCTTTTTTCATGGCGGCGGAGGAAGTGAAATGGCGCAAACCGGTGCTGCCGGGCAACGTGCTGCTCATCGAAGTCGAGCTGACCAAGTCGCGCGGGAAAATCGGCAAGGCCAATGGCGTTTGCAAGGTTGACGGCGAGATTGTCAGCGAAGCCCAGGTCACGTTCATGATTCGAGATCCGCTATGAATTGAGGATTTACATGACCTTTGCCAGATGGGCGGCCAATGGTGGAAGGACTCGTAAATCGTAAATCTGGAATCGTAAATCGTATGATTCATTCAACGGCGATCATTCACCCGAAGGCTCAAATTGGTTCCGATTGCAAAATCGGTCCGTATTGCATCATCGGCGAACACGTGACACTCGGCGACGGCTGCAAACTGCATTCGCACGTGGTCATCGACGGCCATACGAAACTGGGAAAGCAAAACGACATTTTCCCGTTCGCGAGCGTCGGGTTGAAGACGCAGGATTTGAAATGGAAGGGCGGCGTGACACGGCTGGAAATTGGCGATCACAATACCATCCGCGAACACGTCAGCATTCACAGCGCCACGAATGACGGCGAGGCCACCATCATCGGCTCGGAAAACACGATTCTCGCCGGGAGCCATATCGGCCACAACGTGGTCATGGGAAACCGGGTGATCATATCCATGGCGGCGCTGGCCGGGCATGTGATCGTGGAGGACCACGCGCTGGTGGGCGGATTGGCGGCGGTGCATCAGTTTTGCCGCATTGGCCGGATGGCGATGATCGCTGGCTGCTCGAAGGTGGTGTCGGACGTGCCGCCCTACATGATCGTGGACGGCAATCCCGCCGAGACCCGCACCATCAACAAGATCGGCCTGGAACGCAACGGGGTTTCCGAGGAAGCGCAAACGGCCCTGCGCCAGGCCTACAAAATCCTGTTCCGGGAAGGCCTGACCACTTCCAACGCGCTGGCAAGAATTGAAAAGGATCTGCCGTCGCTGCCGGAGGTTCAACACCTCGCCCAATTCGTCCGCACCAGCGAACGCGGCATCACCAAGTAGATCCTCTCCGGGTTCCCGGCATCCCGCGGGCGCCGGGCCAATCCAAAAAATCGTTTAAAATCCCGTCCCAAAACCATCTCTTCAAGTCACTTTTTTGTTTTCACAATATAGATGAATTACTATTACTGTGTTCATGAAACAACAATTCCTACTAGTGCTTGGGGTCATTCTTGGCAACCTGTTTGCCGTTGTCCATCCCCTGTTCGCCCAGGTCTGGACGCTCACCGGCGCGCCGACCAATACCGCCTGGATGTCAGTTGCTTCCTCGGCGGATGGCAAGAAATTGGCAGCGGTGGATTTTGGTGGAGGCAGAATTTACACCTCGACCAATTCGGGAACCACTTGGACGCTGCAAACCAATGCTCCCTTGCGTGGATGGTATTCGGTTGCCTCATCGGCAGACGGCTGCAAATTGGTGGCGGCAACATTGATAAGTGACGACCGGGTTTATACTTCGACCAATTCGGGCGTAACTTGGATGACAAATAATGTACCGGTTGGAAACTGGCGTTCCACCGCTTCGTCAGCCGATGGGACCAGGCTGGTGGTTGGAGGTGATGGCGGCTTGATTTACTACAGCACAAACGCCGGAGGCACCTGGACAGCCAGCAGCGCCCCAACGGCAAATTGGTGGTCCATTGCTGCATCGGCCGACGGCACCAAATTGGTTGGCGGCGGTCATGGCACGGGAGTCGGGATTTACACCTCAACCAATTCGGGGGCTACCTGGACACTGACCGGCTTGCCCGGCTTCAGTTGGTATTCCGTTGCTTCGTCAGCCGACGGCATGCAATTGGTCGCAGCCTCAGCTTCCCCAAGCAGAATCTATACCTCAACAGATTCAGCAGCGACTTGGACATGGCAATCGAATGCACCCGCCACATCCTGGCGAACTGTAGCATCGTCTGCCGACGGAACCAAACTCGTGGCAGGAAGCGCAACGCAATCCCCGATTTATACCTCAACCGACTCAGGCGCAACCTGGACGACAAATAACATACCCATCGCTGCTTACTTTGGGGTTGCCTCATCAGCCGACGGATGCCGGTTGTTCGCTGGAGCCATGCCCGGCAATCTGTACTCTTCGCAAACCATCCCCACTCCGGAGCTGAACGTCACATCGTCGAACGGCAATCTCAACCTTGCATGGATTGTCCCGTCGACAGATTTCGTGTTGCAGCAAAATCCAGACCTGACCAGGGCCAACTGGACGGACGTGCCGGACGCCCCAACGCTCGATCTTATCCATTTACAGAACCAGGTGATCCTCCCGTCATCCGGCAGCAACGGCTTCTATCGGCTTAAAACGCCGTAATATTTCGCGCCACCTCACCTCGTCACCAGGTCGTCCGGGGTCCACATTTTCCGGTCCGGACCCGCGGAGCGGACTTCCGTGTCGGTCCCCGAAAGCTGATGGAAGAACAACGGCGTACCCCAGCCGTCCACCAACTCTCCGCTTTTGTTGATTTGCATCCCCGCTTCCGGCTGGATGAAGTTGATCCGCTTCGGGTTGTTGCCGGCGAGCTCGGCAGTGATTTCCGGGTTTGTGCCGACCGGATTGCCGCCGAACATCGCACCGTACTGCGTGATGGCATGACGGACATTTTGCAGGGCGATCTCCGGGGAAATGTCCGGTGGCGCCGTCGCGATCACCGGTTCAACCATCCCGGCATTGGCCGCAAGATTCGCAGGTGGCTTCGGTGGCGTAGTTGCATCCATACCCGGCGATGAAGCCGAAGCGGCCGTTCCGGACGGATTCGCGGAGGCGGATGAATTTCCCGGTTGACCGGCGGAGGGGCCCTGGGCAGAAGACGCCCCCAGTCCCGGCTTCCTTGACGCGCTGGACTTGAGAAAAAGAACCAGTGCGACAGCGACGAGCAAAACCAGGGTAATGCTCCAGAATTTTTTCATCAGATGAACCCGAGATTCGCCGTGGCGAAGCGGCCGATGTTCGGGAAGACCGTGGCGAGGTTGCCGTTGTCCACACCGAACCACGTGGCGAGCGTGGCGAAATACTGGTCGATGGCCGTGGTCGGAATCCAGCGGCCGGTGTTGGTGTCGTCGGGGCCGTTGACGGTGAGCGTGGGAAAGGTGCCGTAAGTTTTTTGCCCCTTCACCGCGCCGCCCAGGATGAGGTGATGGCTGCCCCAGCCGTGGTCGCTGCCCTGGCCGTTGCTGGGGAACGTGCGGCCGAAATCGCTGGCCGTGAACGTGGTAACGCTCCTGGAAATGTTGGGATACAGCGGTTCGAGCTGTTCCATCGCTCGCTGGAAGGCATACATACACTGGCTCAGTTCTGCGAGCAGGTTCGCGTGGGCACCGATGTTGGTCGAGCCGGGGCCGGGCGTCTGGCCGCTGTGCAAATCATAACCGCCGACCTGGCAGAAAAAGATCTGCCGCTTCATGCCGAAGCCATTGTTGGGGTTCCCGGAAGCGCGGATACCCGCCTCAATCAGGCGCGCCACCATCTGCAATTGGGGCGCGAGGGTGGAGTTGAATTTGCTCCCGCTGGTGGGGGTGGTGACAGTGAGCGGAAAGGAATTGGTCCAATAAGCGTTGCCGGCGGTGTTGGTGATGGCATTGTTCAACAGGCTGCCGGTGTTGATGGAATGCGCAGCCACACCCGCGTAAGCCTGCGCCTGCATGTTCGGATACGGCAGGCCGAGAACGTTTGTCAACGCGGCCAGACGCGCGCCGCTCACGCCGGTCAGCGAAATCGCGCCGCTGGTGGAAACGGAATATTGCGAGACAATGTTGCCGACTTCGAACGTATTCGCCCCCGCGAGCGACACGGACAACGAAATAGGCGCGCCGGGCTGGACGGAATTAAGCAGGTCGGCACAGCGTCCGCCCCAGCCGGTGAGCGGCGGCTGGTCGGGAATCGAAGTCTGCCACTGCGTCACCTGGTCGGCATGTGAAAAAAGCTGCGGCGGTTTTTGCAGAATGCCGCCCAGGTACTGGGCGCGGGTCATGGGAAAAACCAGCGTGCCGGCATTGAACAAAAACGCGAGCTTGCCCTCGCCGAACAGCGTCTGGAGTTCCGGACAGGCCGGGTGCAGCCCGTAGGTGCGACCGTCGCTGTTCAGGGCGGTGACGGGCAGGATGGCGCTCTGCGGGAGGGCCAGGACGGGCGTGCGGATGGCGGAATAATTGTCGTACTCGGACTGGAGGGTCGGGAGGATGAGATTGTTGGAATCGTTGCCGCCCGCGAGAAAAATGCAGACCAGGGCCTTGTAATCCGTGATGTTCGATTGCGCCACGGCGGCGTTCATGAACCGCAGGTCGCGGATGGCCGAGGTCATCGCCGCCGTGCCAACGGCGGCGCAGGCGGCCCGGCGGATGAATTGCCGCCGCGTGATGACGGAATAATCCTTCTTCTTCATAAAATCATTTTTGGATGGTAAAATCCGGCGAATTGATGAGGAGATGAACGACGGCGCGCACGCGGTCGCGGATCTGGGTCTGGGTCGGCGGGGTGCCGAACGGGAAATTCGTCGAGGTGACATAGTTCACAATGTTCGTCTTCGCGACGGCGGACAATTGCCCCGCCAGCAACAGCGTATTGAGGCCGTCCACCAGGCCGGGCACCCCGGCGGCAGCGGTATAATTCGTCGTCATCCACGGACCAACATCCAGGACAAGGTCACCGTCGCCCCCGGTAAAACTGCTCAAGCCGTTGGTGTTTCCCGTGTTGTTCAAAATGCCGCCCGAGAGGAAATTCATCTGGAGGGCAACCCCGGTGTCCGAGGTCAATTGGAATTCCGGCGTGGTCAGGCCCGCCGAGGCCAGCGCGCCGGGGAATTCGTAATTCGGGAAGAAGAAATTGAACACGGTGGGCGAACGCAGCGGCGATTGCAGCAAACTGGAACTCGAACCGGTGTCGGTGTAGCCCAGGTTCCAGGTGCTCCATTGAACCACGACGTTGCCGGAACGGGTCAGGACCGGCGGGCCCAGCGGATAAATATTGAAGCTGCTTTGGGTCTGGTTGCTCGAGGTGGTCAGATTGATCGTAAAGTGTGTGGTATCGGGAATGGTGGCCACCTGATACTGGCCGTCCGCCGGGGAGAGGGTGTTGAAATTGACGAACAGGGATTCGTTCACCACCAACCCGTGCGGCCCGGCGCAACTGACCGTGACATTCGTGCCGGTTTGCGTGAAACCACTGGCGGCGATCCGGGGCAACAGACAGTTCCCGGAACGCGTGGCTGCGTCCGGTGTGGTTACGGTAAAGGACGACGTGGAATTCGTCACGATCACCTGGTAAAGCCCGTTGGCCGCGCCACCGGTGGTGAACACGAGGTAGGCCGCATTGCCCGGCTGCAGCCCGTTGCCGGAAATGTTTACCGTGATGGTGTTGGTGGTCTGGGTGTAGGAGCCGGCCAGCAGGTTTGGCGCATTGACGGTGAACGTGTTCGCGCCGGCGGTGCTCGTCACACTGTAAGCCTGGTTGGGCGGCGCCGGATTTCCCGAGGTGTCCGTAAAATTCAACAGCACGGTGTCGTTGTTGTTCAACCGGTGCGGTGCCGGGGTGGTGATCGTCATGGGGCGGTCGCCATTTTCGCTGTAAGTCCCCGCGGTGGTGGGCGGCGGCGGGAAAGCCCGCGCGGTAGCGGTCACGCGCAGGAGCGGCTCGCGCTGCTTGCCATAAGTCGGCACCGAAAGCAGGTTGGTGCTGCGCGCCTCGTAATCGAGCAGGATCGCCTGGATAACCGCCGACAGGTCGCCGCGTACACCGGAACCGTTGTCGTTGAAGACCTGCGTGACCCGATAGACATAATCGCGGCTGGGATTGCTGGTGATGAGCCGCTGGATGAGCTGGCGGCAGACAAATGGCCCGACGTTTTGGTTGTAGAAAATCGAGTCCAGCGCCGATTCCAGGTCCTGCGAGCAATAAAGGTCGAAATTCGTGAACGCCGAATTTGCCTGATTGCCCCAGGCGGGCGGCAGCATGACGTTGTCGAGCAGTAACTTCGTGCCGAGGTCATGATGCGTCGGCACCAGCACCATCGGGTTGGTATAATTTGCGGACGGATTGAAACCGGTTGGCAGACGGCCATTCGCCTGGTTGGTCTGGTAGTAATTCCAGCCGGTAAATGTGGCGGCAAACCCGTTGACGACATTCTGATTGTAAGTCGGCACGAGATTTCCCTGCGAATTCAAAATCAATGTGCCGTCGGGCCATTCACGGTTCAGGCCGATGGAAAAAAGCTGCATGATTTCGCGCGCGTAATTTTCGTTGGCATGGATGCCGGTGATAATACTGCCCTTGTCGTTACCCCGCATGTCGAGATACAGGCCCATCGCAGGTGCCAGGGTGACGGCCTTGAGCAAGGGACGGAAGTTGCCGAAGGCATTGTCGATCAGGGTGTCGTAATAGGATGAGAGGGCGCGGGCATTGTCCTGCAGGACGCCATTTTCGGACACCACCGTGATCTCACTCAACGCAAATGCGACGCGCTGGCGCAGCTGGTCAGGCGCGGTCAGGGATTGTTGCCACCAGGTGTTGAACCAATCCGCGCTCGGGTATGGATCGGTCGGGTCAGGACTGACATGGGCCAGCACGACTGGCAAATGGTGCGTGGCGGGCAGGCCGATCTGATTGTTGATCCAACCGGCATAACCGAGCGATTGCACGGCGGCGATGTCGTTCGAACTGGCGCCGAAAGTCGCCTGGGTCAGGAAACGCGCAGCGGCATTGCTGTTCACGGAATCATCCACCCAGGCTGGCGGCGCCGGCGGCGGCGTGAAAATCTGCGACCCGGTGGCCGGGGTAAAGTGCCCGTTGATTTCGCCGCCGGGGAAATTGACGGTGTGAATGTTGATGTAAGCCTTGCCCTCGCGAATGATTTCCTGGATGTCAGCCGTGGAAAGCGTCCCGGCCGGTGCCAGGTTCCAGACATAGCTGCCGTCCGGTTGCGGTATCGCCGCATCGATGTCAAACAGGATTGTGCTGGGGTGGGTCAAATAGGGATCGCTATGAATGTGTTCCCCGGTGAGCGGTGACGAGAGCCCGCTGAACGATCGCTTGAGGACCGCCTGGGTCCCGTCGGCGCTTACCCGCAGCGTCGCCGAGCCCAACGCTGTGCTGACCGCCGCACCTTGCGCGAGCAGGTTCGCGGAATACAGCGTGCCCGGAATGCTGGCCGGCAGCGGCGGATAAAAACGCGACAGCAAATAACCGGGCACGACGCCGGCGGGGGTGTTGTTCGTGCCCGTCGGATCCTGCAGCCAGCCGACCGCCCAATTGTCATTCGTGCCGGCACCGGCCTTGTGCAAAATCTCCAGGTAATATTTTTGCCCAGCCACGAGCGTAAGCCATTTGGATTGCTGGCTCGATTGCACATTCCATTGCCGCGAAGCCGTGCCGTATTGCGGCGGCGGCACGGGGTTGTTCGTCGGCGTGACCCACGCGCGCAGGACCTTGTTCACCGGCTCGTTGTCGTCCGACATCCATAGTTGCGCCGAGTCGCTGCCAGCTATCCAGAAATAATAATTGCCGGTGACCGGCGCGGTGAAATAACCGCGGACGCGTTCGCCATAATTGTCACCATAATCGGTGATGCCCTCAAGCGCCCCGAAGGCATTGGCGCTGTTGGCCGGGGTGCCGATGGGGATGTCGGAAACATTTGTGCCGGGAATATCGTTCCAGACTTCGCGTACCACGGAACTGCCGGTGTCGAAGATCGTGATATCCACGATCGATGCGCCGACGCCGACCGAGTTGCTTGCCGTCAGCATGACCTGATAATCGCCGGCCAGGCCGGGGGTGCCGTTGATGAGGCCGTTCGTGGAATTGAAATTCAAACCCGGCGGCAAACCTTTGGCCGTGAAACCAAGCGGCGTGTTCGCGCCCGTCACCGTGAAGCCGAACGGTTGTCCCAGGAACCCAACCGCGCTCAACCGGCTGGTCACGGCGGCCGGCGCATTCGAACCTCCGCCAAAACTGTTCGTGGGATACAAACGATTGCCAGGGATGACCTGTTTCGACTGGCTGGGGCTGTACCAGGACAAATGCGCCTGCCCTTTGCCGCCATTCTGGAGATATTCCAACTTGAGGTCGTAGCGCGTACCGCCTTGCAGCGCGATCACGTTTGTCCATTCCGTGCCGTTCTGGTTCTGCCATTTGTCAATCAGCAACTGGTCGTTGACCCACAGCCTCACGCCGTCGTCGGAGACCGTGTCGAAAACATAAGTCTCGGTATATTGCGGTTGCACTTGCCCCGTCCAGCGTACGGTGTAAAGACCATTGCTCAGGTTCGGCGACGTGCCGTTCGTCCAGTTGAAATCAATCCCCGGATCAATCCGGGTCAGGAAAAGGTTGGTCGGATTGAAATTCGTGGCGCTGGCATAAGTCAGGCTGGCATTGGTGAAATACTGTCCGAGCAGGCCGGTGCCGGTCGCCGTGGCGGAGGGATAAATCACCACGCTGGCATTGGTGGTACCGCCCAGGGTGTAACCGGCGCCGGGCAAAAGTGTAAGCTGGGCGATGGCCGGCACCTGCAGGTTCGTGTTCGCCAGCGGCGTCACGAACACCGTCCCCGCGCTGCTTCCGGCCGGCAGACTCACCGACGACGGCAACGCCACATAATCCAGACCGGGCGTGGCGGACCCGGTTCCCGGCCCGCCCAGTCCCAGATTAACGGTGATTGCGTTCAGCGGGAAGCCGCCGCGCGTGACGGTGAACATGCCCAGATCCGTCGCGGATTGTCCGGGATCGGGCTGAAAAGTGACCGGATCGGTTGCCGCAACCGTGATGACATTTTGCGCCGCGAGCTTGCCGAGGACATATTGGTAGTCGTTCAACGCAATGCCGTTGCCGTCGAGCGAGGCGTTGCTGAACGCGTTGCTCGGATCGAGGCCAAGCTGATATTCCTCCCAGTCATTCAACCCGTCGCCGTCCGAGTCCACGTCCGAGATGACGATACGGAAGAACCTGGTTGTCGTATTTACCGGGAAAGGCAGGGTGAGATTGGTGCCCGTCCGCAGGACCAGGCCGGTTTCCACCAGCCAGTTGGTGTTGCCGAGGTTGGTAATGCTCTGAAACTGATAAAACTTTCCCAGCGCACCGGGCATCGTGGCGTTGATGTTCGTGCCGGAAAACACCACGGAGGAAAATCTCGGGACGGAATTGGAATCAAAGGGGCTCGTGCTTGCCGTCGCTTCCTGCAAGTTGGAAAAACCGTCGCTGTCGGGATCCATGCCGGGATTGATGCCGTTGGCGCCGTAAACCCATTCCCAGATGTCGCTGATGCCGTTGCTGTTCAGGTCAAGCATCTGCGGGAATCCAACCGTCGCGCTGGTAAAAAAAACCAAAACGGCGGCCCACCTCCCCTGGCTAAAAAATTTCCTCGAATCGAGGCGCATAAAACGTCAGCGCTTTTGGAATGACTTCACCGTGCGCCCGCCAGCGACTTATGTCAAGAAGTAATGAAAATTATCCGGCTCCTTGCAACTTGCACACCGGAAATTCTGGCGAGGAACATGACAATCGGCGCGACGGCTGGCAAAAATGTGGACAAGTTTTTCCGGTTCCGTTCACCGGAGGTTCCACTCGTTCAACAAGTCGCGAGGAATCTCCGACAGGAACCGCGACGGCGATTGCATGGCGTCCATGCCCGTGCTGCCGTAGCCGGCGCGGATCAGTGGGTAACTGAGATAAAGTTCGTTCTTCGCCCGGGTGATGGCCACGTAAAACAGGCGCCGCTCCTCCTCCTCGCCCTCGGGGCTCTCCATTGAGCGCGTCGAGGGGAACAACCCGTCGCACAGCATGATGACAAACACGACCTCAAATTCCAGGCCCTTCGCCTGGTGAATCGTTGACAGCCGGATTTTTTCCTCATCGGACTTCGCGGCCTGGTCATCCTCGGCCTCGACATTCGTAAGCAACGCCAGCTGGGTGAGGAATTCTTCGACGCTGCCGAAGGGAAAGGCGAATTCCGCCAGTTGCTGCAATTCCTCCAGCCGCCGCTCGTAATTGTCGTACGTCTCCTTCAGATAATCGTCGTACCCTGCGTCCAACACCAGCCGCAGCATCTTCGCCGCGCTTTGGCGGACGGTTTCATCCTCCAGCTGGGAAATCGTCGCCACAAGCTGCGCCCACGCCACCGCCGCTTTTTTCGGAACGGACCTGGCACCCGCCTGCAGCGCCGGCGCAAGACGCAGCCGGAGTCGGGAGTCGGGAGTCGGGGGGGCGGATTTATCGGTGTTTGGCGGCCGATTTTCCAACTTCAACCCTCCCTCCTCCATCTGCGCTGAAAAGATCTTCCAGATTTTTTCAGCGCCCTTCGCCGCAATGCCGGGCAGCAGTTGGACCAGCCGTTTGAAGGCAATCTCGTCGCGCGGATTGGCAACCAGCTTGAGATAGGCGGTGGCGTCCTTGATGTGCGCCTGCTCGAAAAAGCGGATCCCGCTGGTAATGGAAAACGGGATCTGGCGGCGGGTGAGTTCCAGCTGCAGCTCCAGCGCGTGAAAATGCGAACGGTAGAGCACGGCCACCTGGTTCGGGCGGACGCCTTCCTCGAACAACTCCCCCACCCTTTGCGCAATGAACGCAGCCTGTTGCGCGGCGTCCACGCACGCCACCAACGCGGGCTTGAGGCCGGATTTGCGCGCCGGCGCCAGTTCCTTCGTGAATTGCTGCGTGTTGGCGGCGATCGCCGCGTTGGCGACCTTGAGGATTTCCGGCGTGCTGCGGTAATTCGTCTCAATCTTGAAAATTTTTGCGCCGGAATGCCGCTCCGGAAACTTGAAAATATTCTGGAAATTCGCGCCGCGCCAGGCATAGATGCTCTGCGCGTCGTCGCCTACGACGGTGAGGTTGTGATGCCGTTCGGCGAGCAGGTCGATCAAGTCGCTTTGGAGCCGGTTGGTGTCCTGGTATTCGTCCACCAGGATGAACTGGAACCGGCGCTGGTAATGTTCGCTCACGTCGGCATGGTCCCGGAGCAGCTTCAACCAGAGCGCCAGCAGGTCGTCGAAATCCATCGCGTTGTTCGCCAGCTTGCGGGCGATATAACGTTTCTGCAAATCGGCGACGGGCGCGGAAAACTGCGAAAAATAATCGTATGGCCCGCCGAGCATCTCATCGGTCGTCTGGTGCGTGTTGACCGCCAGCGAAAAGATTTCGCCGAGCACCTCGGCCTTGGGAAAATGCGTGCCTTTCGTTTCCATGCCCGCCTCGGCCATGCACGTCTTGATTAAATCCCTGGCGTCATCCCGGTCGAGAATTGTGAAATCCCGCCGGTAACCGAGCTGGTCGGCATGCTGGCGGAGAATTCGCGCGCCGATGGAATGGAAGGTGCCGCCCCAGAGTGACGGCAGCTGGCGGCCCAACAAATCGGCGACGCGCCGCATCATTTCGCCGGCGGCCTTGTTCGTGAACGTGAGCAGCAGGATGCGATCGGCGGGGATACCCTGCTCCAGCAGATAGGCGACGCGATAGGTGAGCGTGCGGGTCTTGCCCGAACCGGCGCCGGCGATGACCAGCGCCGGACCGGGCGGCGCGGTGACGGCGGCCAGTTGCTGCGGATTCAATTCGCGCGCGTAATCAATCTGCAGATTGACTTCGGAGCGGAACGGCTCGATGACATAATCGCGCGGCACGGCGCGGAATTGAAAGGGCAAAAGCCGGTCCGCGAAAGAAAAATTTCAACCTTTCGTCCGGGCGCGCTGGTCGCGCCAGCCGAGAACCAGCAAGACCAACAAGACGACAGCCGTGATTCCGCTACAAACCGGCGCCAGAACCCGGTCCAGGGGAAGTGAGCCCTGCCTCGGCAACCGAAGTTGCGCCGAAAGAATGTCCAGGCTGCCAGGGAAGGAGGTTTTGGCCATTACGCTGCCATTCGCTGAAACCGCCTGCGAAATGCCGGAACTGGCGAGCCGGAAAATGGGGATGCCGTATTCCGCCGCACGCTCTGGCGCGACCCGCGAATGAAGTTCGTGCTCGTGCCGGCCCCAATCCTCAAGATCCATCGTTGGCACGATCAAAAACCGCGCGCCTTGTTTCACCAGCCGGTCTGTGACGCGGGTGTAACTCAGATCATAACAAATGCAGATGCCGATTTTGCCCCAGGGCGAATCCCAAACCTCCTGCCTCGGGGCCGGCAGACCGTCCTTGAAAAACTGGATGGGCACGCACTTGGCCTGGTGGAAAATGATTTCACCGTTCGTCCCGACTACGTAGGCGGTGTTGTAGTAATCATTGGTGCCCACCGGGTCCTTGCCCCCGACGACCAGAAAGCGCGCGCGTTCGCGACACCATCGCTTCAATGAATCCGGCACCGGGCCGTCGAGGGTGTATTCGCTCATCACAAAAATCTGCACGTCGGGATTTTTACCCAAGGCCTTGTCGAGAGCTTTGGGCAGAACACCCGGCGAGGGAAATTCCATCTGGACGCCGGCGATGGAAAGAAAAGTCACTTTCGGCCCGGGCTCAACGCTGGCCGGAAGAACCAGAATCGCGAGCAGGGCCAAAAAGAGAACAATCAAAATCAGCTTGATCAAGGTCATCTTTCTCAGGTGGTCAAAAATCCAAGGCCGGTTGGAAATGGCCGCGATAATTCCAAAGACACAAAACCCCAATCCATACATTCCAAGGTGAAACGATACGGCCCCATTGAACGGCGGCGGCAACGCATACCCGATGTTCAGCCACGAAAATCTCAGATAGTACAGTTCGCTACGGAAATATTCCAGCCCGGTCCAGATCACCGGGATCAGCCACAGCGCCCGGGTCTTTCCCCAGCGCCGGACGCTGCCGCAGACCATCGCCGCAAACAATCCGACCCAGAACGCCACGACAAACCACAAGGCAAGCGCCGCCGGCCCGAAGATGTGCCAGAAGAAGGAAAGTTGCGGCGCGTAACAGAGCAATCCGGTCGCCAGCCCGAAATAAAACGCGCGGCGAACAGTGGGCTGATCCGCCAGCCGGACCAGAAAAAGGGCATAACCGAAAATGAACAGGCCGGCGGCAGGAAAACCGATGGAGGCATAGGCCAGATGAAAGCATCCCACGGCGAACGTCAGCCATAGCAGCGATTTCATCCAGCCAGGCGGTTGTACCGATGGTTTAAAGACGTTCATCGAGGCCGGCGAATTGAATTGTCAATCTAACCAGTTTGGCAAACATTGCGCCATGAAAAAAAACGGGATCATACTGTCCTTTCTGGACGATGTTTACGAAGACCTGGAACTCTGGTATCCCAGGTTGCGATTGGAGGAGGCGGGTTACCTCCTGAAATGCGCTGCGCCGGAAATTAGAACCTACACCGGCAAACATGGCTATCCGGCGCAATCAGATTTGTTGTTGCGCGATGCGCGCAGCGAAGACTTCTGCGCCCTGCTCGTCCCCGGCGGTTTCATGCCGGACAAATTGCGCCGGGACGCCAAAGTGCTTTCCCTCACGCGCGAGTTTTTCGAATCGGGCAAACTGGTTGCCTTTATCTGTCACGGCGGCTGGATACCCATCTCCGCAAAGATTCTCAAAGGCAAACACGTGACCGGCTCGCGCGGCATCAAGGACGACCTCGAAAACGCGGGCGGCATCTGGGTGGACGAACCGGTGGTGGTGGACGGCAACCTGATCTCCAGCCGCACCCCGCGCGACCTGGCTCCGTTCGGCGCGGCCATGGTGAAGTTTCTCGATGAACGTGTGAAATGAATGACCTGGGCAAACTTTTGGTGATGACCGGCCTGGCGCTGGCGGTGGTGGGGGCATTGCTTTGGTCCGGGATGGGGAAAAACTGGCTGGCCCGCCTGCCCGGCGACATTCACTATTCCAAAGGTGATTTCAGCTTTTATTTCCCTATCGTGACCTGCCTGCTCTTGAGCGTGGTTTTGACGCTGGTTCTCAGGCTGTTTCGAAAATAGGATCCTCCCTGCCTTCCGGTTTTCCCATTGAATTTTTGCGGCGTTCCCCTATTCTTTCCGCATGGAAGAGTCGCAATTCGCGCAGTATCTCGCGGTGTTGATGTTGCTCGGCCTGGCCATCGCCGCGCCGTTTGGAATGATCCTGGCCTCCTCCGTTCTCGGCCAGCGCGGCCGGCGCAACCGGACCAAGGATTCTCCCTACGAATGCGGCGCCACCCCGGTCGGCGAAGGGAATGCGCGTTTCTCCGTCAAATTCCACCTCGTCGCCATGCTGTTCATCCTGTTCGACATCGAGGTCGTCTTTCTTTATCCATGGGCGGTCGTTTACAAGGCGATGCTGACGGATGCTTTACACCCGGAATACCGTAACCTGATACTTGGCTCGATGATTTCTTTCCTCGTGATCCTGTTCGCCGGCTATATCTACGCCGTGAAGAAAAAGGCCTTTGACTGGAAAAGCTGAAGGTCGGAACCGGAATTCGGATTCTGGAACTGAAACCCGGCGGCGTTGTTCTCGTGCCGATAATTATCGCAGCAGGATGACGCGATAAAAGCGTTGTGCATTTGCAATGAGCTCCGAAACGGGCATGACGCCGTTGGTCGCGGTGGTGATGCCGCCAAGATTCAACCAGTGGGCGGGCGCCAGATTCGTGCTGTATTGTACCTGGTAATCCAGTCCCGACACCGCGTTCCAGGCGAAAGCAAACGTCCCCCCCGCCGTGCCGACCGATTGCATGACCGGGGTCATGGGAATCGCAAGACTGAACATCACACCGTTATTGCCGGCACCACCACTGGAAGTCAGGCCATAGAGCTTTCTGGCCGGCCCTTGCAGCAATGGCCCATAAACTGGACTGGCGCCGTTGGTGCCGTTGAACACGACCAAATTGGTCAACCCGCCGTCGGGGGTCATTTGAAACACGGTTCCCAGGTCGTAGTCGCCGCCTTGCTGCGTCAGGCCGTAGAAATTGCCGTCGCTGCCCCGCAGCAGGATGGCTTTGGGATGCGCGCCGTTGGCGCCATTGAATAATGCCAGGGTGGTCAACGCGCCATTTGCAGTGGTCTTGAAAACCGTGCCATTGCCGCTGAAAGCCAGGCCGTTATACCCCGCGCCGCCGCCACAAGTTGTCCCGTAAAAATTCCCATCGGTGCCCGGAATGATCCCGCCGTAGGGATTGGCACCGTTGGTGCCATTAAATGACGCCAGGGTCGTAAGTACACCACTGGTGGTTATTTTAAAAATGGTTCCCAGGCCGTTCGCGCCGCCGGATTGTGTCGTGCCATACAAGTTGCCATCGTCGCCAGGAGTCAACGGTCCAGGATTGGCCCCATTGTCACCGGTAAACGTGGCCAGGGTATCCAAATCCGTGCCCAAGTCTGTACCATCGGTGGAAAGTTTGAAAACCGTGCCCAGGTTGTCTGAACCGCCTTGCTGCGTGGTGCCGTACCAATTGCCATCGCCACCCAACACCAACCTGGCAGCGGGATTGGCGCCGTCACTGCCGCTGAAGGAAAACAAATTTGAGCTACCACCCGTCGGTATCGTCCGAAAAATCATCCCTTTGTCTCCCGCCCCGCCATTACCAGTCGTGCCGTAGAAATTGCCATCGTTCGTATTCAGCACCAACGTGTCAACCGGAGCAAAACCATTCGATCCCAGGAAGCAGGCGTAGGTAGTGAACCCCGTTCCATCGGGACTGACCTTGAAGACTGTCCCGCCATTATTGGCGCCGCCGGCCCGGGTTGTCCCATACAGTTTGCCGTCATTGCCCAATGCCAGCCCGGCCTCTGGATCCAGACCGTCGTTGGTGCCGGTGAATGAATGCAGGAGAACAAAGCGGGCGGCGACCTTGCCGTAAGCCGATATCAACTCCGCGTAGGAACTGTCAAACAGCATGTACCATACAACGGATGTTGTCTCCGCCGGAGCCAGGTTTCCATATTTGAAGGAGATATTGATGTCGATATCTTCGACGGCCCCGTTCGGGTCAAACAAAACGCTGAAGGCGTAGGGATCTGAAACATCAAAACCAATCGCGCTGGGAATACAAAACGGACTTTCGCTGCCAAAGCCCAGGCTCAATTGGGAAACCGGGCCTGTGGCAACTACCAGGTCATTGGTCCGTATCACACTGACCACGTCATTGGCGGTAACATACGAACTGGAAGAGAAAGGTATGTCCGGATCGGGATCAACGGAATCCAAAGTGACGAGATTGGAAAAGGCGACCGACCCGGTATTTTGAAAAACATCCACAATCTTGATCGCCTTGGCGTTGGTCCCGAAGGAGATGTTGCGGGTATATAAGAGCCCGGGAATGATGTTCCCGGTAATAACGGCGGATTTAATGCCACCGGAACTTGTATCTAAAACCGTCGGGG
The DNA here is from genome assembly GCA_964413165.1 of uncultured Bifidobacteriaceae bacterium. GTDB lineage: Bacteria > Verrucomicrobiota > Verrucomicrobiia > Limisphaerales > UBA11358 > UBA11358. The sequence continues at coordinate 16,412 of CAYPSF010000065.1, forward strand.
CCCAAGCTCCGTCGACATAAGCCGTTCCATTGACTCCAACTGAATAATGGTACACCGGCGTCCCCCAAATCCAAAAATCCGTTCCCCCGTCCCCGCCCGTGCCGGCCGGATTGTATTTTCCACCCGACGTAGTGAGAAACTGGCCCGTTGCTGAAACAGGCAACTGAAGAAAATTACCGGTAAGACAAATGTTCGTGAAATCCCCGCGCGCGTAAGGCACAGCCAGAAACATCGCCAAAACAACGAACACGACAATCAACGCTTTCATGCACGCTTCACCCAGATGATTGACCCATTACACTACTTACAGCCATTTGTTTCAAGTTACAAATTGCATAAGCAGGGCAAAACCTGTCTATTGGCCCCACGAATTATCGATAAATCATCGATATGGGAAGGCCGCGGCGAACGCCCCTAGGCTGAAGGCTTCCGGGGGCCGCGCAGTTTGGCCACTTCAGCATGCGCCAGCACCACGTCCGGATCACGCTGCAATGCCTCGAAATAGTGCCGGCCAAACCCCTCACCGCTTTCCGACGGGGCAATCAACCGGTCCGCCTGGTGCACCAGGGCGCCGACGCCAGCTTCCGTCAGCGGTTCCTTTCCGTCCAGGGCTTCATCCATTGCGACCACAAGCTCAGACAGCGGGTGCAGCCAGGCAAACCAGGGGTCGTTGGTGAGCAGCTGCAGGAAATGGTTCGGTGACTGAATTTCACCGACAATTTTTTCGTAGCTGACCCGCTCGGAGTCAATCAGGGCCTTGTGCAGGTCGAGCAAGGCGCGACGGAGCTCAACCAGATGTTGCCGGACACCTTTTGGTTCCAGTGAGATCTTCGTTTTCTTTTCCATTCAATGGGCACCGCCGGTCAGGGCGGCAGCACGATTTTGCGTCGGATTCAAGCTACACACAAATACACGCAAATCATCGGAATTTCAACTGTCAGCGCGTTTCAAGAGTTCCCGATCAGTATCCCGGCCAGGAAAACCAGCGCACCGCCCAGCATGATCTGCAACACCGCCGATACCAGCGGGGAGTCCATGTATTTGTGCCGCACCCAGGAAATCACGCCCAGTTCCACCAGCACCACGCAGACGGCCACGGTGGTGGCGGTTTTAATGTTCCCAATCAGGTAGGGCAGCGTGTGGCCGATGCCGCCAAGCATCGTCATCAAGCCGCATACGAACCCCCGCGCCCACGGATGACCCCGCCCGGTCAGGCTGCCGTCATCGGACAACGCCTCGGCAAAGCCCATGCTGATGCCGGCGCCGACGCTGGCGGCCAGGCCGACCAGGAACGTCTGCCAGCTGTTGTGCGTGGCGAACGCCGCGGCAAACAATGGCGCCAGCGTCGAAACCGACCCGTCCATCAGCCCGGCCAATCCCGGTTGCACCACCTGCAGGAGAAACAGCCGTTTCGCTTGTGACTTTTCATCCTCGCTCAGTTTCGTGTGGGCAATCTGCTCCGCCGTGTGCGCGTGGTTGCGCTCCTCCTCCGCCAGGTCGCCCAGCAATTGCCGGATGCCAACATCGGTCGTCCGCCGGGCGGCGACCTCGTAAAAACGCCGGGTCTCCACTTCCATGGTCTCGGCGGTTTTCTGGACCGTCTTCAATCCCAGCGGCCGCACCAGCCAGACCGGACGGCGATTCACAAACCCGCGCACGTCCTGCCGCCGGATGAGCGGCACATGGTCGCCAAAACGGGCTTTATGCAGCTCCAGCAGGCGATGACGATGACCGTCCTCCTCGCGGCGCATTTGGCGGAAATTTGTGGCCTGCTCGGGATAATTCTCCTGCAACCCGTCCGCAAAATCCTCATATATGCGCGCGTCCTCCTCCTCAAGCGAGATGGCCAGCGCGAGGATTTCCTGTTCGGTGAGACCTTCAAACGTTTTCATAAATCGGTTCATTTCGGGCACGTCACTCCAGGCCCGCCGCAATCATTCGAACAAATGGCGGGCAACGGACTGCCCGTTGTGCCTGCCATATCGTAGCCCATCATAGAAACGGCGAGAACAACCGGGCGGCCGCGTCGCGCAACTTCCCCGACACCGTCCGCGCATCCACCTCGGCCAGCGTCACCTCATGTGCCCCGTGCAGTTTTTTCCCGACGATTGCCGCCAGGGTTTGCGCCAGCTCCCGGCCATAACATTCGACGTTTAACTCGAAGTTCAAGCGCAGGCTGCGCGCGTCCCAATTCGCCGAGCCCAGCAATACCCAGTGGCCGTCCACCACCATCAGCTTCGAGTGATCGAACGGCGGCGGCGTGAGCCAGACGCGACAGCCGTGCCCGAGCACCTGCCACCACGTCGCCCGCGATGCCCAATGAACGTACGGCAGGTTGCTTTTGCCCGGTAAAATGATATCCACCCGCACGCCGCGCAGCGCGGCGAGATTCAGCGCGGTAACGAGAGCAAGGTCCGGCAAAAAATACGGCGTGATAATCTGCACGGAGGTTTGCGCCTCGGCCAGCGCCGCCAGCAGCGTCCAGCGCGCCTTCTCAAAATCGGCGTCCGGCCCGTCGATGATGGCCCGCGCAATAATGTTGCCATTCCCCCTCAACCTGGGAAACCAGGTTTTGCCGTCGAGAACTTCGCCGGTGGTGAAGGCCCAATCGTTGGCAAACGCGTCCTGCAGTTGCGTCACTACCGGCCCTGCCACCTGGAAATGCAGGTCCTGGACGGGGCTTGGGGGCCGGTCTGCCAGCACGTTGCCGTGACGGATGTTCATGCCGCCCGTAAAGGCCGTCTGGCCGTCCACCACCAGAATTTTCCGGTGATTGCGCAGATTGATCGTCGCCACGCGCCAGGGTGTGAACACGGACGCCGGCAGAAATTTTGCGCACGGGACGCCCACGCTTTTCAAGCGATGCGTGATGGGCGGCCACGAGTAACGCGAACCGGCGGCGTCGATTAAAACCCGCACGGCCACCCCGCGCTTGACCGCGCGACTCAACGCGTCGGCAAATTGCTTCCCGCTGGCGTCGTTGTCGAAAATGTAACTGGCCAGCGAAATGGAATGCCTCGCGGATTCAATCGCGGCCAGCATGGCCGGAAATGCCTCGTCGCCGTTCACCAGCGGCCGCACGTGGTTGCCAGGCGTCAACGGCCGGGTTACGACGTTGCTGACGACGCGCGCGAGCAGCTTCAAATGCTCCGCGCCTTCATGCTCCGGCTCGCCGAGGTCTTCCGGAATGGGGCGGCCGGTGGTCTTATGCACGCCGAGCGTCAGCGCGCGGCGGCGGATGCGATTGACCCCCAGCGCGAGGTAAAGCAACGGACCAACCGCCGGCATCAGCCAGATGAAGCCGATCCAAAGCGTTGCGGCACGGGTATCGCGTTTGTGCAGCAGCGCATGGGCGGAGGCCAGCAGCGAAGCCAGCAAATCGAAGCCCGCCGCGATATGCGGCCAGAACTGGGAAATTTTATTGAGCCAGTCCATCGCCGGCCAACTCTACGGGCGAAGAACCGTCCCTGGCAAGCGTTCCCGGCAGCGGCGCCCGGTCGCGTATCGGTCACCTGGCCGGAGCCGCACGAAGACCGGCTCGATGCGAACCTCAATAGATTTTCACTAGCGACTTCAACAGCGGAACGGTAAATGCCTCGTCAAAATGCTCCTGCGCTTGCTCCGGCAGTTCCCCGGCCTCAATCAGCCGTTCCATCGTCCGGCGATAAAATGCCGTGTCCGTCGGGGGCAGGACTGCCGGGGAAACCTTAAGACCGGATTTAAACGCTCTCAGGAAGCGGCAAAAGCTCAAGACGGAATGCGCCTCTTTGGTTGGCGTCGGCCGCTGATGAGCCAGATCTTCCTCCAACATCTGATGCTCGCGTTCTGCCGCTGGGATCACTCCCTTGGCCGGCAGCTCGTCGATCATTTTCGAAAACGACTCAAAGAGATGCATACCCATGCTCCTGGTGGAGCGAATTCACAGCAATTAACATTCCAAATTGTCTGCTATGTAGGCACCAGGAAAACCCATAAATCTCAATGTCCCAAGGGAATAAAGTAAAAAAACGACTGTTCAACGTCCGGCCGTGTCCCGCCGTGTCAATTTATGTGACAGGCCGGTCAATACCCCTCGCATCGCAGGCTCGTGGGAACGGAGTTTACCGAAGCCAGCCCGCGAAACACTCGCGATTTATCGGAGTTTGCCTGCGGGCGTGTGTCGGGTCCGGCAACAAAACGGCGGCCAGGTTGCCAATGCTGGCGATAACGACCAGGAGCTCAATCAAAGGAAATCCGGTGGCTGCGCGGCAATTTGGTTTCACAGCCATTCAGACCGGCCAGGGTGCCCGGACTCATGCTGCCGCCGGATGTATCAACCTGAAGTTAAGACCCGGAGACCTCGCGAACGGAAAACCCTTTTCGGCGGGAACCCCGAACGGTCAAACCAACCCCGGTGGCAACCCACACCAAAACCACCGCAGCGGGTTCGGGAACGTCGGTAATGATTTGGTACTCAAAATGTGCAAAAACTGGAATCGCACCCAATGTGGTCATCCCGGGCTGATTGGCGCCAGGATGCCATAGTGTGTTCCCGCTGCCTTCGTTTATTCGCAGCGGATTGGCCGAGAAAGGAATGCCGACGTCAGCCAGCGTATGGGTCGGACCGGCCGTCCGAGAATAAAAGATCACGTAACTGCTGCTCCCGCCGAATGGAGTAAAGAAGCGGAGCAGGTCGGCAATGGTGGTGCCATCCGACTCCATGAGCGCCACATCGCCCGAAACCACCGGCTCCCCCAGGGAATAAATCAACACCGGCGAAGTGGTTATCCCCCTCGATGGGTCCGGTGCCAACTGGTACGACAACGGAAACGGCAAGTACGCGATGTATTGGATTCCGTTGCCGTTCTCATCAAATGTGTACGGCTGCGCGAACAGCGTGCTGGCCGATATGACCAGGATGAAACTCAATGCCATTAATGCTTTGCCGGGTGGTCTCATGGGCGGGGCTTTTTCGTTGTTGACCAGTCTCATCACCAGCTCGGAAGTCGCCAAGCATCCAGGTTCAACCACGCCCGGCCGATGATGTCTTCTGATTGATTACGACACTACGCCGGCTTCCATTCTTGTCCATAATAAGTTATTCACATCCAACGGAGGCCTTGGTTACGGGTCTGATTTGTGGAATATTACGCTAAAATGAGGTCGCCCAGACCGGCATCCTGTCCTCCCCACCCTTCCTGTCAGCGGCGCGGTCGTTGCTTCGACAATACCGACTTGATCATTGTGTACCCACGGCCTCTCGCAGGCAGCAGCGACTTGGCTTGCTTGACGGCGACACGCAATAGTGACTGCACCTCGGGCCGCGCCAGTGTCGCGGCGCTTTCAAGCCGCAGGTAACGATTCTGGCTTCCGCTGCCCATCAAAATCTTGCGAGGATCAGGCAGCGATGCCCCGTGGTAAAATGACAGCGCAACGCCTTTCGCGGAAACCGCCAGGGAAACAATCGTATCCGAGGTGCGTTCCGTCGTGGAAAAGCCGAGGGCCAGGAAGTTGTAATTGTCATAGACCTGCTCGATGGCGGTCGGGAACCGCCGGCGCAAAGCCGCCCAGGTCGAACGCACCAGCCTCGCGACCGCCGGGTCGAATTTGGCGATGAAACCCGCGAGTTGCCTGGACGGGGGCCCGGCCGGTTGAGTCTTTGTCATTCGTTTCATGCTGATAACCGCCCAGGACTCCGGCCAGACTTCCAGACCTCAACGGGGTCCACTAGCGCATTTGTCGCACTTCAAATGTGAAACTAAACGGCATGAATGTTACAAATTTCATATCCGGTCATTCGACTTTTTGCCCTCGCACCCATTTAGCGACCGTTTCGGCAACTGTCACCCCAAGCCGTGACGTCAATTCATCCATGCCGATCATGCCCGCACCCCCGATACCAACTCCGCCCAGATAAGACCTTCTCGCCGCAAATCGAGTCAAACTTTGACCGGCCGCGTCTTTAATCTCAAACTCACCTTGAACCCGCGCCTGCCCCGCCCCCATGCCCACCCAAAACCTTTCTGCCTCGCTGCCCTTGTTCACTTCTGTAATCGTACCGCTCAATATGATGCTATTGGGGATTGCGTTCGTGCCGCTCAGGACGACGGATTCAAAAATGTTCGTTTTGCCAAACCAGCCTTCCACTCCCGCCTGAAATTTCAGCCGATAAACCTCTTTATCTGTCGCGGTGACATTTGTGTCTGTGACCTCCACGTTCCCAAGAACCAGCACCTGGGGCCGTTCCGCCGGTGCCATGCCCGGGGAAAGTACTCTGACTTCATGAAACGTGCCCGCGCAACCTGCCCCCAGTACCGGTAGCATTGCCAGTGCGAGCCACGCAAATGACAAACGAAACCACGAAGCTTGCGATGCGATTGCAGAATTTTTCATAATTTAGTTCATCCATTCCATATTTTTTGACCTAAGCTGCTTGCCGCCCCAGATAACCGATAACAAAACCGCGCCCACTGAAATCGGCACCAACCATTTGATGAAATGTTTCATAGAACCGTAGTGCGCCTGACTTCTAAAACTCAGCCACGCCGGGACTGTGATGTCAACCTTGAATGCGGAACTGAGATAGCCAACCGGCATTGGCTGCACTATTTTGTTAGACAGCGCCGTCTACTGGCTGTCGCGCCATAGCCACTTGCCGCGTCGTAACACAGTGAAGACGGGAGCGACGGCGGAAGCAGCCATCGCGCGTGGCCTGCAGCGATTTGTCAGCTGAGCGAGAATTCATGGTATGACTGACAACCGGACTCGCTTGCCCTTGGATTTACAGTCGCTCCCGACGCGAATCGACTCATCGAGGTCATGCAAAACGTCCGACGTCCGATCGACTCCGGCCAAAACAAACTGCATGCCGGCATTCACAACCACATCATGAACTTTGGTCAATGAGGCAAGCAACTCCGATGCATCCGACAACTTCGGTTCCATCTCTTCGTCAAATTCTGCCGCCATCACCGAATTGTCGTGAAAAGTCGTCAGCTTTGAAACACCAGCTTCGACGCAAATCTTGTCAAGCTCCTTACTGAAGTGATGAAGCGCCCAAAGGTCTGGAGTGGAACTGTCCCCTTCCTGACCTTCCTCAATTATCCAAAGCACCATGCTCATACGTGGGAAGTGTCTCCAGCTAACGTCCAGAGAAGGCATGAGTTGAGTTGGAGGTCGCGACGGGCGACAACTCC
>CAYPSF010000066.1:0-23523 GCA_964413165.1 uncultured Bifidobacteriaceae bacterium
AACCCGCCCCAGTTGCATCCGGTCCTCCTGGTCACCGGCATGAGCCTGTGCGACATCAAGCCCAAGAGCGGACTGACCATCTTTTCTGCCAACGGCGCCACCATCCGGCATTGCAACTTCAACATCAAGAGCTGCAACAACATCATCGTTCGCAATCTGAAATTCGACGAGAATTGGGAATGGGACGAGGCCACCAAGGGCAATTACGACAAGAACGACTGGGACTTCATCACCATCGGCAATGGCGGCTCGGTTGCGAATGTCTGGATTGACCACTGCACCTTCACCAAGTCGTACGACGGCCTGGTTGACCAAAAGGCTGGCACCTCGAATGTCACCTTCTCCTGGTGCCGGTACGTGGGCGACGATGGGGCGACCAATCCCAACAGCTGGGTTCGCCAGCAAATCAACGCCCTGGAAGCCAACCGGTCGGCTTATCCGTTCTACAATTTCCTCCGCTCGAATGGATTCAGCTTGGAAGACATTGTCCAGATCATCCAGGCCCACGACAAGACCCACCTGGCCGGTTCGAACGACAAGGACCCGAACAACGCCACGTTGGCGATGACGTTCCATCACCAGCTGATCCTGGGCGTGTGGGACCGTTGTGTGCCGCGGTTGCGCGCCGGCAACGTGCACAATTACAACCTCTACGTGGACGATTCCGACGTGCTGGTTGCCAAACGCCTGCGCGACCTCCGCGCCAGCGCCATGAGTTCAGCCAACCAGAACACGCTCAACAACACTTACAGCTTCAATCCGCCCATCAACGGCAGCATCTCCACCGAGGGCGGCGCGCTGCTGGTGGAAAAGTGCGTGTACGAGGACTGCCTCTGGCCTTTGCGCAACAACCAGACGGATGTGACCGATCCGACTTATACCGGCAAGATCCTGGCGCTGGACACCATCTATGACTTCCTCAACGCGGACGGGACCACCACGGTGGTGCGGGGCAACAGCACCGATGCCGGGAATCCGCTCGGACCGTTCCAGGCGCCCATCATCGCCTTCTCCTGGAACCTGAGCGGCAACCAATTGCCCTACACTTACACTGTGGACGATCCGGCCGGCCTGCTTCCCATCCTGCAGGCGGGCGCGGGCGCCGGCGTGCTCACCTGGAGCAAGGACAACTGGCTGAAGACCAGCTATTGAGAAACGCTGCCGACACCTTCACGGGCGGGCCGGCAACGGCTCCGCCCGTTTTTTATTGGCACAAAAGGCCGCGGTAAAACATCTGCGCCGTGTTGGTCATGGTCACCACGACCCGGAAGGAATTGCTCGAAAACAGGTTGGTGCTCACCGCCGACCAAACCGTCAGGTTGGTGGACGACTGGAGGATGTAACGCTGTCCGCCCTGCCCGTCCATCCACAATTCCAGCTGGCTGGGCGCGGCGTTGGGACCGACCCGAAGCCGGAGATTTTTTGCCGTCGGCAGAATGAACAACGTGATGCTCTGGGTCGGCACCGTGTTGCTGAGGATACCGTTGGCATAAGGAACATCCGCCAGGCGGGCGATGACGTTGCTGGCGGTGAGATGCCAGACCTGCGCGGTCCCGCTGTTGGCGAAATTGGTGATGACCGCCCTTAACGGCGTTGCGTTATTGAGGTCCTTGTTGATGACCATGAGCGTCAGGGCGTTGTCGTTGGTGCGAATCGCGGCAAAGGCCGAAAGATTGTCCGGGTTGGGAACCATGGCCGCCACACTGGCGTCGCCAAAAGTGGATTTGTTGCCGTCGTAATTGCGGTACATCTTCATCGCCTTGTAAGTGGGCGTGCTCGAATCGGGCGTCGTCCAGCGCGTGGCCAGGTCAAGACCTTCACGGCCGAAGATTCCATAAATATCGGCCTGCGCGGTCGCGCCGTTGATGTAAGGCTCGGCTCCCCAGTTATATTCGGTGACGCCGGTCTTCGTGCCGGGATAGTTTGTCGCCACCCAGCTCCGCATCCGGGGAATCAGCGCGATGACGCTGTTGATCCAGCTGGGATCCAGGTAATTGGTGTCCCAGAACTGGCGGGTTGAGCGGTTACGCAGCAGCTGCGCCGTGGTCGAAACATCATCCGCGAATTCGTAGGTTCCCTGACTGTTACCCTGCGGATAGCAATGGAGTGTGAAAATATCCAGCAACCGCTTGCCGGCCGCCTGACTGCGCAGGTTGACCATGGTCAAAAACCAGGGCCCAAAATCCTGTCCGCCATGCGCGATGCGGTCGGGATAATGCGCCGGGTTGAAATCGTTGTTTGCACCGGACCACTGTTGATCGTAGCCGCTGTAAAAATAACCCGGCCAGCTCCATTCTTCCGGGCCGGCGACCAGCGCATTCGGGTCAATGCCCTTCACCATCGCGGCATAGTTGCAGTAATTGGTGAACACCTCGTCCATGGTCGGGCCCACGGGATGAATGTCGCGATGCGTCGACTGCCAGAGGCTCCACTCGTTGTCCATGATGTAATACACCAATCCGCCGTTGGTCGCGGAGTGCCACGTGTTCGTCAGATGTTGCACCCAGCCCGCTTGAAAGTTTGTGTCGGCGGCCAAATTCGCTTCGGTGGGATCGTTGGTGGTGATATCCAGGCCGGTGGCCAGTGAAACGCCGTTGCCGGCGGCCGGAAAGTACGGGTCGGTGGCGGATTGGGAACCATATTTGTTGGTATTGTAACTCGCCAGAATGGTGCGACCCGGCCCCAGCTTGGCCACCCAGCCGATGATGGGAATAGTCAGCATCGCCTGCGCCCCGCCATTCTTGGAGGTGGTGATGAAATCATCGCCGTCAGCGCCAGCCACACTGCTGCTTTCGGCGATGCTCTCAAAAAACCAGTCGGCCGCGTGGTTCCAGGCGTTGTTCTGCCAGTTGTAAGTGGACGTCCCGTTGCCGCCGGAACGATGGAGCGGTGCGTTCAAATCCAGCAGCTGGCCGGTGGCGGCAAACGCCACGCCGTAAATCAACGGGCTGATCGCATGGCGATTGGCCTGGGCATCCACCGCGATGGCGACCGGCGCATTGGTGCCGGGTTGGACTGGCACCCCGGCCTGCAAGGTGATGTCGTCCACATAAAACGCCGGCTGCACCGCTCCAACCCGATCCTGGATCCAAAAGCCGTCCATGTTCGGCGAGTTGGCGACGCCGAGGGTGGCCAGGGGAATCGTAAATTGCTGCCAGGTATCCGCGACCAATGCCGGCAGGTTTGTAGCCGCCTGGTATGTCCCGTTGGCATGCCCCTGCACTTTCAATTGCTGCCCCCCGGTTGGCCCGCCATTGATCCAAAACACCAGGTTCGTATAGGGACTGGAATCGAAAGCCGTGTGCGCAATATAAATTGCCTCGGCAGTGGTGGTCGTGATCGTAACGCTGACCGACTTGGAGCCGGAATGAACGGGAGACGTGTTGCCGTAGTTGAGGGTTGCCCAGCCCCAATTCTGCCAGCCGTTTTGCAGCGCGTCATCGTAAATGATCTGGTCCGCCACCGCTGCAAATTGAAACAGGAACACGCCGGCCAGCAAATGGCACGACCATCGGCAACCGGCCCGGCACCTGAGTAAACGTTTTCCCATAGATAATCCGGTAAGTTACACCAGAAATTGTGCCAGCGCAGCTTTTGGCCTGTCGTCAATAGAGGGGACGGAAAATTCAGTTTCGGGCTTCGGTAACTTCAAGGATTTCGACGGGACGCCGGGCCGGACTTAATTGCAATCCAAGCCTCTCGCGAGCCGCTGCAATGACCGCTTCAGAGTCAGGAAGGAATCGTTGGGATTCAGGTTTTGCCAGTTCTATTTGCAAGCGTTTGTCTCTTCCGAGGGCTTCTCCCTCTCTCAATTCTTTTGGCAATGTGCTGATCCAATCGCCATTTGGATTGGCTTCAATGGCTTTCCAAACCCTTCGGTCCGTCCCCCTTTCTAATTGCTCAGCTTCCGAGAACTTCCATTTCAGATCTGCGGCATAAAGACCTTTTAAACCCGTTTCATCAAAAACAGGTTTACTCAATGTTAATTCCAAATAATACACGATTCCTTTTATGGTGCTGCCCTCAAGCCGGAAACCTCCTCCGGTTTGACCACCACCACCGGCTTTTTCGACTTCGCGAAGACCAGGAGCATTGGTGTTGATTTGAGTCAGAACGTAAACGTCCATTTTTTTGTAATTTGTTTTACGTCGAGGCCGAACGTTGTGCGCAACGCGGCAATATACTGGTTCCGCCATTCGTTTGAATGGCCCAAGGGCGCTCTTAACTCAAAATCATAATATCCTTCGGGCAATTTACATTTGATAACTGTTCGGCTGGCGGTTTTGTCAAAAACAAAATTCAAGGCCGATTCAACCGTGGCAATTTTACCGTCAAATCCACAGCCGTTGGTTTCGGCAGACCACATGCAAATTGGCCCTTCAATCTTTTGCGGCATTTTGTGCTCACGAATGGAGATTTCAAAGAGCGCCGGGGCTTGATTGAGAACGACTCTATCAGAAAATTTGTCCACGGTGTAGACTTCCGGTTCAGGGAGGGTGGATTTCTTTCCAGCCAGAACCTCTTCCAAATTCTCCGGTTTGATGTCAGCCGGATGGACAATGGCTGCGATGTGTCCACTGGCATCGATGATCACCGCATGAGGAACTCCTTTCACGTGAAACGCCTTGTTCAGAACTTCATAGTCATCCAGACCGACCCAGGCTTGCATCGGACGATTCTTCAGAAAGGGTCGCACAACATCTTCATTCTCGGATGTCACCGAAATAAAAACGACGGGTTTGTTTTTGAATTGTTCCGCCAGGTCGTTCAAATGCGGAATGGCTTTGATGCAAGGACCGCACCAGGTCGCCCAAAATTCCAGCACCACCACCCTGCCCTTTAATTTGTCCCAGTCCAGTTCAGCGGCCGGTGGACCTTGGATGGTTTTGCTTAACGTAAGCGTTGGTGGAAAGTCACCGATTTTGGGACCGTCTTTATCAGCAATCGCAAACGACTCGGTTGTGAAAATTCCCAGCAAGCAAAAAAGAGCGGAAATGATTCCAAAAACTCTCACGACACTTCAGCTTCTAATTTGCCCATTCCCGATGCCCAGCCATTTGTAACTCGTCAACTCCTCCAGGCCCATCGGGCCGCGCGCGCCGATCTTGTCGGTGCTGATCCCGATTTCGGCGCCCATGCCGAATTCGCCGCCGTCTGTGAACCGCGTCGAGGCGTTCCAATACACCGTCGCCGAATCCACCTCCGCCAGGAACTGCTTCGCCCGCGGCTCGCTCTTCGTCACGATGCTGTCCGAATGCGCCGAGCCATATTGATTGATATGGTCGATCGCTGCCTTCACGCCGTCCACCACCCGCACGTTCAGGATGTAATCGTTGTATTCGGTGTAGAAATCCTGCTCGGTCACGGGCCGAATTGCCGATTGCTCCCGCATTGCGGGACCGATTGCCGATTGAGCCAGGCCCAGCGAAATCGCGTCGCAACGCAGTTCAACTTTTTTATCGGCGAGCTCCTGCGCCATCTGCGGCAAAAACTTCTCCGCGATCGCCCGGTCCACGAGCAGCGTCTCCATCGCGTTGCAGACAGCGGGCCGCTGGACCTTCGCGTTCATCACAATTTCCCCGGCCATTTTCAAATCGGCATCGGCGTCCACAAAAACATGGCAGACCCCCTTGTAATGCTTGATGACCGGCACTTTGGAGCATTCGGCGACGGCGCGAATCAGCCCCTCGCCGCCGCGCGGCATACACAGGTCGATGTACTGCGTCAGCGACAATAAAATCGGGATCACCTCGCGGTCGGCCACCGGCACGACCTGAATGGCGTGTTCGGGGAATTTCGCAAGCGCCTGCCGGCCGGCTTCGATCATGATCCGCGCAATGGCCTGGTTCGAATTCAGCGCTTCCCGGCCGCCCCGCAGGATCGTCGCGTTACCGGACTTGAAGCACAGGGCCGCGGCGTCCGCCGTCACGTTGGGGCGCGACTCGTAAATAATGACCACCACCCCGATGGGCGTGGAAATTTTTTGCAGTTTCAGGCCGTTGGGCCGGACGCGTTCGTCCAGGATTTTCCCCACCGGGTCGGGCAGCGCCGCCACTTCCCGCAGCCCTTTGCCCATCGCCGCGATGCGCCGGTCATCAAGCTTGAGCCGGTCGAGCATCGCTGTTGAAAGGTCGGCCTTTGCCCCGACATCCATGTCCAGGGCATTGGCCGATGTGATGGCCGCGGCGTTTTTCTCGAGGGCCGTGGCCATGGCCAGCAAACATGCATTCTTCTCCGCCGTGGTGAGCAAGGCGAGTTCGCGCGACGACGCCTTGGCCTGCCGGGCCAGTCGCGTCATCTGCTCCTTCAAATTCATGCGGAGGCAAGGTAAGCCAAAAAACCAAAGTGAAAAGGGCGAAGTTTCAGTGGCTTGGCGCGCCGGCCGGCAAACTTGTTCGCAGCAATTTTTACAAAGAGGTTGCCAAGGAATGGAGAGAATCTCTCTTTGTTTGCGCTAATTGTTGTAACGTGATTACGGGCACACAGTTAGCCGGGCAGCAGGGTGGAAAAGCGGTGGCTTTGCCACTGGGCCGTAATGACCGCCGGATTGCCTGGCACGAGGTGGGATCGCCGGTCCGAATCGTCGCGGTCTTGCGTGCCACCATGAAGGCACAAGTGCCGGTCGGTTATGAGGATGAAACCGGGTTTCATTACGGAGCCGACAACATGGATTTGCCCTTTTCAGTTTAAGGGCGTTGATTTTTGAATTTTTGATTTTGATTCGAGCGGACAGCCGTTTTTTCAGCGGGATTCCTCATCCCCACCTCCTTGGCGGCTGTCGCTCGAATCGGTTTTTATCTGCGCCAGCGCAACAACCGGTATTGGACTTTTGTTCGGGTGGCGGTCGTTTTTTCAATGGGCATCCCCTGCCCGCCTCCTTGGCGACCGTCGCCCGAATCTTTTTGGGGATTCAAAAATCGCAAAGGACCACGTGCACAAAAACTGAACTCCGTCCGGGTCTTTTGAAGGAAACGCAGTTAAAAAACGACGCTTACTTTGAGGCGGACTTCCGTCCGGAACCCCCGCCTTTTTTTGAATCCGCCTTTTCATTCAAGGCGTAGTCGGACGGGCGGTGGGCCGGATAACGGCCCTTGCCGGAAGCTCCCCGGGCCTTTCCCATTCGGTGCGGCGGCAGGGCCAGTTCCCTGGGCAGGGTAATGTCCGCACGCAACAATTTTTCAACGATGGCGTCCCGGATGAATTGTGAACGATTCCGGTAACCGGCCTGCTTCAGGCCGGCATCCAATTCCCGAAGGAACTTCTCGTCCACGGCAATGGGCAGCAATTTTTGACCTGGCGCGCGCTGGTTGGGCATGGCTTGTTAACTATACTTGTTTGTCGCCAAAAAGACCAAAAAAATGTTGACTTGAATATATATTAAATCTATACACCACGCCATGAAGCGTGGCTCAGGGAAAAAGCCAAAGGGCAAATTGCTGGCGGTCTGGGTGCCCAAGGGGCTCCTGCCGCGCCTGGACCAGGTTGCCCGAAAGGAGGATTCCGACCGTTCCAAGTTTGTTCGCAATGCCATCCGCGAAAAACTGGCCCGCCAACGCGCCTCCGGGAAACGGACGGGCGGACCATGATCTCGACTCCCCCCAAACCCAAAATCCTGGCCGTGGAAGATCAGCCGGAGGTTTTGGCAACGATCCTTTATTTGTTGAAACGGGCCGGCTGTGTCGCCACCGGCGCCCGGACCGGGGCGCAAGCCATGCAATGGGTTCAGACGGTGAAATTTGACCTGATCACGCTCGACATCGACCTGCCGGACACCAGCGGCCTGGAGTTGTGCCGCCGGCTGAAACAGGACCTTCGTTTGTGCCGGATCCCGGTCATTTTTGTTTCCGGCCGCCTCTGCGAGGGAAACCGGCAGCACTGCCTTGATCTGGGCGCCGTCGATTATATCGTCAAACCCTTTGACGCCTTTGTGTTTGTTTCCCGAATCTTTTCCCACCTCAAAACCGCCACGTGACCGCGGCATGGATACGGTAGTCCGGCACCAGTTGGTTACCGGCGCTGGCAATGCTCACCGGCAAATCCGCGCCGACATTCACACTCAACTTGTCCGACCAGGTGAAGTCAATCTGCGGTCCGAGATAAACAATGGTCAGGGCGGTGTCATCCGTCGGCACACCGGCAATCGTGTCCTGCCCCTTGCTTTCGCCGGACACGGCCGCCTGGAACGCGACGCTATAATTGTCCTCCAACACGAGGTACCCCCCCGGCCCGCCCGACCAGCTCCAGTCATTGGCAAACCGGTAATCAAAGGCCCCGGCGGTGCGGATACTGTATTGCATCTCACCGATGAGAAATAATCTTTTCCACCGCGCGGAAAAGCCCGTGCCCGCCAGGCCGTCATAGGAACCGGAACCGAACGTCAGATCATGCCCGCCGATACCCGTGGCAAAATCGGGGTTGGCCGGGTTCAACTGGCCTGTCCCGCCAGTCGGAAATTTGATCCCGCCCAACACCGTCCAGCCGAACGTGAAGTCGTCGCCGGAATACTTGTAGGCGCGGAAATTTCCGACCAGGGACGAGTCCCCCACGCCGGTTTCGTTGCGCGTTGCCGGTGAAAGAACATGGCCGTCATCCACAGAGGTGAATTGCCGGCGGTATTGCCGGTAAATGACCGGCAGGTTCAATTGCAGCCCGAAGTGCGGGTTGAAGTTGTACCCGATGAAAACCTGTGAATTCAGGCCGTCAATGGATTCGCCGTCGTTCGCCACCGTCTGGCCGCCCGATTGCAACGTATTGAAATGCGTGAATTGCTCGGCGACCCCGCTGAAAAACCCCTTGCCCCCGCCCTCCGCTTCGGATGCGGTATAAACCGAACACAAATCACAGGCCCGCGCCGGCCCCAGCAGAAAGGTCGGGGCAGACAAAACCGCCAAGGTCAAAAAACTTCTATTCTTCATTTTCAAATTTCAAGATTTTGAGCACACCGCTGCCACGGAAGCCCGGGTTAAAATGGAAATCAATCTGACAGGGACGACCTTTCGGTCATCCCGGCCGCGCGGCAGCGCGGCCCCACACCGCAAAAATCAGGCGAAAAGATTTCGGGGCGGGGGCACCGGCGGCTGGAAGACAAGAGATTCGGCGAAAGTGTCCGTTTGCGGCAAAAGCCGAAAGCAGGACGGCGCCACCAAAACGAAATTTTTCGGCGACGGCGGGAATTCAAGCTTCTGTGTTTGCAGCGTGAACTCGTTTTTCTTTTCGGATTTTTTGCCCGCGGCGATGGCCTTGCACAGACTACAGGGATGCCGGCCGTCAAATGTGCGGGTCACGGCCTCGGAGAGGGAATCGGTGCGCAGATGGTCCGCGAGCATCGTCGTCCACGCCACCGTTTGCAGCGCGGCCCAATGCGCGCCGGTCGTCAGGACCAGCGCCACAATCACACAAAATCTGCCGAACTGCGCGAACACGTTTGCAACGTTAAATCGTTAGTGCAGAATTACAAGCGCCGTCTTGCAAGACCGTTAAATCGTTGAATCGGGTTCGCGCCCTGAATTTCAGGCCGGTTCAACAATTCAACGGTTCAACGTTCCGCAATCCAAACCAGCGTGCCGCTGGGAACCCGGTCGAACAGCGGAACCAGATCATTCGCCGCCAGGTGAATGCAACCGACAGACGCCGGCCGGCCGATCGTCGTCTCGTCGCCGGTGCCATGGAAGTAAATGTACCGAGCGTGGGAATCCACATTGCCGCCGCGGTTAAAGCCGGGTTCCAGTCCTTCGAGCCACAGGATGCGCGTGGTGACTTTGGCGTCCGGCATCCCCTGCCGGGTGCAACCGACCGGCTGGCGCCCCTTGAAGACCGTTCCCACCGGCCAGCCGCCGCCGATTTTTTCCACGACCCGATGCAACCCGAGCGGCGTGCGATACGAACCTTCGACCTGGCCGATGCCAAAGCGCGAAGTAGAGCAACGGAATGCCCGGATGAAGCGGTATTCGTTTGGCGGCCCGGCTGCAGCCGGTTCCGACCGCCTGAAGCCGGGACACCAAACCTTTTCAACCAGGGCAACAGTCTGATCGGCCGCGTTCACGAGCAAAACCTGCCGCGACACCGGAACGCCCAGTTGCCGGCATTGGCGGAGACAATCAGCAAAAATGCGTGAAGAATTCCCGGGCACGTGAGAAATCGGTTGGCTATTTCAATTTCTTCAGGAGCACCTTCGAGTTCCGGCCGCTCTGCTCGTATTTCTCGCGGCGGGCGGGCGGCAGATCGTCAGGCGTGCCCTCGGCAAATCCGCCTTTCGACTGGAAATACGTGAACGCCTGCGTCGAAAGCGTCAGCAACTCGCCCAACCCCATCTCCCGCGCCTTGTTTTCCACGAACTGGATCAGCTTCCGCCCGATGCCCTGGTTTTCGTGCGACGGATTGACGTACAGGCAGGCCAGTTCACCCTTCTTCTGTTCCGGATAAATGTGCAGCGCCACGCACGCGACCGGGTTCTTATCAATCTCAAAAATGAAATAGTCGCCGAGGCTTTTCTCAATCATCGACCGGGTGCGCTTGACCAGTTCATCGGACTCGACCGCCGCCTTGGTCAGCAACTGGATCGCCCGCACGTCCTTCTTTTTAGCCGCCCGGATTTGCTGGTATTCGTTCGCGTAAATGAGCGTGCCGATGCCGTCGTTGGAAAACACCTCCGCCAGCAGGCCCTCGTCCACCTTGCCGTTGATGATATGGACGCGCGGAATGCCGGCCTTGCAGGCGGCGGCGGCGTGTTGCGCCTTGGACAACAATTCCGGCATGAATCCGACGCTGTTTTGCGACAACATTTTTTCCAGCTCCGCCACCAGCATCTGCCGGATGAGCTGGCCGTTGTAAATCAAGCCGTCCTGCGCCGTGATGAAAATCAATTTCACCGCCTTGAGCGCGTCGGCCACGGCCACGGCCACGCCGTCGGAATTTACCCGGTACGTCTTGCCGTCGCCGTCAAACCCGAGCGGCGGAATTACCGGAACAACATCCTGTGCCAGCAATGTTTGCAACAGCGCAGTGTCCACCCGCTCAACCTTGCCGGTGAACAGATTGTCCACCCCCTGGATGATGCCCATGGGATGGGCGATGATGACGTTCGTGCTGGCGGCCCGGAGGTCGTTGGCCGAAAGGCCCTCAAGAATCTCGTGCGTGAGCCGGTTTGCAGCCGTGAGCGCCAGATTGAGCGTGTTCGCATCCGTGACGCCCGAGCCGTCAAGGTTGGAAGCCTGGACTTTTTGTTCGTCCGCCAGCAGCTTGATTTGCGCCGACGCGCCGTGGACGAGCACCACGCGGATGTTCAGCGACCGCAACACCGCCACATCCAGCAGCAGCGTGGCGAAGTTTTCGTCGGTGACAATGGCGCCATCAATCGCGAGGATGAACGTCTTCTCGCGAAATTGCGGAATGTATTGCAGGATGCCCCGCAGGTCGGTCAGTTTCACTTTGGCTCGTTATGGTGTTTCAATGCAGAGATAAGTATTCGGTTTTCGTCCCGAGGCAAATAATTATTTCAGGCCCAAAACATTTTTCAATGCCGCGAGGCACCGCTCGTTTTCCGCCGGCGTACCGACGGAGATCCGGATCCATTCCGGCAACTGGTAGCCACCCATCGGTCGCACAATCACCCCCTGCCGCTGCAGCGCCTCGAAAACCTTCTGGCCGTCGCCGACCCGGACCAGGATGAAATTGGCGGCGGACGGAACGAAAGCCAGGCCCAGCCCGCGGAACGCCTTTTCATATAAACTCAGGCCGATGAAATTGTTCGAACGCGTCAGGCGCATGTGCTCCACGTCGTCGAGCGCGGCCAGCGCGCCGGCCTGGGCGATGGCATTGATGTTGAACGGCTGCCGGATCTTTTCAAATGCGGCAATCAAATCAGGATGCCCGATGCCATAACCGAGGCGCAGCCCGGCTAGCCCGAAGATCTTCGAGAACGTCCGCATCAACAGCACGTTCGGCTTCTGGCCAAGCTTGATTTCAGAAATGAAATCCGCCGGGTCATCCAGAAACTCGATGTATGCCTCGTCGATCACCAACAGCACATTCGCCGGGACCTGGCCGGCGAAACCGGTCAACTCCTCCCGGGCCACCACCGTGCCGGTGGGATTGTTCGGGTTGGCCACGAACACGACCCGCGTCCGCGGCGTGATGGCCCGGAGCATCGCCGGAAGATCGTGACCGTGGTTTTTTGCCGGGACGGTGACCAGGTTTGCGCCAAACAATTTCGTGACCAGCGGATAAATGGCAAAACAAAATTCCGACACCACCACGTCCACCTCCGGCGCCAGGCAGGCGTGCCCGACAAATTCGATGATTTCGTTCGAGCCGTTGCCGAGGATGAGGTGGGCCGGTGCGACGCCGAGTTTGGCGGCGAGTTTCTGCTTCAGATAAAAGGCGTTGCCGTCCGGGTACAGATTGAGACTGGCGAGGACCTTTTGCATTGCCGCCAGCGCGGCGGGCGACGGGCCGAGCGGATTTTCGTTCGAGGCGAGCTTGATGATGTCGCCGGCCGGCAGGCCGAGCTCGCGCGCCACCTCCTCGATGGGCCGGCCCGGTTGATACACCGGCAAGGTCGGCAACGCCGGGTTGGTGAGGGGTGGAATGGGCATGTTACAGGGATTGGACGATTTTTTTGACGTTGACGTTTTTGGCGACGATGTCGCGGATGAGCGAGATTTTCCTGGCGTCGGTCGGCCGGGTCTTGACCGTGAGGTTGTTGACCCGCGACGCGACCTGGTAACTGTCCGCCTTCGCGAGCAGCACGGGGATGGGCAGCGTCTGCAGCGCCTTGAGCACGTTGTCGGCCGGGCGGATGCCGCCGGTCAGCACGATGCCCGCCATCTTGTCCTCGCTGTGCGGACTCATGGTCGCCCCGGCCGCCAGCAAAATGTCTTCCCGGTCGCCGGGCGTGATGAGCAGCACACCGCGTTTGAAAAACTCCATGGCGTTGTGCGCCCCCATCGCGCCCACCACCACGTCGTCCACTGCCGCATTCAAGGTGGGCGGCTGGTTCAGCAGCTCGGCGTGCAGCTCCTCGCGGATGAGATCCACCGTCGGATTGCAAAGACTTTGTTCATACGGCAGCACACCCAGCAGCTCGAGCCCCTTCCGTTTGAGCCCGCGGCTGACGAACCGGGAAATTTCGGGGATCTTTTCCTCCAGCACCTTATTGACGATGACGCCGATGATCTCGACACCTTCTTTTTCGAACAGGGCCTGGTTGAGGCAGACCTCGTCGATCGGCCGGCCGATGCCACCCTGGGTGACGATAATGACCTTGCAACCGAGGGTCTTGGCTACCTGCGCGTTGGATAAATCAAAAACGGAGCCGACCCCCGCATGCCCGGAACCTTCGCACAGCACAAAGTCCTTTTCCCACGACACCCGGTCAAAGGCGTCCTGGATGCGTTTGACCAGCGCCTCGTTGTTTGCCGACTCAAGGTATTTGCGGGTGAAGGCCGGCTCAACGGCAATCGGGCTCATGTCCACCAGCGGGCAGTTCAGGCGATACACCGCGTCCATCAGCACGGTGTCTTCGTCAATCTTTTGCTCCTCGATTTCCACAAAACGCTGGCCGACGGGCTTGATGTAGCCAATGCGCGGGAAATATTCCTGCAAGGCGGCAATCAGGCCCAGCGACGCAGTCGTTTTGCCGTCATTCTGACGCGTGGCGGCAATGAAAACGCGCGGGGTCGTGGTGTTCATGCCAGGCTAAAGGCTGAAGGCTGAAGGCTGGAGCAAAACACGCCCGCTGGAACCATTTTGCGCTTCTTCATTCTGCCTTCTTCCTTCTGCATTTGTTTTACTCCCCGGGCAAATGCGCATCGGCACCCGGATACAGTTTCTGATAGTCGATCGCCTGCACGCCAACGATGGCCGTGACCCCGAGGATGTCGTGCGCGTTCGAGCCGCGCGAGACGTCCGCCGCGGGCCGGTTCAGGCCCAGCAAAACCTGTCCGTAGGCGTTCGCGTGGCCGACCAGCCGGACGAGCTTGCTGGCGATGTTGCCGGAATTGAGGTCGGGAAAAATCAGCACGTTCGCCCGCCCGGCCACCTTGCTGTCGCGCAACTTGCGCTCGGCGATTTCCGCCACCAGCGCGGCGTCCACCTGCAGTTCGCCGTCGAAGTCGGCATCCAAAAACAACTGCCCGGCCTTCTGTTTGGCCTTCGCCGTGGCCGCCTGCACCTTGCCCACCGACGGATGCGACGCGCTGCCCCGGGTGGAAAACGAGAGCAACGCCACGCGCGGCCGCACGCCCAACATGTGCCGCGCCAGCCGCGCCGTCGAAATGGCGATGTCGGCCAATTGGTCCACGGTCGGGTCGGGGACGACGCCGCAATCGGCCATGAACAACACGCCGGCTTCCCCGATGCGCGTGTCTTCCACTTCCATGATCATGCAGCTCGACACAGTGGCGATGTCCGGCGCGGCCTTGATGATCTGGAACAGCGGCCGCAACACGCTGCCGGTGATGTGCGATGCGCCGGAAATCAGGCCGTCCGCCTGGTGCATCGCCACCATCATCGTGCCGTAATAATTCGGCTGCTGCACCGCCTCGCGCGCCTCGGGCGCGCGCATCCCCTTCTCGCGACGCAACCGGAACAACCGGTTCGCAAAATTATCGAGGTCCTCGCTCGCGGCGGGATTGATGATGCGGATGCCGTCGAGCGGGATATTCAAACCTTCGGCGGCCTCCTTCACCTTGACCGGATCACCGAGCACGATGGGGGCGCCGAGCTTCAGGGCCGAGAACTGCCGCGCCGCCTGCAGGATGCGCGGCTCCGTGCCTTCGGGGAAGACCACCCGTTTCGGATGCCGCTGCAATTTCTCGATGACGTTGCCAATGAAACGCATGGCGACAGGTTAGCGGCGAAAGACGAAACTGCAAAATGAATTTGCCGGGGATTGTGACGGGCGATAGAGCGGTTTCAGTTCCCGATGGGGCGGGCATCCTCACGAGCCGTTGGATGTTCTCGGGTCGAGCCTGTGGCTCGGTGGGATTGGCGCACTGCGCCAACACCCGACCGGCTCGCGAGGACGCCCGCCCGCCAAACCAATCGGCCCTTCAGCCGTGCATTGACTTGGGCGCCCGCCATGGTTACTCTTCCATACTTGATGCAGGAGACGATCGAGAAACTTTTGATACTGCAGGACCGCGACCGTAAAATTCATCGCATGGTCCAGGAACTCGCCCACATCGGTCCGGAACGCGAAACCTTCCGCACCCGGGCCAGCGCCACCCAGGCTCAGCTCGAAGCCGCCAAGACCCGCGTCCGCCAGACCGAATCCGACCGCAAACGGCTCGAACTCGATGTCGAAGGCAAGAAAACGCAGATTGAGAAATACGCCAACCAGCAGCTGCAAACGCGCAAGAATGAGGAATATCGCGCCCTGGCCCACGAAATTGAAACCTGCAAAGCGGACATCACCAAAATCGAGGACCAGGAAATTATTTTGATGGAACAGGCGGAGGCGGCGCAACGGGAAGTGGTTCGCGCCACGCTGGAGGCGAACGCCGCGAAAAAAATGGTGGACGACCAGATCGCACAACTCAACCAGCGCGAGGAGAACTTGAAGAAGGAACTTGCCGAAATGCAGCGGGGCCGGGCCGAACTGGCCGCCGCGGTGGACGAAGTCGTGTGTCAGCGCTACGAACGGCTGTTCAAGAGCAAGGGCGACAACGTGGTCGTGGGCGTGCACCACGGTGTTTGCGGCGGTTGCCACATGAAACTGCCCGCGCAAATCCTCGTCATGTGCCAGGCGCATGCGGAACTTGTCAGTTGCACGAACTGCGGCCGGATTCTGTATTACACCCGCGACATGGCGCTGGCCGGGGCGGAGTGACCCCGCGAGCCGGCGGGTCGGGACGCGGTGCGGTTCAAGGCAAAGGCTGGCCGTCGCGGAAGAAGAACAAATACCGGCCGGGCACGGAGCTGTTCAAATTGTGGTAGATCAGGCCGGTCGCCACGTTCGAATCCAGAAACGCATCGAGAACGCCCGAGCCTGCCAATTCGTGGCCCGCAACGCCGGACGTGAAACCGGCATGAGCCGGGATCCCGCCGCTGGCATCCCCGAATTGCCATTGGACCTTGTCGTAGTTGAATTCCATGTCAAAGTCGCCCGGAGCAATGTCCGAACGGTCAATGATTACCAGTTGGCAGCTCAACAGTCTGTCCACGTGGGCCCAGAAATAGCCGACATTCACCCA
The DNA here is from genome assembly GCA_964413165.1 of uncultured Bifidobacteriaceae bacterium. Taxonomy (GTDB): domain Bacteria; phylum Verrucomicrobiota; class Verrucomicrobiia; order Limisphaerales; family UBA11358; genus UBA11358. The sequence continues at coordinate 16,194 of CAYPSF010000066.1, forward strand.
CTCCACTCCAAAAGCAGCTCGGCCGTCCACCAGGCCGTCGCCATATTTCACGACATCGGACAAGGGATTGGAGCTGTCCACGTCCGCCCAGTAGGGCGCGATGATTCTGATGCCCACATTGATCAGACTGCTGGGAACGTACGCCGATTTAGCGTCATCAAAAGTCACATTGCCATTGTTGTTAACGAAAAGGCTGGAATAATTTGAGCCAAAATAATTGACGGTGAACGGCAACGTCGCGGGCGCGCTGGGTCCATCATCCTCCGGCGGCAGGGCACTATTGGTAAAACCGGCTCGAATGGCATTGGTCACTCCCAGGGTGAAGTAACCCTGGTCCGGCGGCAGGTTGGTCAACACCAGGTTCGTTTGACCCCGGGCCCCGCGCTGGATCCAGACCCAATCCTCCCCATCCGTCAGGTTCGTCTTGCAATACAAATCAAACACGCCATTCGCATTGGTCGCCGGAGCATAAACGCCAAAGCTGGCAGTGTCATTGCTCAACGTGAGGGTAAGCCACGACCCGATCGTATTGGAACTTTGGGCGCGCGAGGCCGGAAGGCCGACACTGCTGATTCCCATGACCAGAACGAAAAGCCGGGCGAAAACTGCTTGTGACAACTTCACAACTTTTCCTTTTAAAGGGTCTTGCCCTGAATCCTGTCACTTCGCCGAAAAATAAGCGAGAAGAATCGTCCACCGAAATTGAGGGACCAGAAGTAATCACTCTGTTTCAGTAGATTTCCCGTACTGATTCCAATCGGTCGCCGGCCTGGTCCGATGGTTATCAAGGTGTTTCCCCGGGTTTCCGGGCTACCGGCTCGACGTTGCGGTAAATTAAAGGCATTACTCCGGTCGCTTGTCACTTGCCACTCGCCAGCGGTCACTTTATAGTAAAATCGGTTTTGGAAGGGCGGAGAACCGCTTCCGGCGCGAGCCGGGGGAGGAAAGTCCGAACACCAAAGGGCGCGATGCCGCGTAACTCAAGCCCGTTCGGTTGAGATACACGCGGGCAGCAGGTCGCAAGGCCGGCTGACGGACAGTGCCACAGAAAATTAGACCGCCCGGGTTTCGCAAGAGGCCCGGGTAAGGGTGAAAAGGTGGTGTAAGAGACCACCGCGTACCGCGTGAGCGGGACGGCACGGAAAACCCCATCGGGTGCAAGGCCAAATAGGGAATCCCGGAGCGGCCCGCTCCAGGTTTCGCGAAAGCGAGACGGATTCCGGGTATCGGCTGCCCAGACAAATGGTTCTCTCCACCCGCAAGGGTGCAGACAGAATTCGGCTTACAGCCCTTCCAAAACCAGTTTTTATTGTCGGAATCGGGCCCGGGAAACGATATCCTCCCGCCGAAACTGCCCATGGAAATCAAACCGCTTCCCTCCTTCAATGGATGGCGAGCCGTCGCCATCCTGCTGGTCCTCGGACAACACACGGCATTCACCAACGGGTTTCCTGCGCGTTATTATGACCTGGTCTATGGTGCCTTCGATGGCAATCTGGGCGTCCGGCTTTTCTTCACCATCAGCGGTTTCTTGATCACGTGGCTCATGTTGCAAGAGGAAGGGGCATCCGGTTCCGTGAATTTGAAACATTTCTATCTCCGCCGGGCGTTGCGGATCCTTCCGGTTTATCTGGCCTGCCTCCTGGTCATGGCCGGCCTGCAATGCCTGGGACTTTCCGCCCAACGCGGAATGACCTGGCTGCAACTGGTCACCTTTACCCGCAACTTCTACCAGACCGGCCACGCCGAAGATTTGATCAGCGGACACCTCTGGTCCCTGTCGGTCGAGGAGCAATTCTATTTCGTCTGGCCTTTCGTTTTTCTGTGGCTGGGACGTTCAGGCCGCCGAAGGCTCTGGTTCTTGATGGCCACGATCGCGTTTTCGATGGGATTTAAAACCGTGGCGGTTCTGGGCGGCTACAACCGGCACTTGTATTTCCTTTTCCAGGATGATTCCACCTTCCTGTACCTGGATTGCCTTGCTTACGGGTGTCTGGGCGCCATTCTGCTGCAGGGCCGCCGGGAAAAGCTGGCATCGTTCTTTCGCCGGTATCCGTTGCCAATCTTCTTCCTGTCGTGCCTGTTCCTGCTGGCCCCCGCCATCGTCGGGCTGGGCAAAGGGATGCAATCGTTCGGATTTATTTTCCTCCTGCTGCAGAGTGTTTTGTCTCCGGAATCCGGACCTTTTAAAATCCTGAATCAGCGCTGGATGGTCCGGATCGGGGTCCTGTCCTATTCCCTCTATATCTGGCAGGAGCTCGTCTTCTTGTTGTGGCCAATCCCCCGGTTATGGTTCCTGTCATTGCCCGCGACGTTCGGTGTGGCCTGGCTGTCCTACCATTTTTTGGAAAAGCCCTTCCTCGCCTGGCGCTCAAAATTCAGGGACCCGACAAAAAGTTGATTCTTATCCCGGAGCGGCGGGTTCCACAAATCCCGTCTGTTCAGAAAAAAAGACGCGCCCTACCAATGCGCCGGTTCCCATTGGGTATTCGTGTAATCTGACGACGATGGACCTCTTCCCGGCACGACTGTTCCGCTTTTCCCAAGCACTGCCGGTGAACCCAAATTCCCGGTCCGATCCACAGCTCTGACCGCAATGACCTCTGGTTTGAAATTTTCAAACGTCCGCCCCGTCTGGTTCGCCGTCAGGATTTCCGTGCCCCAGGCCTCGCTGGTGCGATATTGCAAAACCCAAAGCCACGCCGGTTCACCGTTCGTGCCGTTTGTTTGCCAATGCACGCTCAAACCGGACCGGCCATTTTCCACCGCCGTCAGCCTCGGCTCGCCCGGCCGCGAGGCGGCCAGCCACGGAGCCGCCGGCACCAGCGCGGTCTCTGCGTAGGCGGACCGGACCGCGGCGGTCAGGGCCGGGCTGTCCGTGACACTGCGCAGGTGGTAAAGGATTTCGCCGCCGGCGCCGGACTGGCCGCGCGTGATTTTAATCTGCCGGGCAATTTCGTCCGGGCTCCACTTGTCACCCACATTCGCCGCGCACAGCCCCGGCCAGAGCAGCCGGCCCTTGAGATTCTGTTGCGCCCACCAGTTGAGCAACCCGGGAAAGCTTTGCTCCCTCGACTCAATCGGCCAGTACAGTTGGGGCGCAAAATAATCGACCCAGCCGCTGGCCAGCCACAACCGGGAATCCGTGTAAATTTTCGCGTAGGCGTCCATGCCGCGGATCGACGGCGGGTTCATCGGCCGCCAGATGCCGAACGGGCTGACGCCAAACTTCACCCAGGGTTTCACCGACTTGATCGACTGATAAACGGTGTGGATGAATTGATTGATGTTCGCGCGCCGCCAGTCGTCCCGGTTGAAAAAACCGCTGCCCTGGCCGTACTTCTTCCAGGTCGCCGCGTCGGGAAATTCCAGTTCGCGCCCCGCCGCGTCCTTCTGCGGGTAGGGATAAAAATAATCGTCGAATTGCACGCCGTCCACGTCGTAACGCCCGACCACGTCCAGGATCACCCCCAGGACGTGCTGGCGCACTGCCGGGACACCCGGATCCAGCACATACTGGTCGCCGTATCGCCGGACGAATTCCGGATGGGTCCGCGAAATGTGGCTCGCCGCCACCGGCGATTTGGTCTGCGGATGCAACGCGCGGAACGGGTTGAACCACGCGTGCAATTCCAACCCGCGCCGGTGCGCCTCCTGGATGGCGAAAGCCAGCGGGTCGTAAAACGGTTGCGGCGCACGACCCATCATGCCGGTCAGATATTCCGACCACGGCTCCAACGACGAAGCATACACCGCGTCACTCGACGGGCGCACCTGGAAGATGATCGCGTTCAATTTTAATTGCACTGCGCGATCCAGCAACGCGGTCAACTCAGCCTTTTGCTGCGCCACGCTCAAGCCGGGCTGGGACGGCCAGTCCTTGTTCGCCACCGTCACGAGCCACGCGCCGCGAAACTCGCGCGGCGGTGGCGGTGGCGCCACGGAAACCGGACCATAACTTCCGTTCGTTTGCGCCGGGATCGGAATCGGTGCCGGTGCCGACGGCCGCGGCGGCGGCGTCCCGCCCATACGCGGCGGCGCAGCGAACAACAACACCGGCAGCAAGCCGGCCAGCGCCAGTAAAATTCGGATTCGAACCATAAAGCGTCAGGTAATAAGACGCTCTGGCGCGCCACTTGGCAAAGTTTTTTTCGGGAATTACTGATTTATTCAACCACGGGTAGACACGGATGAACACGATCAGTCTGACTCGGCGAAGTCCCGCTTCTTCGCATTGGTTGGCTGTCCCAAAGCGGTGTCGCCGATGCGCTCTGCCACCGCAGTCCAGATTTGTCCCTCTCCCCGGCTCTCGTGAGTTACTCCCGCTTCATTCTTCGTGCGACGGTATCCGTGTTTATCCGGTCCATCCGTGATTGTCACATTTTTATATATTTTTTACATCCCGGAGGCTCCTTTTGATTACCCGGCCCGGGCGCAGGCATTCATATTTGACCCGTGAAAACGAACACCGGCTCGCCGGTAAATTGGAACCAACATGACTGACCTCATCTATCTCGCGGTGATCGCGCTCTTTTTTGTCGCGAGCGGACTGTACGCCCGCTGGTGCGAAAAACTGTAAGGACATATATGGAAAATCTCTTCGTCGGCCTGATCGCCCTCGCGCTGTTCGCGTACCTGTTCATCGCCATGGTCCGCCCCGAAAAATTTTGACCCAATGTTTATGGAAACCTCCGGCTGGCTCCAACTCGCCCTCTTTGTCGTCGCCCTCACAGCGATCACGAAGCCCATGGGCCTTTACCTCACGCAGGTGCTCGACGCCCGCGGCCGCACCTGGTTCGACCCCGTGCTCAAGCCGCTCGAACGCCTCACCTATCGCCTCATGGGCGTGCGCGCGGACCAGGAACAGGACTGGCGGCAATATACCTGGGCCATGCTGTTGTTCAGCCTCGTGAGCTGCGTATTCACCTACGTCATCCTGCGCCTGCAAAATCACCTGCCGCTCCAGTCGTTGCTGAACCCGCAGGGTTTCGGCGCGCTCACTTCCCACCTTGCGTTCAACACCGCCGTCAGTTTTACCACCAACACCAATTGGCAGAGCTACGGCGGCGAATCCACCCTGTCCTACCTCTCGCAGATGGTCGCGCTGGCCATCCACAACTTCACCTCCGCCGCCACCGGCATCGCCCTCGCCGCCGCCCTCGTGCGCGGCATCGCGCGGCATTCCACGAAACTGCTCGGTAACTTCTGGGTGGATTTCGTGCGCGTCACCTATTATCTGCTGCTGCCCATCTGCCTGGTGTTTGCCGTCTTCCTCGTGTCGCAGGGCATCATTCAGAATTTCAAACCGTACACGAAGGCGAAGTTGGTCGAACCGATGAAAATTTCAGTCGCCAAGGTGGACGACAAAGGGGCGCCGGTCCTTGACAAGGATAGCAAGCAGGTGATGGAGGAACAGACCGTCACCGAGCAGACCATCGTTCAAGGACCGGTCGCCTCCCAGATCGCCATCAAGATGCTGGGCACCAACGGCGGCGGCTACGTCAACGCCAACGCCGCACATCCGTTCGAAAATCCCACGCCGCTCTCCAATTTCATCCAGATGCTCTCCATCTTCGCCATCGGCAGCGGCCTCACCTATTACCTGGGTCGCATGACCAAAAACCAGGCGCACGGCTGGTCGGTCTGGGGCGCGATGATGACCTTGTTCCTCGCCGGCGTGTTGCTGTGCTGGTGGGCCGAAGCCAAGGGCAATCCCATCCATCAACAACTCGGCATCGCCGCCGCCGACGGCAACATGGAAGGCAAGGAAGTTCGCTTCGGCATCTTCAATTCCGCGCTGTTCGCCACCGTCACAACCGACGCCTCGTGCGGCGCGGTCAATGCCATGCACGATTCGTTCACCCCGCTCGGCGGGTTTGTGCCGCTGTTCAACATCCAGCTCGGCGAAATCATCATTGGCGGCGTGGGCGCGGGTCTTTACGGCATGCTCGTGTTCGTCGTGCTCGCCGTGTTCATCGCCGGCCTGATGGTCGGGCGCACCCCGGAATATCTCGGCAAAAAAATCCAGTCCTTCGAGGTGAAGATGGCGATGCTCTCGTTGTTGATCCTCTGCCTGACCATCCTGGGCTTTGCCGCCTGGGCGGCGGTGAGCGACTGGGGCAAGGCCGGATTGAACAACCAGGGGCCGCATGGCCTGAGCGAAATGCTCTACGCCTACTCGTCCGCTGTCGGCAACAACGGCAGCGCCTTTGCCGGCCTCACCGCCAACACGCCGTGGTACGATACCACGCTGGGCATCGCCATGCTCTTCGGCCGTTTCCTGATGATTGTGCCCATCATGGCCATGGCCGGGTCGCTCGCGCAAAAGAAACTCGTCCCCGCCAGCACCGGCACCTTCCCCGTCTCCGGCGGCACATTCATCATCCTCCTGCTCGGCACCGTTTTGCTGGTCGGCGCGCTGAATTTCCTGCCCGTCCTGACCCTCGGCCCCATCGTCGAACATTTCCTCATGTTGAAAGGCAGCCTATTTTAACCACTGACCACCGATTACTGATCATTTCCTCACTCATGACCTCCAAAGCTCCATCTCTTTTCGACTGGTCCATCGCCGGGCCGGCGATCGGCGACGCCTTCAAAAAGCTCGACCCGCGCCTCATGCTCAAAAACCCGGTCATGTTCGTGACGATGGTCGGCGCTGTGTTGACCACCTTCGGCATTTTTACCGCTCCCGCCGACCGCGGTTTCATCGCCCAGCTCGCCCTCTGGCTCTGGTTCACCGTCCTCTTCGCCAACTTCGCCGAGGCCGTCGCCGAAGGCCGCGGCAAGGCCCAGGCCAAGGCGTTGCGCGGGACCCGTGTGAAAACCGTCGCCCATCGCCTCGCCAAAAACGGCCAGGTCGAGGATGTCAGCGCCAACGACCTCCGCAAAGGTGATGTCGTGGTCACGCGGGCCGGGGAAATCATTCCCGCCGACGGCGACGTGATTGAAGGCGCAGCCACCGTGGATGAATCAGCCATCACCGGCGAATCTGCTCCCGTCATCCGCGAAAGCGGCGGCGACCGCAGCGCCGTCACCGGCGGCACCCGCGTGCTCTCGGATGAAATTAGAATCCGCGTCTCCATCAATCCCGGCGAAGGTTTCCTCGACCGCATGATCTCGTTGGTCGAAGGCGCCAAACGCCAGAAGACGCCCAATGAAATCGCGCTGACCATCCTGCTCTCGGCGCTGACCCTGATTTTCCTGCTGGTCTGCGTGACGTTGAAACCGTTCGGCATTTATTCCGCCACGGTATTCTCCGTGCCGGTTTTGATTGCCCTGCTGGTGTGTTTGATTCCCACCACCATCGGCGGATTGTTGAGCGCCATCGGCA
>CAYPSF010000067.1:0-23192 GCA_964413165.1 uncultured Bifidobacteriaceae bacterium
CTTTTCGCAGCAGAACTCTCCTTTTGTCACGTCCAGTTTTTCGGGGTCAGGTCACGCCGAAACCCGGTGAAGGGCGGCTCCAACCACCTAAACCGCGTGGCGGAGCTTTACTCGGCTTCCTGCCTTCGACTCTCAACTCTCAACCAAAAACCCTCAGCCACTCAAGCTATTCATAGCCAAACGCCTTAACGAACAGCTCCAACTTTTCCAGATGCGGTTCCAGATATTTCTGATAATTCCGCCAGCGGCCCACGGCAGTTTTAAAGACCGGTTTGGCCACGTCCGCGTAGGTCGGAGAACGCACCAGCTTTTGTCGCGCATGTTCGTTAAAGCGCAACACCCGTTCATCCCATGCTACGCCGAGAAAGTTCAATGCCCGGCGTGCCACCGGTTCCAGATCGTCCACCATGTCTTCGTAGCGTACCTCGAGACAAGAATCTTTGAGCAGCGGTGCCAAGGTTTGATACATGGTCATCAATGCCGCATAATCCTCCACGGTGCCTTCCAGGGTCAAAAACGCGGCGGCGGACTGGTTGAGCGGCAGCGGCTGCATGAAACAACTCAAACAAACGTCGCGCGGGTCGCGCAACGCCACCAGAAATTTTGTTTCCGGCAAAATGCGGATGAATGGGGCAATCAAAAAGGTCAAAATTGGGTTTTTATCGATCAACAGCCGGCCGGAAATCGGATGGCCCAAAAATGATTCCACGCAACGGAAATAATTTTGCCGGGCTGCTTGCAGCTTGGCTGCCGACGCGGACTCGAGGACGGTCAAAATGGTCGCCTCGGGCGGAGCGTCATGACTGAGCAGGGGATAGGCATTGTCATGGAAGATGTTGGTTTCCTCGGCGGAAATGATGTCCGGGTGCGAATCGAGCACCTGCTCCAGCAACGTCGTGCCGGAGCGGGGATGGCCGCAAAGCAGGGCCAGCCGATGCGACGGCTGAAGTTCCTGACGGGCTTCCTGCCAGCGTTGGAGGATATCCGCGCTGAGCTGCTGGCGAAGTTCCTTGAGCTGGGCGCGAATCCTTTGTGCCCCGGCGATATGCGGCGCGGCGGCCGGTGCCAGGAGCGCCTTGGCGGCCTGAAATGCTGCCATGGCTTCATCGTAACGGTGCTGCCGATCCAAAATGTTGCCCAGTTCGTAATGCGCCTGTGCCTGCACATCCCGTTCGACCCCGGCCGGGAATGCTCTCAAAATGCTCTCCGCTTCCGTGAGCCGGCCCGCCTGCCGTTCCAATCGGGCACGGACCAGCAGGGCGGGAGGAAAAGCCGGTTTTACATGCAACGCGCGCTCAACCAGCTGCCTCGCTTCCTCCAGCTGGCGCTGCCGTTCGGAAATTTCCGCCAGGGCAACGAGCGCCTCGGGCGTGGCATTCTTTTGCTCTGCCGCGAGCTGGTAATAATGCCCGGCCAGCTTATGATTTCCGAAATTGAGCGCCCGCAGCCCGGCGCCCGCCAGCGCTTCCATTTTGTGCGGGGCAAACCGGATGGCCTTTTCAAAACTCCGTTCCGCGGCGGGGTAATCGAAGTTGTTGCCGTAGGCGTGGCCGAGATTCAACAGCAGGCCGACATTGGCCGGATCGAGCCGGCTGGCGCGCTCCAGTATTTCGACGCATTGCTGAAATTCGTGGCGATTCCGCGCTTCGTCCGCGGTGTTCAGCAGGCGGGCCAGAGTGCCCCGTGAAATCAATTGCGGTCGTTTCATTTTGTCATCAGGCAAGGGCAGTGTTCAGGCCATCCTGAATCTCATTCGCAAACACGTCAATCAATGAATGGGTTCGGTCCTGATTTGTCAGTGTGGGCATCACGCTGCGATATCTCGCCCGCGCCCGACCGGGCGGAACGAATCATCCGCAAACTTCAACCCTCCACCAATAACCATCAACCACGCTTGACTCTCTTCTCACTTGACGAGGTGACGCGACCGTTTCAACCTCCCTTGTGAAGCTCACCAAAGTATTCTGGCTCTTCGGACGTTGTGGCGCGGGCAAAACCACCCTGGCGCGGAAGTTATGCGAAGGTTTCATCGACCGCGGCATACCGGTCTTTTCCCTGGACGGCGACCAGATGCGGTCAGGCCTTTGTTCCGACCTGGGTTTTACCTCGGAAGCCCGGGTTGAAAACCACCGGCGCATTGCCGAGGTGGCCCGGCTTGCTGGCGAACAGGGCATGAACGTTGTGGTTGCCACCATGGCCCCCCAACACAGCCAGCGGGATGTCGTGGCCGGCGTTTTGGGCCAGCGCCTCGTCTGGATTTACATTCATGCGCCGCTGAATGTCTGTATTGAGCGTGATCCCAAGGGGCTTTACCAACAGGCCAAGACGGGGAAGGTGCAGGATTTGTTAAGCTTCCCATTCGAAGTACCCCGTCCTCATGAACGTGCAAATTACATCGATACGGTGGCGCAAAATCTGGAGGGCTGTTACCATTCAATCCTGGAATTGGCCCAAAACGAACTCAGTGATTTTGCAATTTAAGCGGCTTCGTGTGAAAGCTGGCTTGTAAGCGTCGTGGCGCACGATGTGAAGGCTGATGAAGGACTTACCGTTCTTCAAAATCGTAAATCAGCAATCATGAATCGTAGATCGAGTCACCTCCGTTATTGACAACAACTGCGCAGTGATTAGGCTGCCAAACGTCAAAAGCGGCGTGTTCGTCTATCGGTTAGGACGCTGGATTCTCAATCCGGAAAGACGGGTTCGATTCCCGTACGCGCTACCATCCTGAAGGGTTCTACCGGCGAGAAACCTGGTAAAATATTCAACAAATTGCGCAAGTTATTGGCCGAAACATCCACTGGACCTTCAACGGCTGCCCGGCCTTCAACTAGCGCTTGACTCTCGCCGCTCAACCCTCAACCCTCAACCCAGCATGACCGCCTTTCAAATCATTTTCACCCCGGCCAGCGCCGCTGAACTGGCGCGTATGCCCAAGGAACTGCAATTGCAAATCCTCGGCGAATTTCGCGGTCTTCCCCAGCAGGCCCTTGGTACCGAACTTGATGACTTTGGCAAACTGGAAATGGACGGACGGATATTGCACCGTTTTCGCGTCGGCGATTACCGCGTCTATTTTGAGCGCCACGAATTGGGTGTGCTCGTCCACCGGATCCTCAGCAGGCATACCCTTAAGGATTTTTTCTACCGCTCCGGTTTGAAAACCGGCGAGGACGCGGCGCTCCAGGAAAATCCGAAGTTTTGGGAGCTCATCGAATCCGCCCGAACCTCTGCGCGCTAGGGCGTATTGCTATGGTTTGGGCGAGCTGGGTGCGGCTGGCTTGACGTTGCTAATAATCCCAGCTTCCTCGTCAACTTCGGTGGGCGGGAAAATTGCAGCTATGGGATCGCCCTCTTGCTGGGCTTTAAGATGTTGAGCGGCAATCATCACTATTTGATCTTCTGGTGCCAGTGTGTTTTGCGCTTGCGGGGTTGTCCCGGGGTTACCGCCTCCGCCACGTGTTGGAATCGTGTTCAAAGCCGGGCCGCCCCCCGTGCCATTGTTTGGTCCGCCAGAACGACTACCCGGACCGCCGGGACGGTTGCCGCCAAAACGGGTGGGAATACCGCCATTAATCACACCAGTGGCCGGCGCCGGTGTGGCGATGGTGGGGGCGTTGGCCAGTGGAACGTCCTGAACGATGCCGTGGTTGTTGAAAGTGACAACGCCGCCTTTCTCGTTAATGCGGACAACTTCAATATCGTCCTGACCCTGACCCTCGCTCAAAACATACGATTCCTCCTTGGCGTTCGGTACGCCGGGCTTGGGAGAAACCTTGAATAAGGCCTGCGCTTGGCCTAAAACGGACATGATGCCGTTGAGCGTGATCTTGAGCGGCGTCTCGACCGGCGCAGGCGCCGTTGCCGGTGCCGGCGGGTTCAAGCCGAACACGTTGCGCGCCACAATCGGCCCGTAAGGGTTATCCGCCGATGCCAGGTTCTGCGCGCGCAAGCCGGCGCTAAGCACCAGCCCGCCCACAAGGCAAACCAAAATTTTTCCCAACCCTTTCATGGTCAATAAATATACTGTGCAAACCGTAATATTCAAACACCACCTGGGCCTATTAGTTGCGCCGGAAGCACGTCAATTACGGCGGTTATGGCCGCTTTCATCCCCAGCAACCAACATGCCGGATGACCTTGGTTTTTGAGCCCGAATTCAGGAAAACTCCACATCTTGCACCCGATTTTCCTCATCCACCCAACGATTCAACGCTGGATGTTGAGAGTTGAATGTTCGATGTTCCGTCCACCCTGCTATCACTCCACGTCTTCGCCCAGTTCCACGTTCCAATAGGCCAGGTCAATAAAATGCTTCCAACTGTCGTGCCGGTGCAGGCTGAAGTTAATCTGAACGAATGGACGCCATTTCGGCCGCTTGGGCTTGCGGACGAGATGTATGCCGGCTTCCTGCGGTGTGCGGTTGGCTTTCTGGGTGTTGCATTCCACACAGGAACAAACAATGTTCTCCCAGCTCGTCGGCCCGCCCCGGTCGCGCGGAATCACATGGTCCAGGTTCAAATCCTTCCGGTCAAAAACCCGCCCGCAATACTGGCACGTGTTCTTGTCGCGTTCGAATATGTTGTGCCGCGTGAACTTCACTTCTTTCTTGGGCATCCGGTCGTAAACAAACAACAGGATGATGCGCGGCACGCGGATGCGGAAGGAAACGGCGCGGACGGATTCTTCTTGCGGCGCGCTTTCGGAGATGTCGCGCCATTCCTGAAAATTGAAGGTGTGAAATGAGCCATCCTCGGCGTTGACGACCACCTGCGCCTGGCCCTGAAACAACAGCGTGAGCGCCCGGCGGGCGGTACAGACGTTGACCGCCTGCCACAACCGGTTCAACACAAGCACATGCTGGTTTAGCGCAGTGTTCATGGCGCTGACGGGTGCAACCTAGCAAAACTGTGGGTGCAGGTCAATGCCTCGACACCAATGTGTGAGCATGGGAGGCCGGCCTAAGAACGTGTCGAAAAGTTCAATTTCCTCCTGCATTCTTTACACGCTCCAAGGTTATGGCGGCGGGGATTCGTGATAGGGTTTGCCGGTGCGGTAGAGTTCGAGCAACTGCCGGTTTTTCGCCGCTACGGCGGTCAGGCCTGTGCTGGTCGCAATCTGCTCCGCTTTTTCCGCCGCGGTCACCGCTTCGGGAAAACGGCCACCTTCGGCATAAGCGGCGGCAAGCGTCCCAATGAATAAAGGTTAGTCATAATGGGTCAGCTCACACGCACGCTCGGCCAGGCCGACCGCCTCCGCTCCATTGCGAAGCTGGTCATCGGGGCTGGTAGCCAGCAGCCATGCCAGGTTGTTCAGCGCTCCGGAGGAAGTCGGATTGAGCTGGATGGCCTTGCGATAGTTCCCAATCGCTTCATTCAGCCTCCCCTTGGCGGCGAGGGCGACACCCAGATTGTTCAGCGCTTCGGAATAATTCGGCTTGATCCGGAGTGCTTGGTTATAGTTTTCAATCGCCTCATCGAACCGGCCCTGAGCGTCGAAGACGGCTCCCAGGTTGTTCAGCGTGTCGAAGTCGTTCGGGTTGAGCTGGATGGCCTTACGGTAATGTCCCATCGCCTCTTCAAAATGTCCTCGGCGGTATAGGTAGCTGCCCAGATTGTCGTGGGCTAACCAGCAATCCGGATTTTTGATGAGAGTCGCCTGCCAGAGCGTTTCGCTGTTGCTATACATTCTACTTTGCCGCCACGTCAGCACTCCGAGGGTCAACAACAACATCCCATAGAGCGCCGGCTTCAACCAAGGCTTTCCTTTCCCCCCAAGACCCAGGGCCATGGTGATCCCGCCCGCCGCCAATGCGATGGGACCGATGCTGGCAACGTACTGGTAGTGGTCGGCCACGAACGAATACCGGAAGGTGTAAAGCATGATAAAGCCGAGGATTGGACTCAAAGTTGCCACGTAAAACAAGGTCGCAACCTCAATGCTGCGCCCGGCAAATCGCCGGACAGAATAGATCGCCACCCCCAGGCCAACTCCCGCCATCAGCCAGCCATAAACGAATGGATCGGCTGGATTGATGGTCCAGTGCGGATAACTGAAGGTCAGATTCACCGGCCAGACCAGTTTGCCCAAATAAAACCACACCGCGTGGCTGGCGATCAGAATGCGTTCCGGCCAACCATACGAAAAAAGCGTCCCTTGGGTGCCTTGGTGGTATCGTTCCCACCACACCGTCACCAGCCCCATGCCCACACCCATTACCAAAAATGGACCAACTTGAGCCAGCCGCCGCCAGTCAATCGGTTTTTGTTTCAGCCATAGAACCAGCAGGAGGGCTGCCGGCAGCGTGCAGGCGGTGGTTTTGCTGAACAACGCCAGCGCGTAACTGGCCAGCGCCGGCAAATAAAACCGCCACCACCGTTTTGGCCGGTCTTCGACAAATTCAATCCATGCCAGCAGCGACAGTAAAAAGAACAACAGGGACAGGACGTTTTTGCGTTCGGTAATCCAGGCCACCGATTCCACCTGGACCGGATGCAGGGCAAAAATCGCCGCGCCCAGCCAGGCCCCGGGCAAGCTCAACCGTTTCAACAGCCGCCACACCAGCAGCGCGTTCAGGGCGTGCAACAGGATATTGACCCAATGATAACCCGCCGGATTCAGCCCCCAAAATGGCCGCTCCAGGAGGAACGAAGTATAGGTCAGGGGAAAATATTGCGACGGCGCATCCAGCGAGAACCAAATCCGGCTCAAACCATCCGGGGCGGTGAGCAGCGGGTTGTTGGTGACGTAAGCGTCATCATCCCAGATGAACCCGGCATGCCAGGCCGGCTGGTAGGCGAAGATGACCGCGGCAACGAGCAGAACTCCCTTCAGCCAGCACGTCAACGTTCGTCCATGAGGGGACATTGCGCCGGGGAGAGGCTCTTGTGACACACAATTTTATTACCCGCAAAAGCCCGGTTGAGGCAAGTCCCGCGGCAATCATTTGCCCGGTCAGCTTAAGGTTTTGGCGGCGGGCTTTCGTGAAAGGGCTTGCCGGCGCGGTAGAGTTCGAGCAATTGCCGGTTTTTTGCTGCCACAACCGGCTGCCCGAGCGCAACTGCTAGCCGCTCCGCCTTTTCTGCCGTCGTAACCGCTTCCGGGAAACGGCTGCATTCGGCGTAAGCTGCCGCCAGCGTCCCGATGAATAAAGGTTGGCTTAAATGGGTCAACCCACACGCACGTTCGGCCAGACGAGCCGCCTCCGCTCCATTGCGCAGCCGGTCATCGGGACTGGTCGCCAGCACCCATGCCAGATTGTTCAGCGCACTGACCAGGTCGGGATTTAATCTCAGTGCTTCCCGGTATTGGGCAACCGCTTCCGAGGTGCGTCTCAATTGGCCAAGGGTCATGCCCAAATGTAAAAAGGTCTCCGGGCGGGTTGGATTGACTTCGATGGCCTTCTGCAAGTTTTTTACCGCTTCATCGAGTTGGCCCTTGGCGGCGAGGGCAACACCCAGGTTATGGAGTGCATCGGATGAGTGTGAATTGATCTGGATGGTCTTCTGGAAGTTTTCTATGGCTTCATCAAACCGACCCTTGGCGGCGAGGGCCGTGCCAAGGTCGTTGTAAGCCTCGGCATAATCCGATTTTAGGTAGACGGCTTCCTGGCACTGGCTGATCGCCTCGTCGATTTGGCCTTTCCTTTCAAGGGCGAAACCGAGGTTGTTATGGGCCTCGGCGCAATCCGGTTTCAAGCGGATGGCTTCCCGGTATTGACTGATCGCTTCGTCGCTTTGGCCTTTCTTGACGAGGGAGTTGCCGAGATTGTTGCGTGCTATGGCGTAATCCGGTTTCAGGCGGATGGCTTCCCGGTATTGACTGACCGCCTCATTGATTTGGCTTTTCTTGTCGAGGGAGTTGCCAAGATTGTTATGGGCCTTGGCGAAATCCGGTTTCAAGCGGATGGCCTCCTGGTATTGACTGATCGCCTCATCGATTTGGCCTTTCTTGTCCAGGGCGATACCTAGGTTGTTGTACGCGGTGAAATTCCTTTCCGTGACTTCGAGCGCATGCCGGAAAAGGGTTTCACTGTTCTGCCAATAAGCCGTCTGGCTGCGCGCGCAGTAAATCAAGGCAACCAGAATGACTGCGGCGAGGCCGCCCAGCATCACGCGGCGTCGACGGCAGCCTGCGCTCAGGTCAGCCGCCGCCCAGGTCAGCAATAAATACAGCCCGATTTGTGGCAGATAGGTGTAGCGATCCGCGTGGGCGTAGTAAGATATCTGCACAATTCCAATCACCGGAATCATCATCCCCAGATACCAGAGCCAGCCGACAACGAGCCAGGGACGCTGCATGCGAAAGGCCCATACCGTCCCGGATATGGCCAGCAGGAAGCCCAACGCCCCTGCCACCTGCCAGAAGGGCAGGTGGTTGACCGGATTGGGGTAGACGCACGCCAACCCCGACGGATGGATCATCTGCCAAAGGTAGGTGACATAGGACGCCAGGGCGTTCTCCAGTCCCAGCCCGAACGGCAACTCGCTGGACGGTTTCTCCGGCACCAGGAACGTCGCCACGCACGATCCAACCGTCAGCAGGAACAGCGGGACTTTCTCCGCCACCCGCCAGAGCAAAACTCTTGGCGAGAAAGGTGAAAGACGGTTCAGCGGCCAGTAATCCAGCAACAGGAGGACGAAGGGCATCGTCACCAACATGTTCTTAGATAACAGCCCCAGAGCAAAGAAGAACAGCATCAGACAATAGTCGAAAGTCGAACGTCGAGAGTCGAGAATTGGCGCAGTTGGTGCGCTCGACCCTCGACTTTCGATGTTCGACTGCCCTTGCGCATAGCGCACATAGGCTCCCAGCGTGAGCATGAAAAAAGTAGCACTTAAAACGTCCTTGCGTTCCGCCACCCACGCCACCGATTCCACCCGGAGGGGATGAATGGCAAACACCGCCGCCACAAACGCACTTCGCCACAGGAACCCCGTCATCTGTCGGAACACCAGAAAAAGCAGGATCGCGGCCAGGGTGTGGAGCAGGATATTGGTGAGATGATGGCCGGCGGGGTTCAATCCGTACAATTGGCAGTCCAGCATGTGGGAGAGCCAGGTCAGTGGGTGCCAGTGGCCGATCTCGCCGTAGGTCAGCGCCCAACGAAACCCTTCCCAGGTCACACCCCTTTGGACGACAGGATTCTCAGTCACATATTGGTCGTCGTCCAAATTGACAAACTCATGACGGAGCGTCTGCCCAAAGACCGCCCAGATTATCGCCACCAGAAGAATGCAGACACCGGAGACCGCCCAGCGGTCAGTCAAACCGCCCGGCGAAACCGGCGCGCTTGAACGCGCGACTGGGGCTTTTCCAGGCCCGGCTTCTTCATTTGCTCCCGGCTTCATGGGTTAAAATACATAACCCATGATTAAGGAATCCAGTACAGTGTGACGAGCAAATAGGCTTGAGCAATCTGATTTGTTTTAAATCTGAATTCCCAAGCTGGCCTGGGTTTGGCTGCGACGCCCTCGTCATGGGCTTTTGCCTATGGATTGGCACATCGTCTCGCTCATCCCGTCGCAAACAAATAGGCGCGGGGCTCGCCGAACCACAGCCGATGCGGTTGATTTCCTGCGAAGAAAATCTAATCGTTACGGCTAAGGTTTTGGCGGCCGAGGCTCATGATAGGGTTTCCCGGCGCGATAGAGTTCGAGCAGTTGACGGTTATTTGCCGCCACGGCGGTCAGCCCTGCGCTGGTCGCAAGCCGCTCCGCCTTTTCTCCCGCGGTCACCGCTTCCGGGAAACGGCCGCATTCGGCATAAGCGGCCGCCAGCGTCCCCAGGAACGATGGTTGGCAATTGTGAGCCAACTCACAGGCACGCTCGGCCAGACGAACTGCCTCCGCTCCGTTGCGCAGCCCGTCATCCGGATCGGTGGCTAGCACCCACGCTAAATTGTTCAGCGCTTCGGAGAAATTCGGATTGAGCTGGATGGCCTTGCGATAATTCTTAATCGCTTCCTCAAACCGGCCCTCGGTGGCGAGGGCAAGGCCTAGATTATTCAGTGCTTCGAAGTAATTCGGATCAACCTCGATGGCTTTGTGGAAGTTCTCAATTGCTTCAGCCAACCGGCCCTGATCGGCGAGGGCATGGCCCAGATTATTCAGCGCTTCGGACGAATCCCGTTGGACCTGGATGGCTTGACGATAGGCTGCAATCGCTTTATCCAACTGTCCCCTGGCGGCGAGAGCCATCCCCAGGTTGTTCCACGCCTTCGAGAAGTTCGGATTGACTTGGACGGCCTGACCATAGTTTTCAATCGCTTCATCCAACTGACCCTTATGAGCGAAGGCGATGCCCAGATTGTTCAATGTATATATGTAATTCGGCTTGATCCGGAGTGCTTGGTTATAGTTTTCAATCGCCTCATCGAACCGGCCCTGAGCGTCGAAGACGGCTCCCAGGTTGTTCAGCGTGTCGAAGTCGTTCGGGTTGAGCTGGATGGCCTTACGGTAATGTCCCATCGCCTCTTCAAAATGTCCTCGGCGGTATAGGTAGCTGCCCAGATTGTCGTGGGCTAACCAGCAATCCGGATTTTTGATGAGAGTCGCCTGCCAGAGCGTTTCGCTGTTGCTATACATTCTACTTTGCCGCCACGTCAGCACTCCGAGGGTCAACAACAACATCCCATAGAGCGCCGGCTTCAACCAAGGCTTTCCTTTCCCCCCAAGACCCAGGGCCATGGTGATCCCGCCCGCCGCCAATGCGATGGGACCGATGCTGGCAACGTACTGGTAGTGGTCGGCCACGAACGAATACCGGAAGGTGTAAAGCATGATAAAGCCGAGGATTGGACTCAAAGTTGCCACGTAAAACAAGGTCGCAACCTCAATGCTGCGCCCGGCAAATCGCCGGACAGAATAGATCGCCACCCCCAGGCCAACTCCCGCCATCAGCCAGCCATAAACGAATGGATCGGCTGGATTGATGGTCCAGTGCGGATAACTGAAGGTCAGATTCACCGGCCAGACCAGTTTGCCCAAATAAAACCACACCGCGTGGCTGGCGATCAGAATGCGTTCCGGCCAACCATACGAAAAAAGCGTCCCTTGGGTGCCTTGGTGGTATCGTTCCCACCACACCGTCACCAGCCCCATGCCCACACCCATTACCAAAAATGGACCAACTTGAGCCAGCCGCCGCCAGTCAATCGGTTTTTGTTTCAGCCATAGAACCAGCAGGAGGGCTGCCGGCAGCGTGCAGGCGGTGGTTTTGCTGAACAACGCCAGCGCGTAACTGGCCAGCGCCGGCAAATAAAACCGCCACCACCGTTTTGGCCGGTCTTCGACAAATTCAATCCATGCCAGCAGCGACAGTAAAAAGAACAACAGGGACAGGACGTTTTTGCGTTCGGTAATCCAGGCCACCGATTCCACCTGGACCGGATGCAGGGCAAAAATCGCCGCGCCCAGCCAGGCCCCGGGCAAGCTCAACCGTTTCAACAGCCGCCACACCAGCAGCGCGTTCAGGGCGTGCAACAGGATATTGACCCAATGATAACCCGCCGGATTCAGCCCCCAAAATGGCCGCTCCAGGAGGAACGAAGTATAGGTCAGGGGAAAATATTGCGACGGCGCATCCAGCGAGAACCAAATCCGGCTCAAACCATCCGGGGCGGTGAGCAGCGGGTTGTTGGTGACGTAAGCGTCATCATCCCAGATGAACCCGGCATGCCAGGCCGGCTGGTAGGCGAAGATGACCGCGGCAACGAGCAGAACTCCCTTCAGCCAGCACGTCAACGTTCGTCCATGAGGGGACATTGCGCCGGGGAGAGGCTCTTGTGACACACAATTTTATTACCCGCAAAAGCCCGGTTGAGGCAAGTCCCGCGGCAATCATTTGCCCGGTCAGCTTAAGGTTTTGGCGGCGGGCTTTCGTGAAAGGGCTTGCCGGCGCGGTAGAGTTCGAGCAATTGCCGGTTTTTTGCTGCCACAACCGGCTGCCCGAGCGCAACTGCTAGCCGCTCCGCCTTTTCTGCCGTCGTAACCGCTTCCGGGAAACGGCTGCATTCGGCGTAAGCTGCCGCCAGCGTCCCGATGAATAAAGGTTGGCTTAAATGGGTCAACCCACACGCACGTTCGGCCAGACGAGCCGCCTCCGCTCCATTGCGCAGCCGGTCATCGGGACCGGTGGCCAGCATCCACGCTAAATTGTCCAGCGCCTCGGAGAAATTCGGATTGAGCTGGATGGCCTTGCGATAATTCTTAATCGCATCCTCAAACCGGCCCTCGGTGCCGAGGGCAAGGCCCAGATTATTCAGTGCTTCGAAGTAATTCGGATTGATCTGAACGGCCCGGTAATAGTTCTTGATCGCTTCATCGAACCGGCCCTCGGTGGCGAGGGCGAGGCCCAGATTGTTTGGCGCTTCGGGGTTATTCGGATCGAGCTGGATTGCCTCGTAATAGTTCTTGATCGCTTCATCGAACCGGCCCTCATCAGCGAGGGCGAGACCCAGGTTGTTCCGTACTTCGGAGAAATTTGGATTGAGCCGGATGGCTTTCTGGTAGTGTTCGATTGCTTTTTCAATGCTCCCTTGGCCTCTAAGCAAATACCCCAGATTGTTTTGCGCCATCCAACAATCCGGATTCCTGGCCAATGTCGTCCGCCAGATGGTTTCCAGGTCCGTGTACATCGCGGCCTGCCGCCAGGTCAACAGGCCCAGCACCACCAACAATGTCCCGCCCAGGACCGGTTTCAGGAGCCGGCTCCATCTTGCCAACCAGTCCAGCACCCTGATGATGCCCGCCGCCGTCAGCGCCAGCACGCTCAGGCAGCCAAAATACTGCCAGTGATCCGACACAAACGAATACCGCGTCATGTACAAAACCAAGATCAGTATCAGTAGCGAGGTGCTGATATAGAAGTGCAGCACAGCGACGAAGGGCCCCTTGCCGATTATTCTTCGCAGGCGCCACAACGCTGCAAATAACCCGGCCATTGCTGCCGGATACAAGTATGGCCACCCCGTTGCGCTATTCAGGTTCCACCGCTCATAGATGAACGTCAGCGGATACGGAAAAAAAAGCTTTCCCAGGTAAAACCAAAAGGATCGCCCCGAAACAAGTAACCGTTCCTGCCAACCTAATTTGAATTCCGCGCCAACCGCCCCGTGGAGATGCTCGATGTAAAACGTTACCTCACTCATCACTGCGACTATCACCAACATCAGGATCAATGGCGCCACCCTTCGCCAAACCAACTGTTTCCCCTGCCACCAGACTATGAGCAGGAGCGTTGCCGGAAGAAAACTCACCGCCGTTTTGGCAAACATCGCCAGCAGAAAAAGCATCAACGACAGAGCGCCGTAACGCCAATCCGTTCCGGATGCGTTTGGTCCAGGGTGATCGTCGATGGTTGCTGCCCCGCCATAAACTCCCAGGCCGGCAAATCGCAGGTAGGCCCAACCGGATCCCAAGGCCAACGCCGCGGACAGCGTATTCTTCAGTTCCGTCATCCACGCCACGCTCATTACGCAGACCGGATGCAGGGCAAAAAGCGCGCCCGCCAGCCAGGCCCCGCGCACCTTCAACCGTTCCAGTATTTGCCACAGAAGCACCGCAACCAGGCTGTGCAGCGCCATGTTGAGCAGGTGGTAACCGAGCGGATTTAATCCCCACAGATGGTAGCCCAGCCAAAAGAGGGTGAAACTCAGCGGATAATACTGACAGGTCGCCCCCGGCATGAACCAGATTTCCCACAGTCCTTGCCCCGATCGCAACGTCTCGTTGGCGGAAATATGCACATCATCGTCCCAGATGAACCCGCCGTGCGCGGCGGGAAAATAGGCCAGGAAGACAAGGAGTACGATCAAGCCGCCCTGCCAGACCGGCAACATTCGTCCCCGGATGAACATTTGCCCGGGAAAAGTCTTTTGTGACACACGATTTTATTACCCGCAACCACCCGGACGAGGCAAGTCCCGCTGTAATCATTTGCCAGGCCAGCTTCCGTTGGATTAGCATGCCAGTGTGAAACGTCTTGGAGCCCTGCTGATTTTGTTGGCCGCGCTGGCGCCAACGGCGCGCGCCCAGGGTGGGGGCCCGGATGACCAATACATTATCATTTACAGCCTTCTGCAGCAGGCGGATTCACTGGAAAATTCCGGTCAGCCGCGGCAGGCGATGACCCAATACCTCGAGGTGCAAGCCGCCTTGCAAAGATTCGGAACCCTCTACCCGGACTGGAACCCGAGAATCGTCAATTTCCGCATCAATTATGTCGCGGAGAAAATCGCCGAGGTGACGACGAAGATTCCTGTGACCAATCTGGCGCCGGAAACGGCTGTGGCGCCGCCGGCGCCGGGTGCGGTCCCGGCCAAGGCCGCTGCCGACCTCGAGGCGCAGCTCGGCGCCTTGCATCAGCAGATGCAACAATTGCAGACCGATAACACCACCCTGCAATCCAAGCTCCAGGAGGCGCTGGGAGCGCAGCCGGCGGCGATTGATGCACGCGAACTGAACCGGGCACAGGAGAAAATCCGGGCGCTGATGAAAGAAAATGATTTGCTTAAGGTCAGCCTGGCCCAGGGCAAAACCGGCCCGGGGCCCGGGCCGGCGGTCGCGGTGGCGGTGGAATCGGGTGCCTTGCGGCAGGCGCAACTGGCCCTGGCTGCGGCCAATCAAAAGCTGGCAGAGCAAACGGCTCGCGCCGACCAATTGGCCCGGGAAAACCAGGCGTTGCAATCGCGCGTGCAGGCGCTGCTGGCCAGCCCCGGAGCGATGCAGGCGTTACGCGAGGAAAACGAAGTGCTCAAAAAACAAATCGCGGACCTGAAACTGGCGGCGCCGGCTGCAACCGCCACCAACCGGCTGAATCCTGAATTGGACGAGGCCCGGAAACAGATCGCCGCATTGCAGTCGGCCTCGCAGGTGGCTTTCCTGGAAAAATCGGCCCTGGAAAACCGGGTGCGCCAGTTACAGGTTGGGGCGGTCAATCCGGCGCCGGCCCTGGCGCCCGCCGAGGCTGACAACGAGGCGCGCATCCGGGCATTGACCCAGGAACGCGACAATTTGCTGGCGAAACTCGGTGAGGCCAACAAGGAGCTTTACGGCAGCCGCAAACAGAATGCCGCCGTGCGCATTGGCGAGTTGACCGATGAAGTGTCCGCTTTGCACGCGCGCCTGGCGGTGGATGAAGCGCAGGTTGTTCCCTACACCCCGGAGGAACTGGCCTTGTTCCAGCAATCCGGCCCGCAACTGGCCGACCGCAGCCAACAAAAGAAATCCGTCCGGGAATTGCCCGGCGGCGCGGCGGAACTGGTGGCCGAGGCGCAGCATTTTTTTTCCGCCGGGCAGTACGACAAGGCCGAGGATGATTACCAGAAAATTCTACAACACGACCAGAACAACGGCCTGGTGCTCGCCAACCTGGCGACCATCGAGATGGAGCAGGGCAAGCTGGATGACGCGGAAAAGCACATCAAGGAGGCCGTGGCTCAAAGTCCGAACGATGCCTACAACCTGGCCACGCTTGGCCGCCTTGAATTTCTCCGCGAAAAATACGACGAGGCGCTCGACGCGTTGAGCCGGGCGGCGAAGCTCGACCCGCGGAACCCGGAAATTGAAAATTATCTCGGCGTTACGCTCGGCCACAAGGGCCTTCGCGTCCAGGCGGAAACCGCCCTGCGCAAGGCGGTCCAGCTCGACCCCAATTACGGCGCGGCGCACAACAATCTGGCGGTGATTTACATCAACCAGCAGCCGCCGCTGGCGGGCCTGGCGCGCTGGCATTACCAAAAGGCCCTCGACCTTGGCCAGCCCCATAATCAGGACCTGGAGCGAATGCTGGACGCAAAAAGCACGCCGGCGAATGCGCAGTAGAATATGCCGCCCAGGAGCACGGCGCTCCAACATCTCAACCCCATGTTACGACAGGCCTTCCATGAATTGATCCTGACCACCCGTGGTCGCGGGCTTTGGGAATTCACGCGCGACGTTGAAAAGTGGATTGCCCAAAATGGATTCCAGGACGGCCTGCTGACCTTGCATTTGCAACATACCTCGGCCTCGCTCCTCATCCAGGAAAATGCCGACCCGGACGTGCAGCGCGATTTGGAGGCCTTTTTCAAACGATTGGTGCCCGATGGCGACCCGCTGTTTGTACACACGCAGGAAGGCGACGACGACATGCCGGCACATATTCGCACAGCGTTGACGACGGTAAATCTGGGTGTCCCCGTACGCGGCGGACGGCTCACCCTCGGCACCTGGCAGGGCATTTATCTGTGGGAACACCGGGTCCACGGCCATGCCCGCCGCATCACGCTCCATTTCGTTGGCGAATAAAAACTCGCCAATTACGCCGGCGAATGGCACGTTGCGCACGTCTTATGCAAGCCTTGAAATTATCGTGTCCCGCCGCTTTTGCGGCGTTGGTGTTCGCTTTTGCCTTCACCGTTCGCGCTGAAAACGCCACGAACGCTTTTGGTTTCACCGGCCCGGAAATCTTTCCGATCGACGACCAGATCGATCTCCTGCACACGGCGGACCTGGATGGCGACGGCTTGAATGACCTCATTGTGGCCAACAATCTGCGCTCAAAAATCAACCTGCTTTACAATCAAACGGGCAAAACCAACCGGATCGCCGCCACTCCGGCACGCAAACTCGAAATCAACGAGCTGCCACCCGATGCGCGTTTTCACATCGATTCCGTCCCCACGGACGAGCGCATGGGTTCGGTGGTGGTGGCCGACCTCAATGGCGATGGGCGTCCGGATATCGCGTTTTACGGTGATGCGAAGGACCTCGAAGTGATTTACAACCAGGGGACCAATGGCTGGAGCGAACCCAAACGCTGGCACATCGCCGACGGACAGTTGAATGTAAATGCGCTGGCGGAAGGGGATTTGAACGGCGATGGGCGCACCGACCTGGTCCTGCTCGGCGACAATGGATCATTCTATTTCCTGCCGCAACGGCCGGACCATACGCTCGGCGAACCGCAGAAAATCCCGTGCTCGGGCACGCCCAAGTCGGTGCAAATCCTGGACATCAACAACGATGGCCGGAATGATTTGTTGCTGGT
The DNA here is from genome assembly GCA_964413165.1 of uncultured Bifidobacteriaceae bacterium. Classification (GTDB taxonomy): domain Bacteria; phylum Verrucomicrobiota; class Verrucomicrobiia; order Limisphaerales; family UBA11358; genus UBA11358. Next base: position 17,032 of record CAYPSF010000067.1, read on the forward strand.
GGATTGGGACACCCCGACGCCCCTGCGGTTCCGGCTGCAAAACGCCGCCGGCCAGCTGGGGCCGGAAATTTATTTCCGGGCACCCCCCATGCGTTCATTTTGCGCGGATACCCTTGAGGGAGACGGCAAAAACTACATTGTGACCATCGCCAGGGATTCCGGCCGCGCGACAGTTTCGCAATTCACGCACCAGCCCGCCGAGGTTTTGTCCGGCGCGTTCCGGCGCGGACAATTTCAGATTCTGCCCTTGAACAAGACGGACACGGCACAACGCGGTCTGTTGTGGGCTGATGTCAATGGTGACGGACGTCCGGATCTGCTCGTGGCCGAGCCGGCCAGCGGCCAGCTTTCGGTTTGTCTGCAGCAACCGGACGGTTCGCTCGCACCGCCCCAGACCTTTCCCACCCTGGCCGGAGTAAGCCAGCTCGCGGCGGCGGATTGGAACGGCAACGGGCACCCCGATATTTTTCTCTTGAGCCGCGATGAAAACGCAGTCGGGGTGGCGCAATTTGACAAGAACGGAAGGTTGCCGTTTCCGACGCTCATTCCCCTGGACGGCAGACCGCTCGTGATGGCGGTCGGCGCCTTGAAGCCCGGCGCCCATCCGTCGTTGTGCGTGATTGTGGACAAGGATGGCCGCCGTTCGCTGGTGACCCGCACGGCTGACGGCAAAATGCGGACCCAAAAACTCGGCGAAAGTTTTAAATCGAACCCCACCGCCCTGGCCATCCAGGATGTGAACCAGGACAGCCGGGCAGACCTGGTCGCATTGATTCCCTATGAAAAAATCAAGGTGCTGCTGCAAAAGCCCAACGGCGATTTTGATGAAGAGGACGTGGACCCGCCCGGCGGTGCGATCGAGCAGCCCTGGCTTGCAGCCGCAGACGTGGACGGCGACGGCCGGCAGGAGTTGCTGTTGCCGCAGAAAAATTTCGTCCGGGCCGTCGTGCTCGAACAGGAAGCGAAAACACCGGGTTCCACCAACCAGCCGGACTGGGTTTTTCGCGTAAAGGACCAGATCAATGGGGCGGCGGATGATTCGCGCATCGTCGGTGCCACGGCGGTGCGCAACGGTACGAATGCGGTGCCGGCGATGTTTCTGCTGGATGCAGAGCACAAACAGCTGACCTTGTGTGAACGTGACGCGGCCGGGGTTTGGCGGGTGTCCCGCAATGTGGAGCTGCCGGTGGCGGATTTCGGCGCTTTGCAATCGGTTGCCATCGGGGGCACGGACATCCAGAGCGTCGCATTTCTGGGCCAGAACTCCGTCGCCTGGCTGCCGCTGGCGGGCGATGCCTGGGAACTCACCACGCTCGACGGTTACGATACGCCCATCAAGGACGGGTATTTGAATGACGTGACTGCGGGCGATTTGAACCACAGCGGGCACAAAGACCTGGTGTTCCTGGAAACGGGAAAAAATTATCTCGACCTGGTCATCTTTGATTCCCATCACAAACTCGTACCCGCCAATCGCTGGCAGGTGTTCGAGCAGCATACCTTCCGTGGTGCGGCGAATGCGCTGCCCGAACCGCGCGAGGCGATCGTGGGCGACGTCACCGGCGACGGGAAAAATGATCTGATCGTCCTGGTGCACGACCGCATCCTGCTCTATCCGCAGGAATGATTTCAGAACGCTGAATTTTAATCCGGGAGCGCCGGCGCCCCGCCGAGGCTTCCAGGAACTTCAATTCAACTGTGGCGGTCGTGGGGCAAAGAGTTTGAAAGAAAGGCCATCCGCCGTGACGTTACCGCCAGCGACGGAAAAATAGAAATATTTGGCGACCTTGTCAAAGTCCGGTAACAGCGAATAATCCATCCAGCCGCTGAAGATTTTCCCTGACGGTCCAAACGGCAGAGACCCCAATGCCCCGGCGGCCGGCTGGCTGTTTGGCGGACTTTTTTTCAAGGCGGCGAAGAGCTCGCGCAGGGTTTCCTGCTGGTTTTCGTAAGTGAACAGGCCAGTCCCCGCGCCGCCGACATGTTGGGCGGCCTCGATGAAACCGGGAATTTCCCGCAACGGCTTGGCCTTGCTTTCGGCACTGCGCAGAAAGGCTTCAATCATGGAAACGTCCGTGGAGGCAGCCACATAACCGTCGCTGGTAGTACAGTAAAATGAACGGGGAGCCGGGGAACCCCGCGAGGGCAGGGCAACTGTGTAGATGGTCCGGCCCAAAAATTGGCGCGGCGGAATCACCTTTCCCTGCAGGGAGCCGAGCGATGCCACATTCTTGATCGCCAGCAGGGCCTGGTCCGGATTGGCCGAGGCAAACAGGAAAAGCCACGGAGCGGAATCCAAATCCGCCAGGGTGCTGCCCGCCGGGGCCTTCTCATAACGAATCCAGTCGTCGCCCAGGTTGTCGATGAGATATTTGCGGACGTCAAAGGCCGGGTCCTTTTGTTGGGCGGTCGCATTGGCGATGTTGATTATGGAATTGAGGCCGCTGAGCGTGCCGGGCGAAATGTCTGTGGCCATCTTCTGGAGCGCGGCCCAGGATTTCTGGCCATCCAGGCGCCAGCGCCAGAACTTCGTCGCGTCGGCGGGCACGAAGGGCGGCGGGTTCGCGTCCTTCGGCGCCGCGGCGATGATTTTAAAAATACCCTGCCGGGCCGTTTCCGGCACGGAGAGGTAACAATCAATCTGCGCCCCGTCCCCGCCTCCACGGTAGCTGAAACTGGCGGATTTCAGGCCAGTCAGACCGGCGGCGGTGAGAATCTTGTCCCACTGGGTGGGTGGGACGGGGCTGGGCGCGTCGGGATCGGATTCTGGCGTTGGCATGTGGGCCAGCACGTCAAAAAGGGTTTTCCCGTTAAGCCAGCCGTAATATAACGGTCCCTCGCGAAATTGTGACAGGCGGTCGGCGACAAAGAGCGCATTGTCGTCCAAAGACGGTATCGCGCCGCCGGTCAGCCGCGCGGCGACGGGCCCGACCGCTTTGAGAGAACTGCCGACAATCAACAGCGAATCAAACTGGCCGATGACGATTTCGCCCGGGGGCGGCGGTTTATTTTCCTTGCCCAGCTCCTGGACGGGCTGGCGTTTGGGCCAGATACTGGCGAGGGTTGCCGGAATGTCGTTGCTCGTGAGCGGCATCACGGTAAATGAAATGCCGCGGATGGTTTCGTTGCGCACCGGCTTGCCCGAGTCCGCCCATTTTTTGCGCAGCCGGATAAGATTGGTTTTAAGTGAATCGCTCCGGCCTTTGGTGTCGAGCAGCAACAGCAGGCCAGGCATCGGGTCGCCGCTGCCGGTCCAGCCGTTTTGCGTGACGGCAAAAGTAAACTGGCCTTGCGGCAGGTCGGTGTAATCGCCGAGCTTGACCCCGAGGTCGTGTTCCAGGGGAGCGATAAATTGCTCGTTCAACCGGTCCATGAATTTGTCGTGGAACGCCTTCATGGCCGGGTCGTTCCAGAGCAGCCACTGTGGCGATTGCCGGGTGGCGTCGCGCAATTTTGCGAAATCGGGCACCGTGACCAGCAGCAGGGTGTCCGACGGTAGCAGGCTTTCCGCGGGTGGAATCGCGGCCGGGGTTGGTGCCGGGGTGGCTGCCTGGGTCGTTGTTGTGGGGACAGTGCTGCGGCACGCGGAACCGAGCAGGGCCAGGGCGAGTGTGGCGGCGAATGCGGCAAAAAAGACAACCGCGCGCCGGGGAGGGAGGCGAAAAAGGAATGTCATCATGGTGGGTTAAAACTCAACGCGGTGAAAAGTTGCGCCCCAAGGGACGAAGAGTCTCAACTTCATTGATCCGCCGGCTTGTTTTTGGTGTGGCCCGGTGGTTCGAGATAGCGATACGGATTGTTCGGATTGTCGGCGGAATAGGCAAAGGCGTCGCGATGGTCGAGAAAACTCTTCACCAGTTCCACGGGAATGGCAAAACCCAGGCCTTCGCCAAAAGTGATTTTCATGTTCGTCACCCCCACCACTTCGCCGGCGAGATTGAACAGCGGGCCACCGCTGTTGCCGGGATTGATTTGTGCGGTGGTTTGCAGGTAAAGCTCGCCCTCAAGCTGGCGGGTCTTGGTACTGAGGATGCCCGACGTCACTGTGCGTTCCAGGCCCATCGGACTGCCGACGGCAAAAACCGAATCACCCACGGTCAGCGCGTCCGAACTGCCCAGCGTGACGTATTTGAACTTGGGCGCGTTTTTGTCCTCGATATGCAGCAGGGCAAGATCGTGGAACTTGTTGATGGCGATTATTTTAACCTGCTTGTAAGTTTCACGGTCGAGCTGGCCGTTGTGCTGATGATAGACTTCCACGGAAATTTCCGTCTCCCCTTCAATGACATGAAAATTGGTGATCAGATAACCGTCCGGGTTGATGAAAAAACCTGAGCCCAGGCCGCCAGGAGTGCGAACCTGCACGACGGCCTCGCCGATTTGTTTGACCAGATCCTGCACGTCGCGGGCGGCAGTGGGGCGGGTATTGGCAACATAAAATTGGGGCAGGGCGTTGACATTGACGACCGGGTTGGAGACGGTCGTTGCGGGCGTGGACACGCTGCCCCCGGATTTGGAGATGCCGGCAATGACGTTGCGCGGCACGACGAGAACGGTGTAACCCACGTCCACCACGACGGCGTCAGGCTTTTCCGACAGGATTTTGCCGGTGACGGCGGCCTGGTCCTTCAATTGAATCACGTCGGCAGACGCGAGGCGCAGGCCGCTGAAAAATACCATCCCCCATGCCAGAAAATTCTTAAACGACATTGCCAGACAATAAACTAGCGAAGCCCTTTTGACAAGCCGGTTGACACCATGGGCCGGTAAGATCAGGTCTCCTCGATGATAATTCTGGTATAACGCCAAATGGCCCAGACGTGCCATCTGGCGTCCTCCCGGCCGGGATGGTGCTGACGCAAGCTGTCGCGGGTTTTAAAGGCCCAGTCCCGCGACTTAATGAGCCCGGAACCGGCCGAAAGCTTCGAGACGTTGATCGTTCCCGGAAAGCGGCCGGGGTTGAAGAGGGCGCTGCCGGTGAACTGGGCGTCCACCACATCAAAACCAGCCAGCTCGAAATCGGCGTGAGGAAAACGGTTGATTGCCTCCTCCGCCGGGTCACGGGTGACCGCCACCACGACCGAGGGACGGCGGGTTGAAACACGTTGCAGGACAAAGTCGAGGCTGCTGAAGAAATCGATCATGAACTCCTCCTTGGCAACGTATTGCCAGTCGTCGGCGGATTCCGGATGGACGACTGCGGGGCAAAGGGTGCTGTCGAGGGTGATGATGCGTTTCAGGTCTGTGCGTCCGAGCCATCGGGTGAACCCGACCCATCGTTCGCCGTTGTCAGGATCAAATCGCTCAATGGCGGCGTAATAATACATGGTCAAACCCGGGAAGATATGTCCCCCATTGAGCCAAGTCCGGCCGCTAACGCAAGAACTAACGTGAGTTCCGCCGGCGGGCGGGAGATGGCATGGCTCGCCTTCATGGGAAGTTTTGCGGGCCTTTCTGGTTGTTTTGCCTGATTGAGGCTGGATTAACTTCTATTCCTTCATCCTTCCAAGCGCATCTTGTTCACAATGCCAATCGTCTGTTTTGGGCGCTGGACCTCTATTTCCCGCCAATCCAGGCTCAAAATTGCTGTTGCCACTTCACGTTGATCTGTTATCGTTCCCGTCCTTTCGCCGGAGCCGGCAAAAGGGAAAACGGCCTGAAATTTTCGCCTTAAGTGAGGCGGCTTGCCGCGCCGACTTGTCGCGTCGAAGCGATGCGAAGACGGAAGTGCAGCAAAGTAGGGCCACAATAACATCAAACTCAATCCCGTGTTCCGCGGGATGCCGTGGTTCCCTCCCAGGCGGGGCCAGGGTCTCAACCAAAGGAAAATTGTGATAAGCATTGGCCTCAAAGAATTGTTGGATTCGGGCGTCCATTTCGGACACCAGACCAAGCGTTGGAACCCGAAGATGAAGCCGTTCATCTTCGACGCACGCAACGGCATTCATATCATCGACCTCAGCAAGACGCTCACGCAGCTTGAAGCCGCGTGCGACTTTTTGTCGAGCACCGTCCGCAAGGGAGGCAAGGTTGTCTTCGTCGGCACCAAAAAGCAGGCGCAGCAATGCGTCAAGGACACGGCCAAGGAATGTGGCCAGTTTTTTGTCACCGAACGCTGGCTGGGCGGCACCCTGACCAATTATAACACCATCAAAACCTCC
>CAYPSF010000068.1:0-22919 GCA_964413165.1 uncultured Bifidobacteriaceae bacterium
GTGTCCTGCCAGCCGTTGATGTAGCAGCGATAAAATTCTATTTTCCCGCCGTAAAGCAACACCGCGTGGGACGTCGTGGAACCGGTTGCATAGGTGTTTCGAATCGTCATGTATTCGACGAGAATGTTTGTGCCATTAATCACCATGGCGATCTGGTTCTGGCCGGCTTGAAGAATGACGCCCGTCTGGCTCGCGCCGATGAACGTCAAATTGTGTTGGCTCCTCCCGACGACCACTTGTTCGTTGTAAGTGCCATTGGCGATACTGATCGTATCGCCCGCTGCCGCGGCGGCGACTGCCGCCGAGATCGTCGGGTATTGCGATGGAACGTTCCGCGTTGCGCCAAAGGCGGTTGCGGCAGCCAGCAGAATGCCAGCACAGATTTGGATCTTGAGATGTTTCATTTGGTTTGGTTGCTTTTTTGGTTTGTTGGATTTGGAAATAAGCCATGACCCTTTTCATGGCTTAAACTGGTCGTCCAAGCGGCCGCAGGTTGTCGGCGCCCGGGGTTTGGACATCCTGGTCATTACAACGGCGGCGCCCAGCCGCCCAGGACGTTGCTCTTGCTGTATTGAGCCGCTTGTGACGAAGTCAGGCGCACAACCCACGAAGAGCGGGTGCTGAGGTTGATGGCCGCCCCGGCCAATGTCTTGCTGCCGTATTCGGCGGCACGGCAGGTGGTTTCATTGCCATTCCAAGCGCTCCAACCGGCAGCCGTAATGTGGCTGTCCATGCTGCAATTGAGATAGGCCGTCTCGCCATTGGGATACCATGGCCGCATCAAAGTGGAGCTGTTGGCCGCCACGCCGCTTGCCCGGTTGATGGTGCAGGAACTGAAAACCAAACCGTAAGTGACGGTGGCCGGCGTGCTGGGGGCGCAATTCACGCCGCCGGTCGAGCGCATTTGCCTGATATTGCAGCTTTGAAAGAAGGCCGTACCACCACTGTAGATAAAATCCACGCAGCCGCGGATTTCACTAAGGCTGCAATACACGACGGCATTGTTCCAGATGGCAAACGTGTCTTGCCAGCCGTTGACGTAACAGCGGTAGAACTCGACCCGTTTGCTGTCCACGTAAACCGCGTGGCTTGTCGTGGAGCCGCTCAAGAGCGTGTTCGCGATGGTCAGATAGGAGAACGTGATGTCGGTGCCATGAATCGTCATGGTCGTCTGGTTGGCACCCGACTGAATAACCACTCCGGTCTGGCTGGCCCCAACGATATTCAATTTGCTTTTGGTGCTGGGAATGGTGATCTGCTCGTTGTAAGTACCGTTGGCGATGCTGATGGTATCGCCCGAGGTGGCGGCATTGATCGCCGCCTGGATGGTTGAGTATTGGGACGGCACGCTGCGAGTCGCAGCCTGTGCAGATGTCACCGCCAGTAGAATGCCGGCGCAGATTTGGATTTTGAGTTTGTTCATTTTGGTTACAGGTTGGTTCATTTGCGTTTCGGAATATGAACCACGACAGTCTTCTTCATGGTTCAAATCGGAGTTTCAATCGGTCTTCAAAAGACTCGCGGTCTTCCGGCGCGAGGAGCGGGGAGTTTTTGACGTAATTTTCGGCTCCCGGCAAATCAAAGGCCGCCCATTTTTCGAGCAGAGCCTGGAAGGTTTCCGAACGCAATTGTGGGTTGAGGATGCTCTCGGCCCAGGTTACCGCCACCTCCGGCTTGCGTGCCAATTGCGGGGAGAGAGCAATCTCCGCGACGCCGGTGTCGGACGCGACACCCGGATCATTTTGATTGATCCACGCAGCAGCGGCAATCGGATCGTTGTCCGCCCAAAAACCAATTGCGCTCGACAGCGCGGCACTTTGCTGCTCCGGCGGAAGATTTTTTTGCGCAAAATCCACCGCACCCTTCGGGTCGGTCGGAGACCAGCCGACGGTGATGGCGTTGAGAGCCGCCTCTCTCAAGCCCGGGTCGCTGATTTGCATCGCACTGGCAACCGCGGCTTGCGGTTGAAATTCCGCCCAACGGCTGTAGGCGGGCAACATCCAGTCTTCGCGGCTGCTGGCCGGGCCACTCGCGGCAAAATTCGCCGCGCGCTCAAATTGTCCTGCTTCGGTCAACGCCGAAATCAGATCGCCGCCGAATTCCGACGCCCGGCTGGAATCATTTTGCATCAACGTGACCGTTACCCTCACGGCCTTGTCCGGGTCTTGGACCGCGCCTTGCAGCAAGGCATTAATGGCCTGAGCCTGGTGTATGACAGATTCGGATTGCGCCCATTTGGCGGCGGCTTCCGGATCGGTCATGCCCCAGCCTTCTAATGCCGAACGCAGCAGCGCCGCGCGCAGCCGCAGGTTGGTTTGCGCCACAGCCAGCGCAATGGCGCGTTGTGGGTCCTGTTCCGCCATCTTCTCAATCAGCACGGCCATTTCAGCTTCCCCGGCCGGCGTCCGCGGCAGCACGGATAGTTCATCCCAATGTTTTCCCAGGTTTTCCAGCTTAGCTGGCGCAGCGGTACCAGCCGCTTCCGCCAACTGGCGGGAAACCACCGGTGGATTTGGTTGCAGCTGAACCGGCGGCGTATTCTTCAGCGGAGTGGCACGGCTGGACAGGGAAAGGCGACCAACACAGAAAGCGGAGAACGCGACCATCGAAACCAGGCTTAACAAAGTGAATGTGGACCAACGCTGTGAAAACATAAACAGGCAGTGCAAGGCTTGCGCGGTAAACTGACGAAGTCAGAGGTGAAAACAGGCAAGCGGCTTGGAAATCGCCCGCCTGCCTGGATTCAATCAATAGGTATGTGTGCTGATGCCAGACACGGTGGCATCCCAGATAGTCACGGGATAGGTGCCCCCGGTGACGGTGGAACCATTGCTGAACACAATGCCGTCGGCAAAGTAGATTTCAAACGTTTTGGATCCGGATTCCGCCAGTTTGACATTGTTTAAGGTAACGTCGCTGATGTGTTGTTCTGGCAGGCCATAGATTTCAGAGTAACTGGCGCCGGTGGCCGTTACGTTTGAAATGGCAATATGTTTGAAGTTGGGTGTCGTGCTGGTGACGGCAGCGGAGGCAGCCGTGCTCGGGTTGCTCGGATCGCCGCCATACCAGCACGTAATGTTAATCGGGCTTGACACATTGTTCATGGTCAACCCGGTGTAGGTCAGATACTGGACAACGCTGCCACGTCCGCGGGACGATTTGATCCGGATGCCATTGGAGGTTCCGTTAAATGTGCAGTTTTGCACCGTGAGATGATCCACCTGATCACTCACATAGCTGCCAATGGTCATGCCATGGCCGGCGCCAAATGTGCAGTTCTGGACGACGTAATACTGGCTATGGACATGACCTCCAACTATGGCGATGTTGTCATCACCGCAGGAAATGTTGTCGCTGTCGAACAGGAAATTGGCACCTTCACAGTCACAGCCGTCGGTGTTCGGAGAGGTCGACGGCGAGGATAAGGTGACGTGGTCCACCGTGATCTGATTGCAGGCATAGTGGAAGCTGATATGAACATTCGGCGCGTTGATGATCTTGATGCCGGTAACTTGCACAATGGCGCAATTGTTACCATCCAGCACGCTGGGCCGAGCCACCGCATTGTTGGCATTATAGGCCGTCCACCAGGCGGAGCCCTGACCATCAATCGTTCCTGAGCCGCTGATTTTGACATTGCTTAGGCCGCCATATTCAATGAAAGCGGTGCTTCCCGGCCAGGTGCCGTAGGCCAGCATCTTCATGGTGGAACCACTGGCGAGATTAAGGCACACCTTGCTCTTCATGGTGATCGGGCCGCTCAAAAATATTCCGGAGGGAACTTGCACCGTGCCGCCGCCGGCCGCCGAAGCCGCGTTGATTGCGTTTTGAATGGCCGTGGCATTGTTGGCCGAACCCGTCGAAGCCCCATAGGAAGTAATGTTATAAGTTCCGCTCGGGATGGACGGCAAGGTTGGGGCGGAGAGGGCTGCGTGATTGGAAGCAGCAATTGCTGTCGTGATCACAATTGTCTTGAGCCATTGCGTTTTCAGGATTTGTTGGCAGGTCGTTTTCATGTTGTTTGGTTATGCGGGTAGTTCCTCTTTCCACAAATAAAGGAAACGGATTGCGCCCTTGGCTTGGGAACGGGGATTAGCATTAAGGCAATCGTCTCAAATTGAACCTCATACATTCCACCCGCTTTCTCCAAAATAGATTGAAGTTTCTTCACATCTAAATAACCATCACTAATGGATAGAAACCGCTGGAAGGATAAATAGACAGTTTTATCAACGGGCTGATTTATGCTGAGCGGAATTGTAGTTTTAAATTTGGTTTGGGGACCGGCGACCGAGGCAGCGATTTCATAAGAATTGAATCTGCTTCAGCTTGCCGGCAAGTGCGATACCTGGTCAGCCAGGCATCCCGCTGAAATTTTTTAGGCGCCATTCCCGTCGCCCGCTGGAACGCGATGCAAAGGGTATTTTCGCTTCGATAACCGCAGTGTTTGGCGAGGTCTTTCAATGTTAAATCACGCTCGATCAGGAGCCGCTTTGCGCACTCAATTCTTACATGTCGCAATACCGATCCAGGGCTGAAGCCGACGTGCCGGTAAAATGCTTTCGTTAAGCCGCGTCGCGACATGCCCGAGGCCGAAACCAGGTCGTCCATCTGGATCGGACGCCAATAGTTTTGCGCCATGTACCTCAGACTCCGGACGAGACCACTGTGTTTGGTGACGCTCGCTCGAGTCGCATCGCCGGGCAGAAGCCTCTCGAGGCCGGGGATCTCGGGAGGCCGTCTTCTCCTCGCACGTGCGGTCATTCTGTTTGGTTTCATTTGGTTGCGCGTGTTCGGTTCAAGAGAGTCAGGCTGTGGCCGCAGATATCTTTCGCCGTTCGGCCAATTCCTCGGCCATTTGGATCGTTACCCGTTTATTCAGTTTGTAACTGATGAGTAAAACCGTACAGATGGCGAACAGGACGCCGACCCCGATACCGGCGCAGATGCGATAGCCAGCGACCGCTCCGGGCGCGGCAGGGAGCTTTGTGTCATAATTGAAAAATCCGGCCATGATCCAGAGAAACGACGCCGAACCGATGGCCAATCCCGCCTTCAACGCAAACCCGATCGTGGCAAACACGATACCCGTGAAACGACGCCCGGTCTTCCACTCCGAGTAGTCTGCCACGTCGGCGAAGATGGACCAGATCAGCGGAATTGTCGGGGCATAGACCACCGCGCTGACGATGGACAAGATCACCATTCCACATACATCCGCGGGCTTCAGCAGATAAAACGCAAACCCGGCGACCGTTGAGAGTGCGAAGCCCGCCACCGCCACGGCTTTTTTCCCATATCGGTGCGCGAGCGACACGGACATCAGGATCACGGCGATCGTCGTGAAGCGCTGAGAGATATTCACAATGCTGTAGAACACTTTGGCGATATTGGAACCGGAGAGGCTGTCGCGCGTTCCGTGGACGATATAGCCGAGCGATTCCAGCAGGCCGCCCGGCCTGGGCGCGCCCGGCTCCAATGCCGGCGCGGTGAGCCCGAGCTTTTCGAGAAAGTCAAACATCGCCGCCTTGTCAGCGTAGTGATGGTAGTAGTTGTAAAGCGCACCGCCCCGAAATGACATGATGGCAAAGTGAACCAGCGTCATGATGAACATCACCACCCATGGACTGTTCTTCAGCAGGGCCAGGAAATCCTGCTTCGCTGACGGTTTACTATCCACAACCGGCGCAATGCGTTCCCGCGTCGTGGCAAAGGTCACCACAAATAATACCAGGCATACCGCCGCCCAGATGGTCATGGTCATGCGCCAGCCGTAAGCGAGGTCGTGTCCCTCGGCGAACCTGGCGACCAGAGGCAGGGTAAAACCACCCACGATAAACTGCGCGACGTTGACAGCTATGAAGCGGTAGGAATTAAGCCTGGCTCGCTCGTCCAGATCGGCGGTCATGACTCCTCCCAGCGCCGCGTAGGGCATGTTGTTCATGGAGTAAATCGTCATCAGCATCGTATTGGTGATGGCCGCATAGGCAATCATCCACGCCATGCTCCAGCCTTTTGGGGTGGTGTAAGCCAGCACCATGATCACCGCCCAGGGCACGGCGGTCCAAATAATCCATGGGCGGAACTTGCCCCAGCGCGTCCTGGTGCGATCGGCAAGGATTCCCATGATTGGATCAAAAATCGCGTCCCAGATTCGCGGCCAGAACAAGATGGCCGCTGCCGCGCTGGCGGTCAGGCCGAAGGTATCCGTGTAAAAGTTGAGCTGGAACAAAGTCATCGTCATGAAGACGAAGTTCGCAGCGGCGTCGGCGGCGCTATAACCCAGCTTCTCCACGAAGGGAATCTTGTGGGCGGCGTTCATTTATCAGTTAACGACCGTCAAGATCACCTTTTGCAGGTGCAGATCATGGGAAGAATTGCCAACCATGATTTCAAATTCACCCGGCTCGACGATATATTTCATATCAACGTTATGGAACGCCAGCGAGTCGGGCGTGATTTCGAGCGCGATCGTCTTCGATTCGCCCGATTTCAAGGAAACCTTCGTAAAGCCTTTCAATTCCTTCACCGGGCGCGTGACTGAACTGAACCGGTCGCGGATATAAAGCTGAACCGTTTCGGTTCCGGCACGTTGGCCACTGTTTTTAACATCGACCAGAACGCGCGTGGACTGGTTTGGGCGAATGCGCTTCTTCGTCAGCCGCAGATTGCCAAACTCAAAGGCGGTATAGCTCAAACCGAACCCGAACGGAAATAGCGGCGAGACGTCGTCGAACAGGTAACCGCGCCGCGCCGACGGCTTGTGGCTATAATACACCGGCAAATGACCGACGGAACGCGGAATCGAAATCGGCAGTTTGCCGCTCGGGTTGAAATCACCGAACAAAACATCGGCAACCGCATGGCCGCATTCCTGACCGAGATACCAACACTCGCAAATGGCCGGAACATTCTGCGCAACATAGTTGATGGAAAGCGGGCGTCCGTTGAAAAGAACGACAATCACCGGCTTGCCGGTTGCCAGCATTGCCTGGACAAGTTCATCCTGACGGCCCAGCAGGTTGAGACTGGTCCGATCGCCCAAGTGTCTAGCGTTCCAGGCTTCGCGTCCGCCCTGTTCGTTACAGCCGATGCAGACCACAATCACGTCCGCCGGTTTTGCCACCCGGCGCGCTTCAGCAATCTGCCTGCGATCCTGCCCGGGATCGCTCAGAACCACTTCGTCGCGCTGCCATGAGCCGCCGTCCGCCGTGATCTTGCAGCCTTCGCTGTAAACCAACTTCACCCGGTTGCCAACTTTTGCCCGGATGCCGTCGAGGACAGTGACAAACTGCTTCGGCACGCCGCTGTAACCGCCCAACAAAACGCGATTCGCATTTGGTCCGATGACGGCAATGGTTTTGAGCTTCTTCGGATTCAACGGCAGAAGATTGCCATCGTTCTTCAGGAGCGTGATGGATTCACGCGCGGCTTCCAGAGCCAGGACACGGTGCGATTCGCAGCCAACGATCCGCTCCGCTTCGTCCGGATCAACGTAGGGATCATCGAACAATCCCATCTGGAATTTCCAATACAGCATCGGCGCGATCAGTTCGTCCAATTCCGATTCCTGGAGGACTTTTTTGCGGACGAGTTCAACCAGGTGCAGATAGCAGTCCGGCTCGGGGAATTCGATGTTAACGCCGGCTTTGACGGCCAACACACAAGCTTCGAGTTTGTCTTTCGCAACGAAATGCCCATGGGTCTGGGGCTTTTGGTTCAACTCAAGGATGCCGTAATAATCGGAAACGACGAAACCTTTGAAGCCCCATTCCTTGCGCAACACATCCCGCAGCAGCCAGCGGTTGCCGTGACAGGGCGAGCCCTCCAGCTCGTTGTAGCTGGCCATGACGCTGATCGCCCCGCCCTTTTGCACAGCCTCCTTGAACGGGAACAAAAACACCTCGCGCACGGTGCGCGCCGACATGCTTGGGGGCGCGCAGTTCATGCCTGATTCCGGCTGGCCGTGGGCAACGAAGTGCTTAAGCGTGGCAATCAACCGCTTTTTGCCCTTGAAAGACGCATCCCCCTGAAATCCGCGCACGGCGGTAACGCCAAGCCGCGCATTGAGAAACGGGTCTTCGCCGAAAGTTTCCTCGACCCGTCCCCAACGCGGGTCGCGGGCGACGTCCACAACCGGCGTGAGCGCCTGGTGCGCCCCGCGCACGCGAGTCTCCTCGGCGCTCATGGCGTACAGGCGTTCGACGAGTGCGGGGTTGAACGTCGCGCCCAGGGCGATTGGCTGCGGAAAACTGGTTGCGTCTTTCGCCGCGTGGCCATGCAGACATTCCTCGTGAAAGATCACGGGAATTCCCAATCGTGAATGCTCCCGGAAGAATTTTTGTATCGCGTTCGTCAACTCGGCCATCTGACGGGCATTACGTCCGTTAGACGTAGTGGGCGGATTTGCCGCGGCATCGCTCGGACGGCCCACCTGGCCGATGCCGTGGCCGTCCTTAAATGCCTCCCGGGCTTTGTTGGGATCGAAGTTGCCGTGTTCATCCACGAGCATTTTCGATTTCCGCTGCCAAATGCACGTCATCTGCGCCGCCTTTTCTTCGAGCGTCATGCGCGACAACAGATCTTTGACCCGGCGGGGAACGGATGCGGCAGGATTTCGATAAAGTGGGGTCTTTGCCGCCTTTACCGCCTGATGTGGCACAAATTTGTTTCCGGCCGGGATGGCGCAGTTCGGGCCGGTATCACCCTTCGCTTTGTTGTCGTAATGTCCATTGGCCCCGTTTGTGGCCCGCTTCGCCGGCAAATTCTTGACGCGGTTGACCGCGAGGATACCGGGATATTTGCCGGGCGGAGTTCTCGAGATGTTTGTCGTTTTAAGAGACATAAAATTGATCCCTGTCAGCGGATACGAGCCAAATTTTAATCGAAATGTGTGGGCTGCCTGGCGCCATGGTTCAAAATCAGGGATAAATCAATCGCAGGAACACCGAACCATTTGCCGAATCGATTCCGATATTCGCGGATGTCATGTTTGTGGAATTCGGCACGGTGATCCAGTTATTGCCGAGACCATTATCGGGGCTATTGGTTTGCATCTGCAATCGCCAGCCGAGGTGATCCGCCGGCCACGACAACTGCAATTGGTTGCCGGACGCTTGAAAGCTTAGATTCGTCGAAACGTTGGAAGGCAGCGGCGCGGCACTGACCTGAACAGAACTTCCGCTTTCACTCGTGACGTTCGTCGCCGTCACCACGTAATAATAAGTCGTTCCTGGCATCACAGCGGAATCGGAATAATTGGTCGCCGTCAAATTGACCAGCAATGAATACGGCCCGCCATCGGCCGTGGAACGTCTCAAATTGTAACTGGCGGCGTTCGACGGCGTAAACCAGTTCAAATCGATGAGCAAGTTGGTCGCAATGGCGGTGAGATTTGTCGGAATGCCCGGCGGCGGCGGCAACACAATCAAATTAATCTGGTAAGGTGTAGCGCTGCTCAAAGAGCAGGAATATCCGGATGGGGTGGTGCCAAGCGCGGGGAGGCTGCCGCTCAAATTTCCCGTGTAATCCATCAAGGTGAAAGTGCCATGGGTAAAACCGGGACCGGCGGTTACATTCACAATCCCGCCAAGCGCAAGATTACCTTTAACTGCCAAAATAGCGGGATTGGTACTGACGACATAATTCAACGGGGCGGCCGTGGTCAGGGTCAGATTGTTGCTGATAGTGAGGGTACTACCGGCAATCGTCACTGCTCCACCGGCAATGGCGTTGGTATTGGAAACCGTCGCTGGGGCATTGTAGAAATCAAGCGTGTTACCAATTCCATTCGTGGTGAGTCCGTTGAGGATCAAAAGGCTGGCGGCGGGCGAGGTGTTCGTAAACGTCATGTCCGCATTCCAGAACTGAAGGGTCTTGACTCCGACGGGCACCGGGAATGAGCAGTCAACCAACTGGAGGTTGGTGACGCTGTAGATTCCGGAGATGCCGGTGGAACTGGAAGTGAGGTTGACGGCCTTGAGGACGATGTTTGAAACCGGATAATCCGGCAGTCCCCAGATCATCAACGGTGGGCGGCCGTTGAGGATATTGGCCGTGACGTTGCTGATGGTGATGTTGCGGTAGATCGGCGGACTGCTGCCGGGGGGCGTATTCGTGCCGACGAAAGCCGCGAACCCAGGCGTCACGCCGGTCAGCGTGCCCAGTCCATATTCGTAATAGGCGTAAAGTTGAATCGGCCAATCCACATTGGTCATCTTGATGTTGAAATAATTCAGATTCTGGACCACCCCCCCGCGACCGCGTGAAGACTTGACCTTGATGCCATTTCCCGTGTTGCTAAACGTGCAATCCACCACCAGAAGATTGGAAACCCCGCCGGAGGTAAAACTGCCGATGCTCAACCCATGGCCTTCCCCAAAAAAACAATTCGTCACCAGCATATCCCTGGAAACCGACCCACTGCTGCCGATGGCGATATTGTCATCGCCAGTGCTGATAAAGCAGTCCTTAAAATAAGCGTTGGTCTCGGCAAAATCCACGCCGTCCGTATTATGCGACGGATTCACCGGATCATCCGAGGAGGGGGCCAGCAATTTGATGCCGACAACGTTGACGTTTCCACCGTTGCCCTTGAGGGCGATATGCGCCACGGGCGGGTTGCTGCTGGTGAAGTCCTGAAGCAACACCCTGGAACACGGCTGCAAACTGAGGATCAAAGGCCGGTTGATAGTCGTAGCATCCGGCCACCAGGGACCGCCCTGGCCGTCAAACAGGCCGGTGCCGGTGATGGCAATGTTCGTAAGCCCCGAGCCATTGATCAGCGGCGACACCGTGCCGGTGTAAGGCGAGCCCGGCCACGCTCCACGCGGAAGCAGCCGGATAACGGCGTTTGAATCAAGCTGCAGCCGGACGTTACTCTTCAGCGTCAGCGGTCCGCAAAGAAAAATTCCCGGAGGAACCTCCACCACGCCGCCGAGCAAGCCGCCAACATTCCCGCCGGCGGCAGCGGTATTGATGGCATTTTGAAACGCCGTCGTATTGGTGAAAATGCCATCGCCAATCGCGGTGGCGTTCGTGACAACGATGACATTGTTCGTATTGATCGAGAGGGACCATGGTGTAATCGCTCTCGCCATGCCCGCCAGGAAAATGAGCGACAACAGGGCAAATCGCCTGAAACATAAAAAATTTTGCACAAGATTGGGCACAAGGCTTAAAAAGCGGAGTGCTCATCGCACTCCGCTTTGGTTTAATTTTTATTTGTATAGTTGCTCAGAAGCGCCCGGTCATTACGGATGGCGCAGACGGTAAAACACGGTTGGATTGGCCGGGTTCACCTGATAGTTTGTGCTGTTCACACTCGCACTGTTCGGAACGTCATGCCATGTATTCGTGGCCAGATTAAGACCAACACTCGAGGCATTGGTCTGCACCTGGAGAATCCATCCCAAGTGCGTTGCCGGCCAATTGATGGTCAAGCTTCCGCCAGTGAGAGTAAAACTGATGTTGGTGGAATAGTTGGCAATCGGAGGGACCGGAACCAGCGCCCGGATACTGCCATCCACACTCAAGTTGTTCGTCCAGACCATGCCGGCGCCGGCAATCGTCAACGTGTTCGCGCCGGTGACAGCCTTGTTGAACAGATGGAAGGTGTCGCCATTGGTCACTGCGGTAACGCCGATGTTGGTCACGGTGATGGTGCCGGTGCCGGTGTTGGCCAACGTGCCGGAGACAGAAACCATATCGTTGGACGGCGACACCGACTTGTTCAATTTGAAGAACCCATTGCCATTCAACGTCAGGTTGTTGTTGACCGTCAGCGTGCCGATCGACACTGTTCCGGCGCCGATAGAACCGGCCGGAGCGATCGTCACCGGGCTGACGATCGAGCCGATACCTGCGAGGATGCCGTTACTGACAACCGTTGGGCCGGCATAGGTGTTGGCTCCGTTCAAATCCAGGATGCCGTTGCCGGTCTTGATGAGACCACAACCAAGGCCGCCATCGCTGATTACCCCGGAAAATGTGGTCAACGCAGTATTTGTCACCGAGAAGGTGCGGTTTGTATTTCCGGTGCCGTCGGCACCAGACAGTGTAATGCTGCCGGACAAGGTGAGATTGTTATTGCCAATAATAGAGACGATGAAGGTATTGGTCGCACTGGGATAAATGATCGGATTGCCGACCGTATGAGCCCCGCCGCTGGCAAAGAAGCCGCAGTTGGCGCCCTCCCCGGCAGCCACGCCGATGCCAATGTTGCCCGTGCCCGCAGGGCTGGAATCAATGGTCGGCGGGGAACTGGAGACCGAGTCCGCACCGAAACCAACGTTTCCACCGTTCATGTAAAGGCTCATGGTGGTATTATTGACTGATGCGGAATCATTGAAGGTATTCTGCGCGTTTAAAATAACACTGTTGTTTGCACCCGTGACGCGAATACGTCCAACGGTTCCGGAAATGACCCCGTTAAAAATTTGATCTCCACCGGTCAGAACCGGCGTGAGGTCCACCGAAGCTGCCGGGCTGGTAAGAACAATATTGGCATCGTTGGTGAAACCCTTGAGCAGACGCAGCCAGTTGAAAGTGCTGGCGATACTGTTATTGAAAATCGTCAAGGTCTTGCCCGCCGAGCCCGTCAATGTCCCGGCATAATTGAAGCCATTGCCCCCGGTTCCATCGTATTCCAGCGTACTGTCCGTTACGACGACAATATTGTTGCTAAACTGGGTTGCTTGCGAGGAAGGCACTGCCCGGAATGTGCCGCCCGCCAATGTGATTGCTCCAGAACCGATCGGCCGGGTGTAAGTGTAGATCGCCAGGGTTCCATTACTGATGACTGTGCCGCCAGCAAAGTCGTTCGCATTGCTGACTGACAGTGTCCCGGTGCCATTGATCAGCAAGGAGGAATTCAGGCCAAAAATACTTCCATTACCATTGAGATTTCCATTACCGCTGATGGCCATAATCTGGCTGCCAACAAAGCTGATCAAACCGGGGCTCAAATATTGGCTTTGGAGAGCCAATACCGGGCTCCTGAAGGTATCGTCGAGAATCACGTTATCTCCCTGATTGAATACGACAGCCGCGCCCGCACTATTGGTCCAATTGGTCATTGTGCTGATATCCCACAAGTTGGTTGGCGCTCCCTGCCAGACGATAGTATCAGCAGCATGGAGTGTCAGAGAGTTGGTAATTGAATTCGTTGTGTAACCGCACGCGTTGGTGATAATGCAATAATAACCTGCATTTGCTGTGGCCACCTCCGCCGAGGTTACCGGTGAGATGATCAAAACCGGTGCGGTGACACCGGAAATATTGGCGCCGTTGGCAAGCCCGACACCATTGCGAAACCACTGATATTGTGGAGAGGATCCAGTGACGGAAACAATAAACACGACACTGCTGTTTGTGGCAGCCAACACCGGGGCTGGTTGAGAGGTAATTGTCGGCGGAGTTAATACACTGACCACCGCATTGCCTTTCATCCAATGAACTGTAGTGTCAGTGGTATTAGTCGCCAACACAGTGTAAGTCGCCGTGGTTGTTTGAGCACCAAAACTGATTGGTGAGCCGGTTCCTGTCGCGCTTATATCAGAAAGCACGCCGTTGGTGTAAACCAAATAGCTTATACCCGAATCCGAGCTACTCAATCCAATGACAAAACTGTCGCCCGCACAACCCGAACCGCCCCCCGTGACATTGTAAGTATTGCCTGCCCAGGAAGTCGGTGTGGTCACATTCGACCAGTTGGTGGCGACACGGATTTCATCCATATAAAAGACGTGGGTTGGAGCGTTGCCGTTGAACGTCATCGAGTTAAATGTCCGCGCGTTGGCATTGTTCGTGGTAGTTAGATCAGGTGTGGGAATATTGCTGTCTTCACCCAGCGCACCCGGGTTCAGCCAGAGATCAACCTGGTCAGGCATGATGTTGGTGGGATTCACCTGGTAACGGAATACAACCAGATAGGTATTGCTGATAACCAACGGATACGTGGTACTAGTCGCTGCCGTTGCAGTGGAATTCTTGGAAATTTTCAACCGACCGGAAGGATCCAGCCAGACCGCCGCACCACCGTCAGCCCCGGAGCCGCCCGTTGCAGCTCCCAGCCCAAACAGCAATCGGTCGGAGACTGCGACACTCAGCGACCGGATATTCAACAGGAATGACGAATAAATCGTAACGTTGGTGACGGGGTTGTTGAAATTTCCACCCCGGACTTTACCGGTGCCGGTATTTGCAATCAGTCCGCACGGGCCGGAATTCGTCGCAAAGATGATCGTATCTGCCGGCATTCCAATGTAGGACAGGCTTGCGTTGGTATTAGGATGGGCGCTGGAACCGCTGGCCGAGTTTCCCCACGTCCAGGTATTTGAGCTGCCCAAAGGACCACCGGCTCCCAAGGGTTCGTTATTGGTGTAAGCGAAGGGCTCATAGAGCGGCAGGGTAAAATTGAGGGCCTGCGCGCTTTGAATGCAAAAGAGAATGGCCAACAGCCAGAGCGCACAAAAAAAACTTTGGCCAGGTCGCCAGCAACGTTTGATTGGGGAGGATGTTTTCATATCGGGATGGGGTTTTGTTCGGTGTGTTGTTTGGGTCTTTTCTGGGAATGGATTGAAAAATTTTAGCCGGGTGGCAAAGATCCCAATTATTTGGGAATCGTGGCGTGCTGAAGCAACCAGGTCCAATCCTGGATTTCCTCCGGGCCGGCGGGAGGGGGGCCGCTAATACTTATTTGTTGGCCGTTCGGTGTCCGAGTGGTAAAGCCATTGCTCCGCCACTTATGAATTTCGGCATGGCCATCGCCAAATGAAAAAGAACTGCAACGGTTGTGATAAACCGCGGGAAAGTCCACCACCGAGGTAAAATTTGGAAATAAAACTCCATTACCGCCATAGCCCGTGGGGTCGAGGCGAAACCAACCGTCATTAATCGAAGACTTGTTCTCGTCCAAAAAAACAAAGATCTCCGAAGGAGGCAATTTTTTCATATCCGTCATTTTCACAACCGCCTGGAATCTCGCCGGCGCCAGATTCCAACCGGTCGGAGGCCCACCATTCTCCAAAGGCAAGTTACTCAACGTTCCAGGCTGACCGCCTGGACCAATCCACCCATTCATCGAGATCGAACGAACGTTGTCGGTCGGATCGCCGGGACATTTGTACGAAGACGGATTTTTAGCCATGGTACCGATCGAACCCCAAATCTTGGTTGGGTCCGTCAGAAAAGACGGATCCTTCTTTTCAGTGCTGCTTGCCATGTTACCGGCGACCCAGTTGGGACAAGGTCCACCATATACGCCCGCCCCGACGTTACCACCTGACGAGTAATTTACATTAAGCGGAACAAGTTCCTCGTTGTCCCCCGCATAAATATACCAACAAAGCTGCATTTGCTTCATGTCATTGATACAGGCAATACCTTGCGCTTTCAGTTTGGCGGCGGAGAGCGCCGGCAGCAGCAATGCCGCCAGAATGGCAATGATCGCGATGACAACGAGTAATTCGATCAGGGTGAATCCCGAAACCATCGATGACGGTTTTGGGGAATGGCCGGGCCGTCGAGTTAAAACATTTGGGTACATTTGGACTTGATGCACTTTAACAGGGCCCTTAATGCAAAACATCATGCCTTTATCCAAAAAAGTGTGAAAAATCTCCAGGTCCCGGCCGTTGGCTGCATCAAATCCGCGACCTTGAAATTTCGGCGCCAAGCAGCACCGAAGCGACATCGCCGATCAAAATGCGAGGAACAGAATTTTGAGAAGAGGATGGGTATAGTCCACCGCGGGTCATTTCACATCCACGACAGACTGTGCCAGGTCTTCGCCCCGCCGAGCCAGGCCAGGAGCGATTTCATGCCAACTCCGGCGATGCCCTTCCTTTCACCCCGTTGGCGCACAAAACCTCCGGCAATATTTGCCCGAAGCGACTTGAGGTCTTGTCTTTGTCAGGCAGCAAACGAAAGTAGTCGAAATCACCGTGGCCGCGAACACCATTCGTGGCCGGGCTCATGGCAAAGATTCCCACCTTCGCACCTATCCAAACACCCTTGGCAGCCATAAAGACATCTGGAACCGGTATAAATTTCTCCCCGGTGGCGAAACTGAACCGGCATTTTCCATTACGACTGACCACAACCCGCAAACAGACGTACCGATCCAAATCAGCATGGACCACGGTTTCTGTTTTACCCAGGCGCAGTATCAATTCATTCCGGTTGCCGATGCGACGCAGCGATAACCCCGCAGAGGACTGGCCGGCAATGACCAATCCGGCCTCATCGCCATCATGGACCGATGAAAATTCAAGCCGGGTCTCCACCACAAAACCTGGAGCGGGAAATTTTTGCAGCAAGAGATTTGGCAGTTGGTTCAATGGGAGCTCCGACGGTTGCACGTACAGCCGCAGATGACTGCGCCGGGCGACCAAGGAAAACCATTCGTCCTTGTGGTTTGCGTTCCATTGCCATTGCCGTCCCAATTTAACGGCATCAAATTCATCGCTGGTTTGGGGAGTGCAGATACTTTGCGGCGCACCACAATAAGGTTTGGGATGGCATTGAACCGGCTCGCCATTTTTCCCCATGACCGGCCATCCATTTTCCCAGTGAACCGGTTGTAAATGAATGATCCGCCCATAAACGCCCGCGTCCTGAAAATGCAGAAACCACCAACGGCCATCCACCGAATCCACCAGCGCTCCCTGATGCGGACCGTTGACGGCCGTATCGCCCTGAGCGAGGACAGTTTTATCTTCGTATGGGCCGTAAATATGTTTGGCACGCAAGGCCACTTGCCAGCCGGTTTCCACGCCACCGGCGGGAGCCAGCAGGTAATACCAGCCATCGCGTTTGGAAAACTTTGGCCCCTCAATGGTCGGATGCCTTTCCGGTTCATGAAAAACAATCTGGCCTTCCCCCAGCAAACGGCCGGCATCCGGGGCCATGGGGCACACCCGCAAGCGATGCTTGATACCCGCGCGCGACCCGGCATAGGCATGAACCAAATAGGCTCGCCCATCGTCGTCCCAGAGCGGACAGGGATCAATCAAGCCCTTCCCGGCCTGAAGCAGATGAGGCCGGGACCATTTTTCGGACGGATGATTTGCCGTCGTGACATAAATTCCCTCGTCGGGCATGGGAAAGAAAATCCAGAATTTTCCCGCATGGAAGCGGATGGCCGGCGCCCACACCCCACAGCCAGGTTGGACCTGTTCATAGCGCGGGTGCGGCAAATTGCCAACCGCATGATTGATGAGCGTCCAGTTGACCAGGTCACGCGAATGCAAAATCGGCAGGCCCGGCGTGCAGCTAAAACTCGACGCGGTCATGAAAAAATCGTCCCCGCAGCGAATCACATCCGGATCGGAATAATCAGCGTGGAGCACGGGATTTTTATACGTGCCGTCACCGAGGTCAGACACCCAAAGGGAATGCCGCAGTTCGGCCGGCGCTTCAGCGGTCGTAGCCAAGGTCATTTCAATCGCTGGCAAAGTGCCAATTTGAACGGCGACGGCCGCAATGCGCTGCACGGTTTCATCACGGGTACCTTAGCGAAATTGGCGAGGAAAAACATTGTGCCTTTATCCAAAAAAATGTGAAAAATCTCCAGCCACCCCGGAAACGCAGTGAATCCGGAAAGCCCGTGAAACAAGACGCGCGGCGGGTCAAGCGCAGAATTGTTTTTGATACTGCTTGGGAGACATGCCCGTGGATTGCCGGAAGGCAACCCAGAAACTGTTGGCGCTTTGATAGCCGGACTTCTCGGCAATCTCCTCCAACTTGATTTTGGATTGGAATAAAAGTTTCTTCGCACTTTCAATCCGGACGCGGTGCAATTCATTTCCCGGCGGCCGGCCAATCTGTTCAATAAACGCCTGGTGCAATCCGCTCCGCGACATCCCGGCTACCCGGGCCAAATCGTCAACCCCGATCGGCTTTTGATAGTTCGCCCATAAATACCGTAGACTGCGGGCCAGGCCGGGATGATTGATCGCCAACAGGTCGCTGCTCTTGCGCGCAATCAGACCGGTCGGCGGAATGTGGATGGGATGCGGTGGCGGTGGCTTGCCGTGCATCAACCGATCCAACAGCTCCGCCCCGCGATAGCCAAGCGTGCTAAAGTTTTGATCCACGCTGGAAATGGGCGTACTCATCGCATCCACAGCCAGCAGAGAATTATCCATGCCGACCACGCTCACCTCTTCCGGCACAGAAAGGCCCATGCCCTCACAAACTTCGACCACTTCCAGCGCGTGGTCATCCGTAGCCGCAAAAAGCGCCAGCGGTTTGAGCGCCTTTTTTAATTCAACGGCGAGCCAGCGCCGCTTGTCTTTCCATTGCATATTACCGGTCGAATAAACCGACGATTTATGCCAGCGAATCCAAACACAATCGTGTCCGGCTCGCTTGAGAATTTCCGCAAACGCCTCGCCATGTTTCTCAAAAGCCCAGTTGTCCTGCGCGCTGTAATACATGAAATGATTGAAACCACGCACCAGAAAATGGTCGGCGACCAGCTGTACCGAGGCGTCATCATCGATTAACACACGGGGAAACGGCAGTTCGAGACGGCGGCGGCTGAAATCCACCGTGGGCAGTTTGGCATCCACGACAAACTTCGCCAGGTCCTCGCCCGCGCCCAGCCAGGCCAGAATCCCATCGCCTTTCCAGCCCCAGGGAATGACTTTTTCTTTGGTCACATCGGCGCACAAATGCCACCCGGCCTCCAAGGCATACTTGGCAATACCCAGATGCAGGCGCTGTTCGTACCAACCCAAGGCCAGTAACACGCGAGGGGTTCTTTTGGGCATGGCCAAAATATGCTTCGCGAGGCCTGGTCCGACAAGTCGTTTCCGGATGCGCTGGAGAATTTTCAACGTTTTTTGAAGAATTGCCAAATTGTCAGGATGAGGCTGCCGTTTAATACTCCTGTTAAGAGAACCTTGAATCAGGCAAATGAACCCAACCGCTTTCTGCCTTCAACCACTCAATTAACTCATTTATGAAATATATTTACGCATGGTGTGTCGTCATCAACCTGCTCCTGTCAAAGGAGCTTCAGGCGGCGACTGTGATTTGGAGCGGGGCCAGCGGCACGGATACCAACTGGTCGGACGCCGCCAACTGGTCCGGCAATGCCGTTCCTGGCACCAGTGACGACGTGAAATTTTTCGATGCCGGCGCCACGACTTTTTCCAATATCAACAACGTCGTGGACGCAAATTTAACGATCGGGTCGCTGCAATATGGCAACACCAACAATGCTCATACGACCTTGATTGCCAATGGCGTGACATTGACCGTTACCAATACGGGCGGCCTGATTGCGGCGACACCAACCGATATCGGCTCCGTAAAGCTGGTGACCAACGTGGTTGCTGGCGCGGGGGGAACCTTAAACATAACCAATGCCAACGCCGTTCTTTCCGTCAACCAGGGCGGGGCATCCGGCAGTTCGCGCGAAATTCTTAACCTGTCCGGACTGTCCACCTTCTCGGCGAATATCAACCGCATCGGCGTCGGCACTACGACCAGCTTTAATCCCGGCAATGCAAACAATAAGGTCGCGGGAGTTTTATATTTGGCCCAGACAAACGTCATCGTCCTGAATTTAACGGACACGTTGGCCAACTACCAAACGGCCGGCAACCGGACAAATTCCATCGAAATCAGCAAAAACCCAAGCAACAACGGCGGCATTTCAAGCTATTTATATCTGGGCCAGGCAAAC
Organism: uncultured Bifidobacteriaceae bacterium; assembly: GCA_964413165.1. GTDB lineage: Bacteria > Verrucomicrobiota > Verrucomicrobiia > Limisphaerales > UBA11358 > UBA11358. The sequence continues at coordinate 19,697 of CAYPSF010000068.1, forward strand.
ACAATGTTCCTGGACAGCATCGGGATCGGCAGAGATAAGAACAACGGCAGTTCGACCTGGGGATGGATGGGATTCAATCCGGCCTATACGAATAACAACCCGGTGGCTTACTTTCGCGGGGTCAGCGGCGGCTCGAGCCGGGTGACCTGGTGGGCGGTGGGAGACGGCGCCGGGAGCGGCTCATCCAGCAATGGCGGTGTCGGCACGAATGATTTCAACAATGGAACGATTGACGCCTTAATTAACGTGTTATCCATCGGCCGGGACGCCACGGCCGTCGACACCTGGGCTGGTCCGCACCGCGGTTATCTGACGTTTAACTCCGGGCTGATGGATGTTAATGCTGCTATTATCGGAAACCAGTCATTGGAGACGGGCGCCAGCACCACGCCGTGTTTGGGAATTCTAATTGTGGGCTCCGCGGCGGTCTTGCAGGTTAACACAGGCATTACGCTTGGATTTACAACCCTCGCAACGGCGGCCGGGACAGGCACCTCAGGCAATCTGAATGTGATCGGCGGAACCGTCTATGCCAACAACATCTCGGTTGGGGCATCCAGTTCCAATAACATCACGTTGGCAAGTGCGACTTTGATTGTAACCAATACGCTGGCGACCAATGCGCTGGGACTCGCAAAACTCGCCCTGACCAATTCAGTGGTCGGCTTGAGCGTGCCTCCCGACGGTTCGCTCCGCGGTCTGACCAAAACTTTGATAACTGGCGGCGCAAAGAATTTTATTCAATTAGATCCGAATCCGGTTTTCTTTTTGTCCTATCCGCAACAATTTCCATTGATTCGATACACCACCTGGACAGGCACTAATAACTTTGGTTTGACCAACCCGCCAGCCTGGGCGACCGGGGCAACTCTGGTGAGCAATGGACCGAATGGTTCACTGGACTTGTTATTGCCCGCCGACCCACGGCCCATATTCACCGCCCAACCGCTGCCTTACAGCGGCATTCCCGGTGACAACGTAACCACCAGTTTCACGGTCAGCATCGCGGCAACCAGTGTCACGCCCTTGGGTTATCAGTGGTATTATGTCAGCGGCGGCACTACCAACCAATTGTCCGATGGCACCGGCCCCAGCGGCAGCTCCACCTTGTCAGGCGTCACGACGACAAATTTGCAAATTGCCAACGCGCAGACCAACGACAGTGGCAACTATTTCGTGGTGGTCACTAATGTGTATGGCACCAACAGCAGCAGTCAGGCGCTGCTGACCATCAGCACCAACCCGATTACCCCGGCAATCACCGGCCCGGCCACCGTCACGGTGACCAATGGCATAAACATGATCATTGCCGACGCGGTTTCGGGCTCGCCAGTGCCAGCGCTCTATTGGCAATTCAACGGCAATCCGCTGTCCGATGGCACTGGACCGAGCGGCAGTTCGACCGTCTCCGGAGCCGGCAGCGCAATGTTGACGGTTGGCAATCCGCAATACCCGGGTGATCAGGGAACGTATTCCTTGATTGCCAGCAACAGCGCCGGATTGGCAACCAATAACACCGTGGTGACGATTATTGTGCCGCCCGCCATCAGCGCACAACCGGCAAATGTTGTGGTAACAAATACGCAAAGCGCTTCGATTTCAGTCACCGCCACCGGCGTGCCGCTGCCGACCTATCAGTGGTATAAAAATACCCTGGCCAATCCGATTTCAAGTTTGCTCAATTCCTCGGCCACGAACGCAACCTTGACCATTGCCAGCACCGCGCCGTCAGATACGGCGATTTATATTGTGGTCGTGCAAAATGCGGCGGGGTCTGTGACCAGCAGCAACGCGTCGCTTACGGTGAACTCCACCATGTCAACCACTGCGCTGTCTCCGACCAACGGTGCGGCGGGCATTTGTTATGACACGCCGCTTTACATCACCTTCAACCAAACGCCGGTTTTGCGGAACGCCGGGAAAATCCGCATTTACAACGAGACCAACGGCAGCATACCCGTGGAAACAATTGATTTGGGCCTGAATGCCGGCAACGGCACCCAGGCGCGGAGCAACTATCCGGGTGACGGCACGCCCTTCAATTATTTTCCAGTTGTCATCACGGGCACAAAGGCGGCGATTTATCTCCACAGTGCTTCCGGTTTGTTGACCAGCAATCAAACCTACTATGTCACTGTGGACGATGGAGTTTTTGCCGATACGACCGGCGCCTATTTCGCGGGCATCGCAGCAACCAACGCGTGGCAATTCACGACCAAGGCGGGTGGCCCGGTTGATCCGGCCAATCCGGTCGTTAACCTGGACGGCAGCGGCGACTTTGTCACCGTGCAAGGCGCGGTGGATTCGCTGGCGTTGAATGCCAATGGGGCACGCCGAACCGTTTGGATCAAGAACGGCGCTTATTTTGAACTCGTCAATATCTCGGGCAAAACCAATGTCACGTTGCTTGGGCAAAACCGCGATGCCACCGTCATCAGATACCTGAACAACGTCAATACTGCCGCGAACAGCGGTGCTATCGCAGGACGAATGTCGTTCAAGATCAATGCCAATGACGTGGCACTGGACAATTTGACCCTTACGAACACAACTCCGCAAGGCGGGGGTCAGGCCGAAGCGCTGAACACCGGTGGCAGCCATACCATTGTCAATAATTCCGTTATTGCCAGCCGTCAGGATACGCTTCTGCCCGGACAGGTGTTCTTTTATAACTCCAAAATCATTGGCAATTTTGATTACATCTGGGGCGGTGGAAATCTCTTTTTCTATAAATGTGTGTTTCACTCCTTGACTGGAGGACAGAATTTGACGGCTGCCCGCACACCCACCTCAGCCTCGTTCAGCAGCGCCACGCCGTGGATAAATCCAAATGGAACAGCGTATTCAGCCAATGGATTCTCCTTCGTTAATTGCTTGTTTGAGGCGGATTCGGGGCTTACCGGAATTACCCTGGCCGGCTCCAACGGGTCCAATGGCGGATTGGACTCGTGGGCATTTTGCCGGTTTGATGTCGCCTCCTTTATTACTCCCACCACGGCGTTGAGCAACAATTACGTTTTCTGGCAATATCAGAACACGGATACAAACGGGAATCCGGCAACGTTCGCCAACGTGCAAACGATTGGCGTTACCAATAGTGACCCGCGCTTGCTGACGGTTACGAATATTACCACCTGGCTCAACGGCTGGACGCCAGCCTTGTTGCCCAACATCATCGGCCAGCCGGCCAACCAGAGCGCCAGCTTCGGCCAGCCCGCCAGCT